>JBJXGC010000090.1:0-35601 GCA_046154545.1 Dehalococcoidia bacterium | reverse complement strand
CGCCGCAGCATCCCTGCGCCGCTTTCGATGATCAGGCCGGAGAAGCCCGCAGCTCCGTTTGCGGCGATTTCGAGTGCGGGGTGTGCGCCAAGGCTCCGTCCCATGACGTAGCGGCGCCCAACGAACGCTTCGGTGTCGAGCAACGAATGAAGTTGGGCGGCCACCGGCAGCGCGTCCTCAACCAGGGTCGCGAAGGTTGGGCGGCCGGTGCTCTGCCCGTACGCGCGGAAATCAACGACCACCAGGTTCGTGCCGGCGCGGCCGTGGTACACCCGCGCCATCTCGTCGTAGTCGGCGATCACTTCGCCGTTGCCGTGGAAGAAGACGACGGTCGGGTAGGCCGGGTCTGCCCGGTAGAAGCGGGCCGCCAGGACAGCCCCGGGCACGGGGAGCCGATGGTCAGATGCCCCTGGCGGGCACGGCGATTGGTCGTCGCGAGGATAGAAGATCGCGCCAGCCGCGCCCAGGCGGTCGAGGAGTGCGTAGTCAGGCGCAGGTCTCTCGGACATCGGTCGAAGTCTACCCCAACGCTACTCCGTGCGGCGGCCCGGGCTAACGAACTGGGTGAGCCTCCGGCCAGCCTGGCAGGCTGCAGCCAGTTGATCGAGGCGGCGGGCCCGCGTCTCCCCTCGTTTCGCGCTGATCACCCACCAGGTTGCGGCCTGGCGATAGGAGGGCGGCTGCCCTTCCCAGAACGCCCACGCGCCCGCATCGGCGCGCAAGGCCGCCTCTTGGCTGGCCTCGAATTCGGCTTCCGACTGTTCGTGCGAGTACACACCTGATCGCTCCGCCGTGCGCTGCTCGAAAGCGAGCAGGCCCGCCGGTGCGGCCCGGCCGGCCGCGATGAGCCCGGTCATCCGTTCGATGTTCACGTTGCTCCAGATGCTGCCCCGCTTCCGCGGCGTCCAACGCTGCATGTACGCCGTCTCGTCGATCGACCGCACCTGGCCGTCAATCCAACCGAAGCAGAGTGCCTCGTCGAGCGCCTCGGAGTAGCTCAGGCCCGTCTTCCCGGCGCCCTTCTTCCAGTACCCCAGCCAGATCACGGCTTCTTCCGCGTGGTTTTCGGCCAGCCACGTCCGAAATGCGTCCGGCGACTCGAAAAACACTGGCTCCATCGGGCGATTCTGCCATGGCGGAACCGCCGGTGCGTGTGCGGTGTACAACACTCAGGTGCACCCCGAAAACGATGACGACAGGGCCGTCCGCGCTGCCTGCGGTGGTGACCGCCAGGCGTTCGCCATGCTGGTCGAACGGTACCAGGCGGTCGCGTTCCGCACGGCCTTTTTGATTACGCACGACCCGGCTGCCGCCGAGGACGTTGCCCAGGAGGCGTTCATCCGTGCTTATGGCGCGCTCGACAGGTTCCGGGCCGGTGAGCCGTTTCGGCCGTGGCTCCTGCGCATTGTCACGAACGCGGCCCTGAACGCCGTGCGGTCGCGGGGGCGGCGCCAGGGCGTGATCGCCCGGTTTAGCCGCCTGCGGCCGGAGGACCCGCCGCAACCAGCCCTGCTCGCGGAGGAGTCCGAAGGGCAGCGCCTCCTCTGGCGGGCCATGCGCGAACTCTCAGAGGAGGACCGTGTCGTGCTCTATCTGCGCTGGTTCCTCGACCTGCCCGAGCGGGAGATCGCTGCAGCGATCGGCAAGCCGCCGGGGACGGTCAAGTCTCGCCTGCACCGCGCCGGGGCGCGGCTGCGGGCCGTGATCGAGGAGCAGTACCCGTCGCTACGGCCCGCCGGAGGGGACCATGCCTGAGCCTGACCGCTGGGAAGAGAGACTCCTCCAAACCACCGCCCGTTCTGCCGTCTTCCCGGCATCGCCGGACATCGTGTCCGGGGTGATGGCGCGACTTCCCGCCGACCCGGTGCCCCGCCACTCATCGCGGCGGGTGCTTCGTCCCGTTCTCGCTGCCATCGCCGCGCTCGCCCTGGCCACCGCGGGATTGCTCATCGGCTCACGCGAAGCGCGGGACGCCGTTGCTGACTTCCTTGGCCTTGCCGTAGAGGGCGAGCGAATCGAGCTCATCCCGCCGCCAGCCCCGGGCGTGACGCCGACGCCCCTCCCGGCGCCTCGGCCGCTCGCCGAGATCGCCACACTGACGACGAAGGAGGCCGTGACCTCGCGGTTGGGATTCTCGCCCGCCGAACCACCGGGCCTCGGCGAGCCGCTCGCGTACTACATCGCGACCTACCTCGGGGTGCCTGTCGTCATCCTCCATTACGCCGCCTTCGACCTCTGGGAAGTCGATAGCCCCATCTTCGAAAAGACGGCGTTCGGCAAGACGACGGAGGCCCTCGAAGAGCTCGAGGTAGGCGGGCGCCCCGCCTACTGGCTCTCCGAACCGCACATCGTCCGGTTCCTGGGCGAGGATGGCAGCGTCGCCGTTGGCTCAGAACGCACCGTCCCCGGAAAGACGCTCGTTTGGCGGGGGAGCCGGCTCAACTACCGGCTGGAGACCGAGACCCTCACCAGGGAGGAGGCCTTAGCGATCGCCGCCTCACTGCCGTGAGGGAACCGCGTCGAAACGGCAGGTGTAGAGGATGTAATGCTGGAGGGTAAGGCCATGAGGTCCTGGAAGAACCGCACTCGGGTCGTTTCGATCTTCACGGTGATCGCGTCGTCGCTTTTCGCCGCCGGTCTCGATTCTGCGTCCGCGGGTGGGGGCGGCTGTCACGGGGCCCCAGAAAACGAAGCTCACGGGTCTGAAGTGAGCATGGCGGGTTGCTTTTCGCCGACCGTCCTCCGGGTGGAGCCTGGCACCCGGGTGCGCTTCCAGAACAAGGATCCCTACCTACATGTCGTGATCGGCCAGACGTGGTCCGTCGAGGGCAACGTTGTCTCCGGCGCGGCCGCCGATGTCCTCTTCCCCGCGTCGGGTACATATCCCTATGCCTGCACGCTTCACCCTGGGATGGTCGGGGTCGTCATCGTCGGTGACGGCAGGCTCCAGGCCGCGAGCAGGGTCCCCGTCTCGGCTGCGGCCGCCGCGGTGCCGCCGAAGCCGTCTATCGAAGTGCCAGTTGGCAGCGCCCGCGACAGCGCGGTCCTGCCTGGACTGGCGTGGCTGGCGATTGGGGTGGCTGGCGGTTCTGGTGTCTTCGGCGTTGCCGCCGTGGTGGCCGCCAGCAGGCGGCATCGCCGGCCAGCGTGAAGTCCCTTACGGAGGCGATCGTCGCGGCCACTGTCGTGGGTCACGGCTGTCAGCGAGCGAACGGGGCGGCGGATCCTGCCTCGTCCAGCCGGTGCCCGGCAAGCTGCCCGGCCACGAAGCAGAGTGCGGCCGCCGCGATGAGCGCCAGCCCCGACGGTGGCCCGGTGAGACCCACCCGCCAGAGACCCATCGCAAGCGCAACGCACGCGAAGGCCACGAGGTACCAGCCGCTCCAGGTGTACGCCACGTGCCACCGCAGCCGGGGCGCCAGCGCGGCCTGCCAGGCTGCGGCGATGGGCACGGCGAGGATAGCAAGGCGCACCAGCCAGAGGAGGCCGCCCTGCGCCAGGCTCAGGTCGAGCTGACGCAGGTGCCCCGTGAAGCGGACCAGGGAGAAGCCTGAGAAGGTCGTGCTGGAGAGCACGCCTGGCCCGTCGGCCCAGGGGAGGAAGAACCCCACCATCGCAAGCGGCCCGGCGGCCAGGCTACAGCCCGAGGCAACGGCGCGGCGCAGATCCACTCCTCACTCCTTCACGGAAAGCACAGCCGAAACCCGGGCAAGGCCACCATCCTGCACATAGTTGACGATAAAGCCTTCGAGGTTCTCCGCCACCGCATCGACGGGTACGGCGCTGCTCGCCGCGTCGCTCAACAGCAGCGCATGCATGTCGAGGTAGAGGAAGCTGCCCATGGGCGTCGAAAGCGCCTTCCTGGTGTGCTGGTATTTGGCCGCGCCCGCGAGGTTGGGCCCACCGTCCAGCACCGCCCGCACGGCGGCCTCGGTACCGATCAGCGCGTAGCCGTCTGCGACCACGTAGGCGGCAGCGTCGTTGCCGTTCCGGGCCAGGACCACTTCCTTGCCCGCGATCGTTTCGATCCGTGACTGCGACTTCGCGAAGAGCTTCTTGAGGACGTCGCGGGCCTTTGCCTCGTCGGCGACTTCGGCCAAGAGCAGTCCCTCGGCTGAGTCGGTGGTGCTGTCTTCCATCCAGACGGCGACCGCGGTCTCGCCGGTCAGCAGGGCGATGACCTCCTCGATGCTGTCCAGCCCGAGCGGGCGGCCCGCTTCGCGAAGCGCGTCTTCGAGCGTGCCGAAGGGCCCACTGGCGAGCGCGTCGTCAATCTCCTTGCGCGCGCCGCCCGCGGTGGTGTCGGCCCACGTCTTCGCGAGGCCAGCCGTCGAGAAGAAGATCGTCGTCCGCGCCGGGACCATCTTCGCGAACCGCGACTCCCGCGGTTTCATGGCGTCGGCAGCGGCTCCCTCCGCGCCCGTGGCAGCCTGGGCGGCGAATCCGGCGTTCGCTGCGGTCACGGCTGCGGCGAACGGCTTGAGGAGGATGTCCTGTGAGGCGGCCTTGTCGAAGGCCTCGCGGAGGATTGGCTCAGCCAGGAACGTGTCGTCGATCACCCGTTTCGTGTCCACGTAGACGAACGCGATGAAGTCCCGCGTGAGGTCGTCGCGCAGCGCCTTGAACGCCTCAAGGTTTGCGATCGACTTCGTCTTCCCGTTCTTCACGTCGATCACGGATTTCAGCGTCTCTTCGCTCCCGCTGACGACGAGGTGGTCACCGATCACGACGACATAGCCTTCGCCGTCGAGGCCTATCTGATACTCGAAACCGCCGTAGGTCTTCTTCGTGAAGCTGGTGTCGGCCTGGCGAATGAGGGCGGCCAGCGCCTTGCCCGCGTCCTTACAGCGCACGATGACGGCGCCGTTTGTGAACTCGTCGGTTTCCGTCAACGACGTCATGAAGACGGCCGCGTCGCCGCCGAGGAAGGGCGCGACATCCTCGTCCCAGTCAAGGGTCCCGTCTTCGGCCAGTGCCCGCTTGAGCTCGCCCTCCGGGTCTTCCTGGCCAAGCCGCTCGACCAGTTTGAAGGCCGAGACCCATTGCCCGGACGAAAGGTCGGTATTGAACCCCGCGTAGAGGACGGCGTCCTCGGGTACGAGGCCGGCTGCCGTCAGGTCCACGTTGTTCGCTTTGCTCGAACTGAAGAGGATGACGGCGCCGACTACGGCGGCCACGATCGCCAGGCCAGCGGTGACGAGCATGCCCTGTGTGCGGCGCGGTAGTGTGGTCATAAGGATTCTCCGGGCGGCGCACCAAGGTTCCGGGCGGGTACGCCAGTGCTCAGCATCGACGGTGCAGGCCGAACCGTGAAGTGGGAACTCCCTGAACTTCCCATGGCTCGCGGCCGTCAGCGTCTACGCTCGCGTGGCTGTCGCGGATATCACTGCTGGTAGAGCGGTGAACTCCCCTTCATGAACGGCGGCAGGGCCCGCATCGCCCAGGCGCAAAGAACACTTGTTCTGTCCAGAGTCCGGGCATATCCTGTTCGATAATGACCGCCCTCCAACTCACACTTGGTGGATTCGCTGTGCCCAGCCCCGCTCCCGGCTTGCCGCGGCAAGGGGCCCGGAGCGTGGAGTACATTGAGTCGGCCTCGATCCTCCGGCCGGCGTCCGGCTTCATGAAGGCATACCGATGGGTGCTCAACCCGTATAGCGGTTGCGGTTTCGGCTGCGACTACTGCTACGCACGCTCCTTTGCCCCAACGGAGATGGCGCGCGATGCCTGGGGCCGCTGGGTGAAGGTCAAGGAGAACGCGGTGGCTCTCATCGAAAAGGCCACGCGCGCCCGGTCACCGTCATGCCGCCTTGCGCCGGGCGATAGCGTCTACCTTTCAAGCGTCACTGACCCGTATCAGCCAGTCGAAGCGGGCGCTGGTCTGACGCGACGTGTCCTGGAAGCGCTCCTGCCGGTCCAACCGCGGCTGACGGTCCAGACGAGGAGTCCGCTGGTGACCCGGGACATCGATCTGCTGCGCCAATTCTCCCATGTCCGCGTGAGCATGACCGTCACGACCGACGACGAAGGTGTCCGACGGCGCTACGAACCCTCGTGTCCGCCCATCGAAGCACGATTCGCTGCGCTCGAGCAGCTCCGGGCTGTCGGCATCCCGATCGGTGTCTCGGTTGCTCCGATGCTGCCCCTCCGCGACGCGGACGCGTTCGGCCGGCGGCTGGCCGAGCTGGAGGCGGCCGAGTACGTGACGCAGTTCCTCCACCAGGGCGGCGGCCGTTTTCGGGCGACCACCGCCAGCGCGACCTTGACGAGGGTCGTGCGAGATGACGGCTGGACCGGAGCCCGCTACGCCGCGGCGCGTGACGCAATTCGCGCCGCCCTGGCACCCGTGCCTCTCCTGGAAGGTGCGGCGGGATTCGCACCACCGCCATGAGCGGCCCGCCCGATCGCACCTGGGCGGAGGTGGTCGCTGTGATCGACGCCGGGGCGGTGGCGGCCATCGAGGAAGACATCCGCGAGCGCGGGCTCGACCCCTGCGAGGTGGCCGCCGGTTACCGTCAGCTCATCGGGCTACGCCGCGGCGATGAGCCCGATTACGGTGTCCGCGGAGTCGCTACGGCCTACGGATTCCTCTATCTCGTCCAACGTGCAGCTTCGATCGCCGCGTTGCTGCGTCAAAACCTGCGTAGCCACCCGCCCGTCCGCTTGCTCGACCTCGGAGCCGGGTCGGGGGCGACGTTGCTGGCCCTTGAAGCCGTTGGGATTCGTGATGCCGAGGTGGTCGCCATCGAGCCCAGCGCTGAGATGCGCGCCTTCCCGCTCATGCGGCCGCGAAAGGGACTCGCGGTCGTGGCCGGGACCTACGACGCCGTCCTCTCGGGCGAAATCGGCGTCCCCGGGACGTTCGACGTCATCCTCCTGTCGGCATGCTTCCCGTACGGTTGGGGCGGCGGCATCTCACGTCGGGACGCCGTGGACTTCGCGCTCCGTTCGCGTCCCTTGCTCTCCCCGGGTGGTCTTGTGCTTGGTATCGAACCGGCGGCCAAAGCGTTCATCGCGTGGGCCGCGGGAGCCGGATTTCGGTCGGCCGACTACGCCGTCACGGAGGGCGCCATCGGGCCGGCCACAGAAAGGCTCCCCGCACGGCGTGCGAGCGCGCTGCTTGAGGTCCTGCGACCTCGCATGGAACGATGCCCGGACTTTGATGACGAACTCGCACGCATCGCTGGACTACCGTGGATGATCGAGTCAGCGGCGAAGCAGCCAGACGTCGCGTATATAGCCGTCATGCTCCCCCTTGGCGCGGGGAAGCGGTCCAGCCGCCTGAGCCCGGCGGTTTCCCTGGCGCCGGTCCGCACCCAGCGGCCGATCGTGCCCGTGGGCAAGAACGGCCGCCGCCGGGCGGGCGCCTACTCCGCGGATTCGCACCAGTCACACTCGCGCTCGGCGTCCTCGCTTCGGCGGGTGCCGGTGCCGCCCTCGCCTGGTGGCTCGTTGGGTAGCGTCGCGGTGCCGAGAGGACGGCGTCCGTTGCCGTCCGGGGTCACACCCCCGGCTTGCCTGACGGCTATTGGTATCCGAGATCGAGCACGTGCGCGAGTGCTTGATCGACCTCCGCCATCAGGGCAGGCGGGAGCGCCCCGAGGCGGCGCAGGAGGCGCGACTTCACGAGGGCGCGGATCTGCTCGCAAAGGACAACCGACTCGCGGGTCAACCCTGGGACGATCGCGGGGATGCGTACCTGTCCCGGGTACAGCGGGCGGCCCCGGTAGGTGGTGAGGGGCACTGCGACGACGCGCTGTACCGCTTCATTCAATGAGGTACGGCTGACAATGACTACCGGCCGTTCGCCCGCCTGCCCGGAGCCCTCGATGGGGTCGAGGCGGGCCAGGTAGATGTCGCCCCGGTTCATTCGGAGGATAGCCCGGGGTCTGGTCCGATCTCGTGCGAGGTCTCAGCGTCAGCGCTGGCGAACTCGGCGTCGATCTGGCGCATTTCAGCGAGGTAGACGACATCGTCCGCCATCGACCGAAACGCGACGTCCACCGCCTGGCTCTCCCTGCGCTTCAGCTCGGCCAGGACAGCGGCGTTGATGAACTCCGAGCGGCCCCTTGCCGCGCCGCGCAGGACTTCGGCATCGACGGCCGCCAGCAGGTCCACGTCCAGCGCGAGCGTCGTGCGTGTGGTTGCGCCGGAGCGATTTCTTGGCACCCGATGCCACGCTGGGCCCGCCGGGGCGGCACCTTTCGTGCCCTGGGCGATGCTCATGATGATGCCTCCGCCGGCATCATATCAGACAGCATCGTCCCTCAACGCCCGGCCGCGGTCACACCTTCTGGCGATAGTCCCGGTAGCGGCCGTCCCGCCAGTCGAGGGCACCCTTCAGCCCGGTCCCGGCCTCGAACGACTCTTTCACCTTGTCCTGCCAGAGATAGGACTCGGCCGTGAACTGGCCCATCGCGTCGAGGTCCGTCGAACTGCGTACGGACGAGTAGATGCCCATGTTCTCGTAGAACCGGTTCATGTTGACCTTCAGGATCGCCAGGTGGTCGGCGGTCAGGTTGGCGATCCGGTCGGCGAACTCGATCGTCCGGGCCTCCAGCTCCTCTTTCGGCCAGCAGTGGTTGATCATGCCGATCTTCTCGGCCTCCACACCGGTGATCGAGGAGCCCTGGTAGTACAGCTCTTTCGCCTTCCGCATCCCGATCACGAGCGGCCAGATGACCCCATTCCGGGCCACGCCCAGGCCGCGGACACCAGGGTGTCCCATCTGCGCGTCCTCGGCGGCGACGACCATATCCGCCATCATCGCCAGTTCGCAGCCTCCCGCCAGGGCGTAACCGTGGATCTGGGCGATCGTCACCTTCGCCATGTTCCAGAAGTACATCTGGATGTCCGTGATCTGCTGCATGCCGGTGCGGATGCCCATCGCCAGCCGGCGGCCCTTTTCGTCCACGGACCGGTGGCGGCGGACAACCCCGTCGGCCCCCTGCCCCCGCGGCGGCGTCAGGTCATACCCGGCGCAGAAGGTCCGTCCATTGCCGCGGAGGATAATGACGCGGGCCGAGTCGTCGGCTTCCAGGTCGTGGAGGGCGTCGTTCAGCTCGAAGAGGAGCTCCTGGGAGAGGGCGTTCATCTTCTCCGGGCGGTTCAGGGCGATGCGCGCGATACGGCCGTCCGTGCCGACGCGGTCGATTTCGAGGTTCTGGAAGGTGGCCATTCACGACTCCAAACTGAATTGCGAGATAGCTGGGACTTTACAGGCAACGGCGTGCGCGGGACAGGTCAGCTAGAATCCGGGTTGCAGGGGGAAGCGCATGGCAGCATCAATGGATGGGATCGATATGGAGAAGGTGCGGGCGAAGGCCGGCCTCCTGGGCGGGTACTCCACCGGCCTCGCCGTCAGTGCGATGGTCTACCTCGGCGACGCCCTCGGCATCTACGCGGCGATGCGCGGCGCCGGGCCGCTGAGCAGTGAGGACCTGGCCACCCGCAGCGGCCTTCAGGAACGCTGGCTGCGGGAGTGGCTCCGCCAGCAGGCCGCCGCGGGTATCCTCGACTACGATGACGGCCGCTTCACGCTCTCGCCGGAAACAGCCCTCGTCCTGGTGGATGAGGCGAACCCGTTTTCGATGATCGGTAGCTTCGACGGCCTGCCCGAGCGGACGGCGGTGCTGCCCCGGATCGCCGAGGCCTTTCACACCGGGCTCGGTATCGGCTTCGACGGCCGCGGCCCCAACGCGGTCCGCACCGTGGAGCGCCAACTTGGCCCCACCCACCGCACGATGCTCGTCCAGGCCTTCCTCCCCGCGCTCGATGGGGTCGTGGCGAAGCTCGGGGCGGGCGGCGACGTCGCAGACGTTGGCTGTGGGTCCGGGGTCGCGCTGATCGAGATGGCGAAGGCCTTCCCGAGGTCATGCTTCCATGGGTACGACATCTCGACCCTCGCCCTCGCCCGCGGAGCAGAGAACGCGGCTGCGGCCGGAGTGACGAATGTGACCTTCCACGACGCTGCCACGGACCCGCTGCCGGCGGCGCCCACGTTCGACCTCGTCGTCACATTCGATTGCCTCCACGACATGACCAATCCGGCGGCCGCGGCCGCCGCCATCCGCCGGGCGGTCCGTGAGGACGGCACCTGGCTTATCGCCGACATCAATGCCGCCTCCACCTTCGAGGAGAACATGCGCCTGCGCTTCGCCCCGGCCGCCTACGCCTGGTCGGTGATGGGTTGCATGTCCTCGGGGCTCTCCGAGCCGGGGGGCGCCGGCCTGGGCACGCTGGGCTTGCCCGAACCGTTGATGAAGGCGCTGGTCTCCGAGGCGGGGTTCGGTAGCTTCCACCGTCTGCCCATCGAACATCCCTTGAACGCCTACTACGAAGCCCGGCTCTGACCTTCGCCGCGGCGCACGAGTAGTTCGCGCGTACCAAGCACAACCGCGAGGACGGCGCCTCCCCAGAGGTATCCCCCGGCCGTGTCCGATGGCCAGTGGGCACCGACGCTGACGCGTGCCAGGCCGGCGAGGAGCACGATGGCGGCACAGATGCCCCGGATGGGCCAGGCCAACCATGGCGGGAACAGTCCCGCGACGACGATGCCGATGTAGCCGTAGGTGATGGCGTCACCGTAGACGTGGCCCGAAGGGAAGCCGTAGTCCTGGCGGATCCGGTCGATATCCAGACCATCTGTGGGGGACGGACGCGGCGATTGCACCGCTTGCTTCAGCCAGGCGCTCCCCAGCCAGAGGATCGCGATCACCGCGAACGGCAGGAGGATCGCCAGGACGCGGCTGACCGTGGGCGCCCGGCGGCGGGAGGCGCTCGACAACGTCACCGCCGCAGCCGCGAGGAATGGCAGCCAGCGCCAGTCGCCGAGTGCATTCACCGCTGGCGCGAGGGCGTCGATGGTGGCTGACCCCTGGATTTGCCGGGCGAGCGACCGGTCGCCCGGCAGCGGCGCCTTGGCCACGGCCGCCACGATCGTCAGCGCTACGGCCGCGCCAGTGGAGGCCAGGGCCGTCCACCAGTACATCGCCGTCCGGCCCTTCATTTGAGCGGGCGCCGTGCCCATTCCTCCCAGACGGACCAGGCCAGCTTGTTCGAGCCGTCGCTCTTGCGCAGCCCCACATCGCGGAAAACGGTGGCGTTGCCGGTGGTGGCGAACGCCGGGTCCAGGGGAGCCACCCAGATGACGGTGCCGATGCCGGAGGCCTCGGCATCGCGCAACAGGCTGGTGAGGTAGCCGCGCTGATCCTCCTCACTGCCGATGACGCCGCGGCCCTCCACCTGGGCGGAGGGGTAGGCCGTCTCAGCCACCATGATTTCGCCCGTGAAACGGGTCTTGAGCTGCGTGTAGTAGTCCGGCGGTAGGCCACCGGCTGCCCCGAGGTCGGCCAGGTACGGGTAGGTGCTCACGGCCAGGACGTCGATGACCCCCCGGAAGTTCTCGAGCACGTCCCAGTGCGGAGGGTGGACCGCGTCGAGCCGGCCCTCGAGGTCCTCGAGCTGGAAGGTCGGGAAGACTTTCGTCTTCGGGCTGGCGTCCTTCGCCACGCGGTAAGCCTCGTGGTAGAGGGTGACGAACGCCTCGAACTGGTCAGGCCGCCGGTCCGCGAGCATGTTGATCTCCACGCCCAGCGCGAGGTAGTCCGGCTGGTAGCTCTTGGCGATGTAGGCCGTGTACTTCAGGAAGGCCTCCCGCAACGCCGGGGAGTTGAACCCTTCGTTCGGGTCGATCGAGGCCGGGAGGTTGGCCGGCCTCGTCCGCCGGACGGCAGCGTCCGTGGGGTCGATGGCGTAGAACCGTTTGAGGTCCCGGTATTGGGCAAGGAGCGAGGTCTCGAGCCGTGTCGTGTCCTCGGTCTGGGTGGAGATGTGGCCGCCTGGCAGAAAGTCCTCCCACGGCGGCGGGCGTTGGATCCGCACGACATCGGCGTACTGGGCGGCCGTCGCGAACGCCTGGCGGTAGGCCTCCGTGGTCAGCTCGGCCGGGAGGACACCGAACCCGAGCCGGACAGCCCTCGGTTCTCCAGCCGGCTCTGAGCGCTGCACCGCCGGGCCCGGACCGTTATCTCCACGACCGCCGCCGCAGCCCGCGAGCGAAGATGCGACCACGGCCGCGAGCAGTACAATGATCCAGGCGGGGAAGGGCCGTTGCCGGCCGGGGGGCACCATGCGAGGAGTTTTCCTCGCGGCCGTGGTGGTAGGGCTGCTTGTGGGCGGTGCCGTTGCGGGCGTGCGTGTGGTCACTCGCGATTCATCCGCCAGCTCGGGCGGGCCGGCGGACGCCGTGCGCCCCGTACCGGAAGGCACGCCCCGCTCCGTCGCCGAAGAGTTCGCCGCGCGCTGGACGGCTGGTGACCTCGACCGCCTCTACGGCCTGGTCGCGCCGCCCGTCCAGCCGGCCTATCCACTGGCCGCCTTTCGCGCTGTCTACGCCGAGTTCGCGATCGAAGTGACGCAGACCTCCGTCACCGCCTCCGTGAAGAGTGTGGATGGTCAGACGGCGGTGCTTGCAGTTCATCTTGAGACAGCCTATTTCGGTCCGTTTGAATACTCCACCACGCTTAACCTGATCAACACCGGCGGCCGCTGGCTCGTGAACTGGCAGCCAACCGCCGTCCACCCGGACATGACCGGCGGAAAACGGTTCGAAAGTACGATCGAGAAGCCGAAACGCGGCGCCATCCTCGACCGCTCCGGCCAGCCCCTCGCCGTCACGCGTGACATCCGCATGCTCGGCCTCAACCGCTCGATCGTATCTGACAGGCCAGCCCTGACCGCGGCCCTGACGGCCTTTGGGTTCGAGGCCGCGGCCGTCGATGGCGCCTTCGCGAGCACGGCCGGCGCCAGCCAGCGTGTCGGTGTCGGCCCCATTCCCGATGACCGCGCGGACGAAGCGGCGGCCTTGCGGTCGTTCCAGGGCGTGATCATCTACTTCGAAACGCAGCGGGTGCATCCCCTCGCCGCGGCCGCCGCCCACGTCGTCGGGTATACGCGCGAACTGACTGCCGAGGAGCTCACGAAGCGAGCCGGCCAGGGCTTCCGCCCCGGCGACCGTGTCGGCGCGGCTGGACTGGAAGCCTCCCTGGATGAGCGTCTGGCCGGTCTCGCGGGCGCCGAGCTCAAGCTCGTTGACGGCGCGGGCGACACGGTCGCCGTGCTCCAGAGCCGGCCCCTGGTCCCCGGCCAGGACGTGACGACGACGCTCGACGCGAACGTGCTGGTAACCGCTGCGGCGCGGCTCGGCTCACGCGCGGGGGCGATCGTTGTGATCGACCCGGTCTCGAACGCGATCCTCGGCCTCAACAGCTCTCCTTCGTTTGACCCCGATGCTTTCGAACGCGGCGACAGGGCGGGCATCGAGCGGATCACGGCCATGCCCCAGTCGCCCCAGGCGAACCGGGCGACGGCCGGGCTCTACTCGGCCGGCTCGACGTTCAAGGTGGTTACGGGCGCGGCCGGTCTCGCCTCGGGGGGCTACCGCACGACCGACCAGATCTTCTGCGGCGCGACCTGGGATGGCGTTAGTCCGGCCCGCCGGAACTGGGAGGGGACGCAGGGGCCGCTGACCATCGCCGAGGGGCTCATGCGCTCCTGTAACCCGGTCTTCTACGAAATCGCCCTCAAGCTCTACAACGACGGCGAGGGTGCGCTCTCAGAGATGGCCCGCAGCTTCGGTTTCGGCACGGCCACGGGTGTGGGCGTGCTCAGCGAGGAGGACGGCCAGGTGCCGGATGCCGCCTGGAAAAAAGCGAAGCGCGGCGAGCAGTGGTTCCCGGGGGATGAAGTGAACCTCGGCATCGGCCAGGGCGACCTGCTGATCACCCCGCTGCAACTGGCGAACGCCTACAGCACGCTCGTCAACCTCGAGCTGCGGACGCCGGTGATCCTGGCAGGCCAGGCGATGGAAGCCCGAGGCAAACTGTCGCTGACGGACGCCCAGGCGGCGCACCTCCGCCTGGGACTGAAGCTCGTGACCAGCGTCACGGGCACCGCCCGCCAGGCCTTTGCCGACGCCGGGTACTTCGACTTCGCCGGCAAGTCAGGCACGGCCGAAGACCTTGGCACCCAGCAACACGTCCTCTTCGTGGCGTTCTCACCGGCGGCGGCGCCGCGCGCCCTCGCCGCCGTCGTGCTCGATGAAGGCCAATCCGGCTCGATCGAGGCGGGGCCGATCGCCCGCGACGTGGTCCTCGCCGCGCTCGGCGGCCGATAACCCTGGCGCGCTTCTCCTCTCGCGGGGTCCGGGAGGACAGGATCAAGGCCCCTACGCGAAGTGCCGGATCACGAGCGCCACGATGACGCCCGTCAGGATGGTCGTCACGGACGGCACTACCACAAGCAGGACCGACCCGCCCTGCCGCCACCAGCCGGCGAGGTTGGCGAAGAGCCTGGCGATCTCCGCCGCCGTCAGGCCAACGAAGGCAAACAGCGCCGCGCCCACCAGGAAGTTCCGGTAGTTCTCGATGTCAACGCCCGAGAGGCTCTCCGGCACGATGTTGACCAGCGTGTGCCCGTTCAGGTTCACTGCGTCAACACCGAGGAAAGGGTCCTCGCCCAGCAGCCAGGCGCCCGCTTGTGAGGCCCAGAAGAGGAAAACGAGGAACCCGATGAGCCCCAGGTACACCGGCAGTTGACGTGCCAGGACGGCGTTGCGGTGGCCGCGGCCCCGGCCTATCGCTACCTTCACCTTCTCGCGAAGCGGGACGATTGAACTCGTTGCGAAGGCCACGTCCTGCGGGTCAATCCGTTCTGTCGCCAGTTTGTCCGACATGATCACGTGCACCAGCCGCGAAATCACTTCTGACTCATTCCGCCAGTAGCCGCTGTGGTCTGCACTTGGCAAGTCGGTGTTTACGACGCGTAGACAGACGTACGGCGGACGTGATTGGTCGTAACGTGGGCGCTCGCGCACCCACGGGTCTTCGCCGACGAGGGTATCGACAAGCTTATCTGGCGGAGGGCCCGTGGGCACCGGGTCGTAGCGGGCGTAAATGTTTAGCCAGTTGACGTAGTCGCCGATCGGCCGCTCCCAGAACGCCTGCTCCTGCTCGCTCTTCGGTTTGCGCATTCGGAAGGCGAGGTTCAGGCCGCTGCCCGCTGTCACCCAGTTCACGCGCGACGGCCGCGTCAGGCCCTCGGCCACAGGCTGCTTCAACCACGCCTTCACGTCGGTGGCGAGGGCGTCGAATGACACGATGGTCCCGCCCGAATGGGCGACGACAGTGACCGTTGTATAACCGGTGAAGTCCGGGTCGCGCTCGTGCCGGGCGGCGATCGCGGCCGGATCGAGCATTGGCGCCAGGGCGCGGGCGACTTCGTGCGAAGCGCTCGCGAGGGCGAAGCGCCGCGATGTCATGGCCTGCTGATCGCCAATCGAGCTGACGAGGATCCCAACCAGCTTCCGCTGCACGACTCCCACTTGCTTGGGGAAGAGAAAGGCAAGCGGCGTCAACAAGAAGAGGTAGAAGGGTATGAGCATGAGAAGCCCAATGGCCGCGATGACCGTGTACGTGGCCGTAATCACCAACCAGATAAAGGCGTCCGCAAAGGCCTTCCAGGTCGGCGCCCCGGCTACGGTCCACGCCCCTTCCAGGTCTTCACCAAGGCGCTTCGGCGCGGGGGCGTCCTTCTGGAGTGGGCGGCCATGGAGGTCTGTGCGCGCGATCCGCCGGCTGTCATACCCGCCGGACTCGGCTTGCGGGCGGAGCTTGCCCCTGATCTGGTAGAAAGCCCGCACGAGGTTCCGGATGAAGATGTTCTTCAGCGTCCCCCAGAGGATGGAGAGGCCAGCCACCACACCCCAGTAGAGGACCGTCTGCCCGCTGCTGGGGCGGAACGTCTTCGTCCACCAGGCTTCCTGGATGTGCCACTCCTCGCTGGGGTCGACGGAGCCGGTTTCCCGTAATCGCAGCGTGGCCCAGGTCTGGGGGCCTTCGCCTGGCTCGTTTTCCGCTTCCACGACGACGTTGTCGGGGATGAGCGCGTCGCCCACAAACCGGGCGAGTGGCTCGACGAAAGAGTCGATGTAATCGCCTTTCCCACTTTCTCCGACGCCGTGGACGATGACTATTCCGCGGTGAATCACGAGGCACCTCGCTTACCGTGCCGTTCCCGATCGCACGGTCCAGCGCATACTGTCATGGAATGCGGCGTCTCGCCTATGGGATGCGTCACACCCCGGGCCCCGTCTTGCGCTCGCGCAAGACGGGGCCCGCCCCCGGCAACACTCTCAAGGCCCGATTGTTTGCTACCCTCACACTATCCCGGCGACCATCGCCGCCCCGTGGAGCCTGAATGACCCAGGGAAAGTTCGAGACCCGGGCCCTGGGTGAGTACCTCACCTCGCGCCAGAAGTTCCTGGTGATGAACGCGCTCATGATCGCGATGTTCATCAGCGCGCTCGACCAGTCGATCGTCGCCACCGCCACGCCCAACATGCTCGCCGACCTCGGTGGCTTCAAGCTCCTCTCCTGGGTATTCACCATCTACCTGCTGGCCTCGACGGTGACCGTGCCGCTGGTTGGAAAGCTCTCGGACATGTTCGGGCGAAAGCCGTTCCTGCTGGCCGGCATCGCCATCTTCGTCGCGGCCTCAGCGGCCTGCGGGGCGGCCACGTCGATGCCGTTCCTGATCGTCGCCCGCGGCATCCAGGGGATCGGTGGCGGGATCCTCTTCGGCTGCGTGTTCGCCACCCTCGGCGACCTCTACACCCCGCTCGAACGCGCTCGCTACATGGGGTACTTCATCGGGTCCTTCACCCTCGCCTCGCTCGTGGGGCCTACCGTCGGTGGCTTTCTGACCGATGGCCCCGGCTGGCGCTGGTGCTTCTACATCAACCTGCCGGTCGGGGCGATCGCTTCGGCCTTCATCTGGGTGCATCTCCCGTACGCCCGGAAAGGGGGCCGCCTGGCCGATGTCGATTTCGTCGGGGCGGCCCTACTTTCCGTCGCGACCATCTGCATCCTGCTCGGCCTCGTCTGGTCACACACCGAATTTGGCTGGGGTTCGTTCGAGACGATCGGCCTCTTCGTCACCGGCGCTGCCCTGACGGTGGCGTTCGTCTTCCAGGAGGGCCGCCACCCCCAGGCGATCTTCCCCCTCCATATCTTCAAGAACAGGACGTTCGTCCAGGCGAACCTGCTCGTCGTGCTCCAGGGCGGGGGGATGTTCGGCGCCATCACCTTCCTGCCGACCTTCATCCAGATCTCCCTCGGCGAGTCCGCGACCGCGTCGGGGCTGGTCTCCACGCCGCAGTCGATCGGCTTGCTTGCGGCCAGCATCGTCGGCGGGCAGCTCGTCTCCCGGACGGGCAAGTTCAAACTGCAGATTATCGCCGGTTCGGCCATTGGATTAGCCGCGACCGTGCTGATGCAGACCCTCGACGTCGGCTCGCCCACCTGGCACATCAGCGTCTTCATGGTGATCTTCGGCATTGGTGGCGGGCTTGTCGGCCCGACCATCTCGGTCATCGTCCAGAGCTCCGTATCGCAATCGCTGATGGGTGTCGCGACGAGCAGCCGTCAGTTTTTCATGCAGATCGGCCAGGTGATGGGCGTCGCGATCTTTGGCCTCGTCTTCACGACGACCTACGGATCCGCCTTCTCCGCCAACATCTCTCCGGCGACCACGGCGACGCTCCAGCAGGCGGGGGCGACCGAGCAGTTCAATGACCCGACGCTCGCCCTCGATGAACGCGGGTCGAGGCTGGTGACCGAGGAGCTGCTCGCCGTGCCCGGCGGCGCCGCCGCCCTCGACGAAGCGACGCGTGCCCAGAAGGAGGCGGTCGCGAGGGCCACGGAGCGGCTCTTTCTCGGCTCGACGCTGTCGGGAATCGTCGTCCTCCTCGTGGCCCTCTTGCTGAAGGAGATCCCTCTCCGGCGGACGTTCTCCAGCAGCGAACCGGCCCATGAAAGCGCTCCCGCCGTCCTGGAGCCTGAGCCGGGCTGATCCGGCCGGGTGGGCCCGGGCCCAAGGCGCCTATCTCGCTCCGCCTCGTGACGGGTGATGCCGGGGATGAACGTTCCCGGTCCGATCCCGCGCCCCGGGGGGCACGCCCTCCACAGGGCAGGCATGCGTGCCCGCCTCTACTGGGGCCGCCGCTGGAGGCCGCTGGCGGAGGCGTCGTCCTGGAGCCGGGCGAGGACTTCGCGGAGCGCAGCCTCCGAGGGCGGGCGCCAGGCGCCCCCGAGGCCGCCGAGCAGGCGCCGGACTTCGGCCAGGGGCAGGCCGGAGGTGGCCTGGATGAACCGGGCGAGTTCGCGCGCGGCCGCCGCCCGCTCCGCCGCCGTGGCGTCACGCGCGTAGGTTCGGGCGGCGGCGGCGGCCCCGCCGTATTCGACGAGCATGTCCTGGTGGAAATAGCCGTCGAGCATTTTGGTCAAGGCCGGGTACGAATCGACGGCGCGGCGCCCCCGGCCGCCCACGTTCGGCATCAGCGGGCCTCCGGGTAGCTGGTCAGTACGAACCAGCCGCGGGCATCCGCCTTCAGCACGACCACCGCGGCCCGGGCCTCGACGGCGGCGTTCGAACCCTGCTTCACGCTCCGTCCGACAGGCGAGGGCATCGTGGTCCGGAGCACCAGGTTCTGTTTCGGGGCGCTCTTCTTGGCCCAATCGGCCACCTTCTTCGTGTCCCGCTTGAGGGCGGCGCCGACGGTGCGTTCGGCGGCGCCCTGGTCGGTGTAGCTCGACGCGGCGGAGATGTCCGGCTCGCGCTTGAGCCGGTCGCGCAACTCGGCATCGGTCTTGGCGGTGTGACGGGAGAGCGTGTGGCCGCCACGGGCCTCGTCCGCCCCCAGGTCGCGGAGGGCGCTAGCCGGGACGGGCGTGACGGCTGCTGTCGCGCGGGGTGTCAGCGCCCGGCTGCCCGCCGCCGAAGGGGACGGCGTCTGCCCGGCCTGCTCCTCTCGCAGGGCCGTCTTCTCGGCAGCGGCGACAGCGTCCCCACCGCCGTCGCCCCGGTCGCGCACGACGGATGAGAGCAGGTAACCCCCGGCCACCACGGCCAGGACTGTCACGACCGGCAGCCAGGTGCGGAGGCGTCTCATCCGGCGATTGTGGACGGCGCCGGGAGAAGGGAGAAGGGAGAAGGGAGAAGGGAGGAGGCGCCGGCCTGCCGCCAGCCGTTGACCAGGCCAGCCACAGGCCCATACATTGGGACTATGGTCATGGTGAACATTCACGAGGCGAAGACACATCTCTCCCGGCTGCTCCAGCAGGTCGAGGAGGGCGAGGAGGTCGTGATCTGCCGGGCCGGGGTGCCCGTCGCGTCACTTGTGCGCCGCGAACGCGGCGGCCCGCGCCAATTCGGCCATGACGAGGGGGTCTTCAGCGTGCCTGGGGACTTCGACGGTGAGTTACCGCGGCGATTTGGGCAGCTCATGGGTGTTTGGGAACTTCCGGCCGCATTCGATGAGCCGCTTCCAGAAGACATCCTCGACGCCATCGAGGCAGAGATTCGCTGAAGTGCGTCTGCTCATCGACTCCCATGTCTGGGTCTGGCTAACCGCCTCCCCGGGTCGCCTCAATCCGGCGACCTTTACGCTTTTGAGCGAACCTGGGAACGAGGTCCTTCTCTCAATCGCGAGCTGCTGGGAGCTCGCCATCAAACAGTCGTTGGGAAGACTCGCGTTCCCAGGTGACATCGTGACCCGCCTCCCGGAACTCGTGGCGGAGCAAGGCATCGCGCTGCTTCCGATCACGCTTGCTCACGCGATGGCGGTGGCTGCGCTCCCGTATCACCACCGTGACCCGTTCGACCGCCTTATCATCGCCCAGTCGCAACTGGAGGGACTTTCGCTCGTGACCGCCGACCCGGCTATCGAGCCCTACGGCGTCCAGCTGATTCCGGCCTGACGCGCTCCCTACCGGTCCTCGAACACCGGAGTCCACTTCTCCACGAACGCGTTCCGCGCCTCCCGCCGCGTAGTGCCTCCGTTGACGAAGCGAGCAGGCCTCCGTACGGTGAAATCGATGGTGATGGTGGACGTCCACGAAGCGGAGTCAGACTTGTCGCGGCTGCTCCAGCAGGTCGAAGAGGGCGAGGAGGTCGTGATCTGCCGGGCGGGCAAGCCGGTTGCCCGGCTGACGCACGCAGCGGCATCCTTAGCGGCGCCTGCCAAACGATTGACCTGGGGTCGCGATGTGGGAAAGTTTGTCGTCCCTCCGGAGTTCTTCGAACCGTTGCCGGACGACATCCTGGCGTCGTTCGAGGGTCGCGCCGAGTGAAGCGTCTCCTGCTCGATACGCACATCTGGCTATCGATCCAGGCTGAGCCAGCCAGGATTCCAGCGCATGTGCAACAAGTGCTCGCGGACCCGTCAAGCGTCCTGTTTCTTTCGCTGGTCAGCGCCTGGGAGATCGCCGTGAAGTACTCGTTCGGGCGCCTCCCGATCCCCGCCCCACCTGACGTGTACGTTCCTGATCGCCTCGCGGGAGAATCGGTCACCCTGCTCCCGGTCGCGTTGGAGGATGTCCTCGGCGTTGCCGGTTTGCCTCATCTGCACCGTGACCCCTTTGACCGGTCACTGGTGACGCAGGCCACGCGCGGAGGCTTCGCGCTCGTAACAGCCGACAGGACGCTTGCGGCGTACAGCGTCGATGTCATCGAGGTCTGAGCCTACCGGCCCTCGAAAACCGGAGTCCGCTTCTCGATGAACGCCTTCCGCGCCTCGATCCCGTCCTTGCTGGCGAACGCCTTGCCGATGCTGGTGATCTCGTTCCGGAGGACATCCGTGAGGTCCACTGCCGTCGTCGCCTTGCGCACGACGCGCTTCGAGAGACGGGCCGTGATCGGCGAGAGCTTCGTCAGCGAGGTGCAGTATTCGTGGAAGCGGGCGTCGAAGGTGTCGTCATCGACGACTTCGCCGACAAGGCCGAGCTTCAACGCCTCGTCGCCCTCGACAGTGCGGTTTTCGAGGAGGAAGCGGAGAGCCTGCTCGTAGTTCATCGCCTCGGGCAGGGTGTAGCTGAGGCCGCCGTCCGGTGAGGCGCCGATCCGGGGGTACCCGGCCAGCAGACGCGCGCTCCGCCGCATAATCCGGATGTCGGCGGACATCGCGAGGGCAAGCCCGCCACCGACGGCCACGCCGTTGATCCCGGCCACGATCGGCTTGTCACAGCCCTGGCGCATGCCGAGGAGGAAGCGGCTGATCCAGGCGAGGTCGTCGAGCTGGCGACTCATCGGTGAGAGCGGTGAGGTAACCTTCTCGCCCGCGAAGTCGCTGAGGTCGAGCCCGGCGCAGAACGCCCGCCCGCTGCCCGTGATCGCGATCACCCAGGCGTCGTCGTCCTTCGCTGCCTCTTCCACCGCCCCGACGATCGCCCAGGCGAGCTCTTCGTTCAGGGCGTTCATCTTCTCCGGGCGGTTGAGGGTGAGGTAGCGGACGTGGCCTTCGTTGGTGACTTCGAGGACGGGCATCGGGGTCGCTCCGGCAGTTGTGATGGGTCCAGTATGCGGAGCGGGGCCCCGCGCCGCAAAATGACGGGGTTGGAGGCAACGCGTTGAGCAAGTATGAACTCATTATCTGGTGGAGCGAGAGCGACGCGGCTGACCTCGTCGATGTCCCGGAACTCCCCGGCTCCATGGCCGATGGGCCGACCTACCAGGAGGCCGTGGCTAACGTCGAAGTCGTCATCGCCGAGTGGCTGGAAACCGCGCGCGAACTGGGCCGTACCATCCCCGAGCCGCGCGGCCGCTTGGTCTTCGCCTGAGGAATCCCTGCGACCGCGGTCTCGGGCCCTGAATAGTCGCGGTAGCGCCCGTTCGCGCGGCCCGCGGCGGTCGATTAGGATGGGCCTAACCTTTCCCCCAGGATTCTCCATTGACCCGCATGAAATTCGGCGTATTCCTCGCACCTCACCACCCCATTGGTGAGCACCCCACCCTCCAGATCCGCCGCGACATCGAATTCGCTGAGCACCTGGATAAGCTCGGCTTCGACGAGTTCTGGGTGGGCGAACACCACTCTGGCGGCTGGGAGACGATCGGCTCGCCGGAACTCTTCCTCGCCGCCGCCGGTGAGCGCACGACCCGGATCATGCTCGGTACCGGCGTCGTCTCGCTCCCCTACCACCACCCCTTCAACGTCGCGATGCGCATCACCCAGCTCGACCACCTGACCCGCGGCCGGGCGATGCTCGGCGTTGGGCCCGGCGCCCTGCCCTCGGACGCACGCATGCTCGGCATCAGCCCCGAGACCCAGCGGGACCGCATGGACGAGGCGATGGGCGTCATCCAGCGCCTGCTCCGGGGCGAGACCGTGACCCACAAGTCCGATTGGTTCGAACTGAACGAAGCCCGCCTCCAGATCCTGCCGCTGCAGGAGGATCTGCCGCTCGCGACGGCCTCGTCGCTCAGCCCCTCGGGCATGAAGGTCGCGGGGCATTACGGCATCGGCGTCATCTCCGTCGCCAGCAACAGCGTCGAAGGGCTCGCCGCCCTGCCGACCCAGTGGGGCTTCGGCGAGACCTACGCCCGTGAGTACGGCCAGATGATCGACCGCAAGAACTGGCGGGTGCTCTCCCAGTGGCATATCGCGCCGACGAAGGAGCAGGCCATCGCCGAAGTGGCCGAGGGCCTGAAGCGCTGGCACAACGAGTACAATGTCGATATCCTCGGCCGCCCCAACGCCAACCACACGGAATCCGGCGAGGCGATGGCCGAAGCCATGAACCGCTCGGGCGCGGCCATCTTCGGCACGCCGGACGACGCGGTGGCAGCGGTCAAGCGCCTCCAGGAGACGAGTGGCGGCTTCGGTACGCTCCTCGGCTTCGCCCACGACTGGGCCGGCCGGGGCGAAGAGATGTTCCGGAGCTACGACCTCTTCGCCCGCTACGTTGTCCCCCGCGTGCAGGGCCTCATCGCCCCCGTCCAGGCGAGCGCCGACGTGGTCTCCGAACATAAGCACGAGCTGATGGAGGGCGCCGGCCAGGCGATCCTCAAGGCGATCCGCACCCACAACGCCACCCACCCCCGCCAGCAGAAGGCCGAGGGTGTGGACGGCGGCGTCGCCGCCTTCGCCGAAGCGAAGAAGTAGGAAGGGCCTTACCCCCAGCGCGGCTGGAAGTCGCGGGCGATGCCCAGGTGGTGCTTGGCGATGAACTCCAGCCCGCCCACGTCGGACGGTGGGTGGGCCTTGCCGCCGCGGACGTCGCGGTAGAGCCGCTCCAGCCCGAAGCGCCGGAACAGCCCGGGGCCGCCGGCGATGTCCATCGCCAGGTTCACCACCCGCAGGTTGTTGTTGGTGACGATGAACTTGCAGATGGCGCCCTTCGAGCCAGCCTCTTCGGGCGCCCAGGGCTTCGCCATCCAGTCCTCAGCGGAGGTGCGGATGAGGGCGCGGGAGGCCTCGTTGAGGGCGAGCATCTCGGCCAGCTGATACTGGATGCCGGGCATGTGGGCGAGCGTGCGCTCCTCGCTCTGGGGGCGGCGGCTCTTCACATAATCCGTGGTCCAATCGACCGAGGCCTGGGCGACCCCGAGGTAGACGGACGAGAGGGTGAGGGCGAACCAGGCGCCAAACGCCGCCATGTTCGTGAAGGTCGAGGTTGCGTCCTGGGCGGGCGGCATCATCCCATCGGCCACGAAGACGTCCTTGAAGACGGTGTCGTAGCTGCCGCTGGCCCGCACGCCCATGACATCCCAGCTTTCCGCGCCCTCGACCGTGAGGCCGGGCGTGCCTTTGGGCACGACGCACATGGTCACGAGGTTGTCACCGTCCGGGTGGCCCTCGAGGTGGACGAGGGCGCCGACAAGCTCGGCCGCGGGTACGTTCGAGTTGTACGACTTGCGCCCGTTCACGAGCCAGCCGCCCTCGGCCCGCCGCGCCTTGGTCTGGGGCATGAGATAGGCCCCGGCCGCCCCCGTCTCGCTGAACGAACCGCTCATGATCATCTTCTGCTGGCCGGCCATGGCGAGGAACATCTCGCGCATCGGGTCCGGCTCGGCGGCTTGCTGGAGGTCGTACTGCATGGCGCCGATGCCGAAGATGTGCATATTCACGCCGATGGCCGTGCCACCACAGCCCTGGGCGATCTGCTCCTGACAGGCGCAGAGGTCGAGCAGGGTCGCGCCCTCGCCGCCGTACTTCGGGTCGAGGGTCATCGTGGAATAGCCGCTCGCCTTCATGGCGTCGTAGTTTTCGTGGGGGAACGAGTTCTCGCGGTCGTGCTGGTCGGCGCGGGTGGCGAAGTCCTTCGCGTGGGCCCGGGCGCGCTCAAGCAGGCGCCGTTCGCGGTCGTCCAGGGGCTTCTTGTAGAGCGTGGGGAAGTCGGGGAAGTAGCCAGCGGTGGCCGGCCGGGTGCCTGTTTCGAGCGATGTCACGAGTCTTTCTCCGCGCCGAATCCGCGCCCGCTCATCCTGCCGCGAGCCGGTGCTCCGGACAATCCCTGCTTACCGGCCGGTAGAACGCGCCGGGGAGCGTGGACGGCGAGCTCAGCCGCCGGTGATCACGTCGCGGCCACGCGAAAGACCGCCCCCTCGGTCCCGGGCGTGAAGCGGAAGGGCGGGCCGCTGGCCACGATCGAGGCCGCGGCCTCGTCGAGCATTTGGTCCGTGTGGGCGGGGTCGTGGTGGAATGAGACGAGATGGCGGGCACCACTGAGCCGGGCGAACGCCACTGCCTGGCCGAATGTGCTGTGCCCCCAGCCCACCCGCTCCACGTACTCCTCGTCCGTGTACTGGGCGTCATGGATCAGCAGGTCGACGCCCTCCGCGAGGTCGAAGCCGGATGTCCAGGCGGGCCCTTCCGGGAAGTGCCGGCTGCCGAGCGCCGGTTCGTGGTCGGAGAGGTAGGCCATCGTCGCCCCGGCTTCGGAGATGCGGTAGCCGACCGTCGCGTCGGGGTGGAGGACGAGCATCGAGCGGATGGCGAATGGGCCAATCGTGAAGGTGCTGTCGCTTGTGTCGTGGATGGTCAGGTCGCAGGGCAGGTCGCGAAGGCGGATCGGGAAGAGCGGCGGCGAGAGGTAGCGCGAAAGCCGCGTGCGCAGGTCCTGGCTGGCCGAAGACGGGCCCCAGATGTGCACCTCCCGGCCGGGCATGAAGAGCGGCGCGAAGAAGCCGAGGCCCTGGATGTGGTCGAGGTGGAGATGGCTGAGGAGGATATCGACGCGGTTAGCGCTTTCGACCAGGGTGCCGCCCAGTGGCTTGGCACCGGTGCCAGCGTCGATCACCAGGACGGTGCCATCCTGACCACGGACCTCCACGCAGGCGGTGTGGCCGCCGTAGCGCACGGTGCCGGCGCCGGGGCCGGCGTGCGAGCCCCGGGTGCCCCAGAGCTTCACTTCCATGTGCCGGTCTCCCAGAACATGGCGACGGCGCCGAGGAATCGTGTGCCCTGCCCTTCCACGGGGAAAGCGGTCACGTCGATCGTCCGCGCTACGCCGTCGTAGGCGACGAACCGGAGGCGGCCGTGCGCGGGGCGGCGCTGGAGGAGGGCGATACCGATCGGGAGCTCGTCCGCCGCGATTGGCGAACCGTCCAGCGCCGTCGTCACAAAGATGTCGGCCATATCGGCGACCGACAGCTCGCCGTGGTCGTCAAAGCGGCGGCCGAGGAGCCCTTCGGCCGGTTCGTTGTAGTAGATGAGGTCGCCCGAAGCGTCGATCACGAAGATCGGCATCGTCAGATAGCTTGCCCACTGCTTGAGCAGGATGAGTTCCACAGCGTGCTGGGCCATGCCGCCGATAGTACGCCGCTCACGCACGTCTGGCGCGGCGTTCCGGTTGAAATCGTTGTTACGTGGTGGCCGGGCGGGGGTGCCGGCGCTTTAGGTACGCTGACCGCCGGCGGGTCCTGAACGGCGGGCCCGTTCGGCCAGGCGCTCCGCGTCAGCGCCCGGCGCGCTGCGGTCGGCGCGGAGTTCGTTCTCGGCCATCGCCACCCAGAGCTGCCCGACGCTCACGAGCACATTCGCACGGTCCAGGGTGAGTTGATCGGGTTCGCCCGCGCGCAGGAGAGACTCAGCCTCCATCGCCATCTCGTAGGCATGTTGCTGGCACGACTCGAACAACTCACCGTGTGGCTGTTCATCCATCTGACGACCTCCGCCTGACCCGGTCTCGGGGTTGGCCAGCGGCCGGCCCCGTCCGATGATCCCATTGTGGATGATTGGGTGGCCAGTGAGGGAACAATCGGGTGACAACGGGTGGACATTGGGTGGACGCGTCCCGGCTCGGGCTGTGGCGGCTACCGCTCAGCCGCCGATGTGCGACATCTCGACGCGCTGGAGGCCGGCCGTCTCCGCCGTCCGCAGCTCCGAGTAGCGGTCGTCGCGGGCGCCCCAGACGCGCTTCAGGAAGGCCGCAACCTCGTCGTCGCTGCGGCCCTCCCGCAGGAGCGAGCGGAAGTCGTGGCCCTTCGCGGCGAAGAGGCAGGTGAAGAGTTCGCCTTCGGGCGAAAGGCGGGCGCGGGTGCAGTCGCCGCAAAAGGGCTCGCTGATCGAGGTGATAAAGCCGACCTCGCCGCTCCCGTCGCGGTACCGCCAGCGCTTCGCTACCTCACCGCGGTAGTTCGCCTCGGCCGGCTCGATCGGCAGTTCGCGGTCGATGCGCTCGACCATCTCGCGCAGCGGCACGACGCGGTCGAGCTGCCAGCCGTTCGTGTTGCCAACGTCCATGAACTCGATGAAGCGGAGGATGACACCGCTACCCTGAAAGTGGCGGGCGAGGTCGGCCATCCCCGCGTCGTTCACCCCGCGCTCGACGACGGCGTTCACCTTGATGGGCGAGAGGCCGGCCTCCTTCGCGGCGTCGATGCCGTCGAGGACGCGGGCGACGGGGACGCCGGCGTCGTTCATGCGCTGGAAGGTGGCGTCGTCGAGGGCGTCCAGGCTGACCGTGATCCGTTTCAAGCCGGCCGCCCGCAGGGCCACGGCCTGGTCGCGGAGCAGCGAACCGTTCGTCGTCAGGGTCAGGTCCTTGAGCCCGGGGATCGCCGCGAGCTGTTCGATCAGCTGGGGCAGGTCGCGCCGGACGAGCGGCTCGCCCCCGGTCAGGCGGATCTTCTCGACGCCGTGGGCGACGAAGAGCCGCGCCAGCCGGGTGATCTCCTCATAGTTCAAGAGTTCGGAGCGCTGGAGGAACTGGTAGCCGGGCCCGAACACCTCTTTCGGCATGCAGTAGGTGCAGCGGAAGTTGCAGCGGTCGGTGACCGAGATGCGAAGGTCTCGAAGGGGCCGCTGGAGGGTGTCGGAAAGCGTCATCACCTTCTTAGCTTAGCGACTGCGAGGCACGCTGTGCCAGCGTGGGCATACCGGACCCCGCGGCGGAAGGGCCGCATCCGGTGTCAGCGGGCGCCGGCCTCTTCCATCCACTGGACGAGCCAGCCGTCGTACTTCTCGATGCGCGCCGCAAGCTGGTCACGCATTGCCCGCATCCGGCCCATCTTCTCGTCGAGCAGGCTGAGCTGCTGGAGGGTGGCCTCGCGGGCGACGCGGATCTTGGCCGCTTTTTCGGCGGCGTCGGCGTCGCTGCGCCATCCCGCCTTTAGCTGCATCTTCACGTCGTCCGCGTCGAGCATCTCTTTGATATCCGCCAGGGAGAAGCCGAGGAGGTCGCGCAGCTCTTTGATCCGTTCGATCCGCTCGAGGTCCTCGGACGAGTAGAGCCGGAAGCCGCCGTCCATCCGGGAGGGAGGGCTGAGCAAGCCTTTCTCCTCGTAATAGCGCAACGTCCGCTGGGTCAGGGCCGAACGCTCGGCCGCCTCGCCGATCTGGAGGTATCCCTCGTCGCTGCGTTGTCCGCTGTCCATAGCCCCATTCTAGCGTACTGACGTTAACGCGGACGTGAAAGTATGAGAGCCGAGAGCCGAGAGCCGAGAGCCGAGAGCCGGGAGCCGGGAGCCGGGAGCCGGGAGCCGGGAGCCGGGAGCCGGGAGCCGGGAGCCGGGAGCCGGGAGCCGAGAGCCGAGAGCCGAGAGCTGGGAGCCGGGAGCCGAGAGCCGAGAGCCGGGAGCCGGGAGCCGAGTTCTGAGTTCTGAGTTCTGAGTTCTCGCCGTCAGCTCTTGGCTTTGGCCCAGGCCAGGAGTTGGTCCGTGGTGCGGGTGTTGACGACGCGCTCGGCGGGCAGGCCACACTCTTCGGCGCGCTGGCAGCCGTAGGGGAGCCATTCGAGCTGCCCGGGGGCGTGGGCGTCGCTGTCGATGCTGAAGAGGCAGCCCATCTCGATCGCCAGGGAGAGGAGGCGGCGCGGGGGGTCGAGCCGCTCCGGCCGGGAGTTCACCTCCACGGCCGTTCCGAACCTGGCGCAGGCGGCGAAGACCATCTCGGCGTCGAACTCCGATTCTGGCCGGCCTTTCCCCTCGCCGCTCGTGTCCGTCCGCGTGCGTTTGCCGACGAGCCGCCCGGTGCAGTGGCCGAGGATGTCGGTGTGGGGGTTGGCCGCGGCGACCACCATCCGCCGCGTCATCTCATCCCGGGGCATGCGCAGCTTGCTATGGACGCTCGCCACGACGATGTCGAGCCCGGCCAGCAGCTCCTCCTCCTGGTCGAGCGATCCGTCGTCGAGGATATCGACCTCGATCCCGGTGAGCACCCGGAAGGGCGCGAGCCGTTCGTTCACCTCGGCGACGGCGGCGAGCTGGGCCCGGAGCCGCTCGGCGGTGAGGCCGTTGGCCACCTTCAGGCGGGGCGAGTGGTCGGTCAGGACGATGTACTCGTGGCCGATCGCGCGGGCGGCCTCGGCCATCTCGAGGATGGGACTGCCCCCATCCGACCAGTCGGAGTGGACGTGGCAGTCGCCTTTGAGGGCTGCCCGGAGGGCCCCGCCCGGCGGGATCGCCGTGCTCGCCCCGGCGCTCGCCTCGAGCCTGGCGAGGTACTCGGGTACGCCGCCGGCCAGCGCTTCGATCACGACCCGGGCTGTCGCATCGCCCACGCCCGCGAGGTCCTTGAAGCGGCCCGCCTCGCCTCGCTGGCGGAGTTCCTCAGGGGGCAGGGCGGCGATCGTGGCGGCTGCTTTGCGGAAGGCGCGGACCCGGTAGGTGGGCTCCCCGGCCCGTTCGAGGAGGAAGGCGATACGGCTGAGGGCCTCGGCCGGTTCCATCAGGCGAGGGATACGGCGGCCGCGGGGGAGAGAGCCGGCAGGACATGCGTGCCGAACAGCTCGATCGAGCGCATGACTTTGGCGTGGGGGATGACCTCGGTCTGCATCAGCATGATCAGCTCGTCGGCGCCGGTCTCCTCGTGGAGGCGGGCGGCGGCGATGCACGACTCTGGGTCGCCGGCGACGAGCACGCCGCGGTCGGCGAGGGTGTTGGCGTCGAGGCGGGACCAGATCGCGAGATTCTCCCCGGCGGCCTGGCCGAGGCCGTCACCGCTCCCCACCTTCGCCTCTTCGGCGGGCTTCCCGAAGTAGCCCTTGAAGGCGGCCTCAAGGTGGTCCGGGACGCCGCCCCACTGGGCCAGGAGCTGGCGGTAGGTGTCTTCGCTGGCGGCGCTATACGGCCTGCCAGGCCCGAAGAAGGTCTTAATTGCGTGGGCCGCCAGCTCCCGGGCCGGCCCGTTGTCCGGCCCGCAATGGCCGACGGTGAAGTTCGCCCAGCGGTTGTTGACGAAGGCGCCGACCGGTTTGGCGCCCTTGATCCGCTCGCGGTAGGCGGCGATGTGCGGGGCGACCGTGGAGGGCGCGTTCGCCGCGAATGAGAGCACCCCGATACCGCGGTCGGCAGCCAGTTCGTAGGTCGCGGGCTGGAGGGCGGCCACCCAGATCGGTGGGTGCGGCTTCTGCAGCGGCTTCGGCAGGACGCGCCGAGCCGGCACCTGCCAGTACTTCCCATCGTGGCTGAATTCGTCCTCCGTCCAGATGCGGGGGATGGCGGCGAGCGATTCCTCCCACATCTCGCGGGTGTCGCGCGGGTCGATGCCCATCCCCACCTGTTCGAACACCCCGCTCCGGCCGGTGCCGAACTCCACCCGTCCGCCCGAGAGGTGGTCGACCATCGCCACCCGCTCCGCCACCCGCACGGGGTGATGATAGGGGAGGATGACGACCCCGAAGCCGAGCCGGATGTTCTTCGTCCGCTGCGAGAGGGCCGCGAGGATCACCTCCGAGCAGGGCGACATCGAGAAGGTGTCGAGGAAGTGGTGCTCGACGAACCAGACGGCATGGAAGCCCATCCGATCGGCCAGTTCGACCTGTTCGAGCACTTCGGCGATCGTCGCAGCCTCGTTCACGACACCACCCGGCGCCTCGCGCTGCATTTCGTAGAGAAGTGACATTTTCACGGTACATGGCCTCGACCTGCAGGATGGCTGCATTCTGGACGCCCGCGGGTGGCTTGAGAAGCCTGCGCCCGGGGCCCAAGATGGCGGGGCACGGCTGTGCCCGGGAGCAGCGCCATGAGTTTCACCAATCCGCAACATCTCGTCTCCACCGCCTGGCTGGCGGAGCACCTCGCTGACCCGGCCCTCCGTGTCCTCGACTGCACCGTCTTCCTGCGGGCGCCCGGGCCGGAGGCCGCCCGCCAGGCCTACGTCCAGGAGAGCGGCCGGGCGGCCTGGGCCGCGGGGCACATCCCTGGCTCGGCCTTCGCCGACCTGACAACGGACCTTTCTGACCCCGAGGCCCGGCTGCCCTTCACGATGCCCTCCGCGGAGCGGTTCGCCGCAGCGATGTCGGCCCTCGGCGTCGGTCCGGGCACGCGCGTCGTGACCTACGACGCGAACCTGAGCATGTGGGCGGCCCGGGTCTGGTGGATGTTGCGGGCGATGGGCTTCGACGACGCGGCCGTCCTCGACGGCGGCTGGAAGAAGTGGGCGGGCGAAGGGCGCCCTGTCTCGGCCGAGCCCGCCCGCTACCCCGCGGCCGCGTTCGTGGCCCGCCCGCGGCCCGGCCTGATCGCCAGCAAGGACGACGTCCTTGCGGCCATCGGCGAGGGCGGCACCTGCATCGTCAACGCCCTCACTGAGGCGCAGCACACGGGCGCCTCGGGGGCCACCTACGGCCGGGCCGGCCACATCGCCTCCAGCGTCAACGTCTCGGCCCGCGACCTCCTCGACCGCGAGAGTGGCGCCTACCTCCCGCCGGATGTGCTGCGGGAGCGGTTCGCGGCCGCCGGCGCGACCGCCGCGGGGCGCGTCATCACCTACTGTGGCGGCGGCATCGCGGCCACGAGTGACGCCCTCGTCCTCACCCTCCTCGGCCAGGAGAACGTGGCGGTCTACGACGGCTCGCTCTCGGAGTGGGCGCGCGACCCGGCGCTGCCGATGGAGACGGCGTAGCCGGGGGCATTCGCGGCTCCTGGGTCCGCGGCCCGAACAGCCCGGCGTACGGGATCGGGCGCTGGCCACGGCCGCGTAGACGCCTGGCGGTGCGCCGGTATCCAGCGGCCGCGACGGCCGCGGCTACGGCCGGCGGGGCGAGGGCGGGCTATTCGAGGAAGACGCCGTCCCCTTCACGCACCTCACCGGGGGTGATCACGGCCCCGTAGACGCCGGCGGCCGCGCCGTTGAGCTCCGCGACGGAGCGGAGGATGGCCGGTGAGCCGCCGCTCGACGGCTGGTCGAGGGTGATCATGACGCAGCGCTTATCCGGTTCGGTGACCGCGACCCGGGCCGTCTCGCCGAGGCGGAGGACGCGGCCCACCCAGGCATTCTCGGGGAACGGCGTCTCGTCGCCCGTATCGACGTAGAAGCTCATGCGGAAGCGGACGGGGTCGGCGGCGGTGCCGCTGGCCCGGGCGATCGCGGCGACGGTAGAGAGGGCCATGATCGCGACCGGCGCCACGTCGAAGCTGCCGCGATAATTCGCGAGGCGCTGGAGCGGCCGGCCACCGGCCTCTTCCAGTTCGTGCAGGAGTTCGGCGCTGGCGGCGGCGAGGGTCTCGCCAGCCGGGGTGGTCACCTCGACCGCTGGCGGCTGGCCCTCGGTGAGCCGGGCGGAGTAGTAGAGCAGGGCCGGGAACTCGCGCCCCGTGAACCAGGGGAAGGGGCTCCGCGATTCGGCCTGGACGAAGGCGAAGGAACGGTCGCCCGCGATCCCCTGGAGGGTGAGCGGTGCGCTGGCGAGCCGCTCCCCGCCCATGGACTTCACCGGGAAGCGGTGGATGCTGCTGACCTGGCCGATGCGTTCCATAACCCGGGCTCCGCGGCGCAAAGAATCTGGTGAGGCGGCCGCGTTGGCCATCCTACGGGTGCTGGGGGGTGGTAGGATATGGGCGATGCAGCGCGAGCGGGCCTGGGAGATCCTCCTCGAACACTCGCGGGAAGAGCGCACGCGCAAGCACGGAATCGCCGTCGAAGCGGTGATGCGGGCCTACGCCGCCCTTCTCCACGAGGACGAAGAGAGGTGGGCGATCACCGGGCTCCTCCACGATTTTGACTGGGAGATCCACCCGACGGCCGAGCTCCACCCCCGGGAGGGCTCGAAGCTGCTCGAGGCGCGCGGCGTGCCCGCCGACATCCGCTACGCCATCCTCTGCCACGCCCCCTTCCTCGGTCTCGAATATACTTCTCAAATGGACCGTGCCATTTTCGCCTGCGATGAACTCTCCGGCTTCGTCACGGCCTGCGCCCTGGTCAAGCCGGACCGCTCGCTTTCGGCCGTGGAGCCGGTCTCCGTCCGCAAGAAGATGAAGGACAAGGCCTTCGCCCGGGCCGTCAACCGTGATGACCTGGTGAAGGGCGCCGCCGACCTTGGGGTCGAGCTGGACGAACACATCCGCTTCGTCGCCGAAGCGCTCAAACCCGTCGCAGACCAACTGGGAGTGAACCCTTGAGAAACGAACAGGTCCCGGACCGCAACATCGCCATGGAACTCGTGCGCACGACCGAAGCGGCCGCCCTCGGGGCGGCCCGCTGGGTCGGACGGGGCGACAAGAACGGCGCCGACGGCGCCGCCGTCAACGCCATGCGGATGATGCTCGACACGGTCGATATGGACGGCATCATCGTCATCGGTGAGGGCGAAAAGGACGAAGCCCCCATGCTCTTCAACGGCGAGCGGATCGGCAACGGCAACGGGCCGAAGCTGGACGTGGCCGTCGATCCGCTGGAGGGGACGCGGCTCACCGCTCTCGGCCGGCCGGGCGCGGTGAGCGTCATCGCCTGCGCCCCCCGCGGCGCCCTCTACAACCCGCATGACATCTTCTACATGGAGAAGATCGCCGTCGGGCCGGAGGCGCGAGGCAAGATCGACCTCGCCGCCCCGGTGAAGTGGAACATCGAACAGGTCGCCCAGGCGAAGGGGATCGCCGTCGGCGAGGTGACCGTCATCATCCTCGACCGCGACCGGAACACCACGATCGCCGACGAGATCCGAGCGGCCGGGGCGCGCATCCGCTTTATCACCGACGGCGACGCCCCCGCCGCCGTTTCGGCCGCCATGGCGGGCACCGGCGTGGATATGATGCTCGGGATCGGCGGATCGCCCGAGGGTGTCGTCGCCGCCTGCGCCCTGAAGTGCCTCGAGGCCGACTTCCAGGCCCGCCTCTGGCCGCGCAACGACGACGACCGCCGCCTGGCCGAGGAGCGCGGCCTCAGCCTCACCCAGGTGCTCACGATCGACGACCTGGTGAAGGGCGACGACGTGATGTTCGCGGCTACCGGCGTGACCACCGGCGAACTGCTCAAGGGCGTCGAGTACGTGGCCGGTGGGGCCACCAGCGACTCCCTCGTCATGCGCTCGCGCTCCGGCACCGTGCGCCGCATCCAGACCGAGCACCACTGGCGCAAGCTCCAGCAGATCAGCGGCGACATGTACCGGCCAGAGAGCTGAGAGCAAAAAGCCGAGAGCAAAGAGCCGGGAGCAGAGAGCTGCGACAGGGGCCTGACGGCTAACCGGCCGCTGTGCCAGGGTCAGCGGATGACGCCGGAGACGCGGGTTGGGGTGACCCCCGGGAGGGATGAGGGATGAGGGCGGAGGGGCGCTTCGCCCGGGGCACCAAGGTGCGGGGGTAGCGCCCGTCTTGCGCCCGCATCCATTTGTTCAACGGCTGGACAGCCGCGATTCTCCATCCCTCATCCCTCATCCCTCGCCCGCGTTGCTTGCGGCGGGCCGGTCCCTGCGTTTATGGTTACACGGTAACGGATATGACGGAGCCTGGATCGTTTCGCTATCGCCCGGCCCGGCGGCGTCCCCCGGCTGAAGCCTGGACGGCGGAGCGGGTGGCCGAATTGCGGGCCTCCCTCGGCCTCAGCCAGGCCGGCTTCGGCGAGGAGCTTGGCGTCCGCCAGCAGACCGTGAGCGAGTGGGAGACGGGGCGCTACCAGCCGCGGGGGGCGAGCGCCCGGATGCTCGGCATCCTCGCCGAATCGAGCGAGCGCTACGACGCCGGTGGCGGCCCGTGAGCGCCGCCCCGGCCCTGGCCTGGGAGGGGGAGGCGGCCCTCGGGGCGAGCTGGGCGGCGGGGCCGCGCGGGCCGCTCCGGCTCGAGGACGGGCGTGACCTCCGCGTCATCTTCCCCGGGGTGCCCGGTGGCGCGGCCGGTCCCGACTTCCGGGGGGCGATGCTCGAAGCCGGGGGCGACCTCCTTCGCGGCGACGTCGAACTCCACCTCCGGGCGAGCGGCTGGCGGGCGCACGGCCACCACCGCGACCCGGCCTACGCTCGCGTCGTCCTCCACGTCACCGGCTGCAACGACAGCGGTGCCCTCGCTACCCTCCAGGGCAGCCGGGCGATCCCCATCCTCGTCCTCCAGGAGCGGGGCCAGCGAGCCTTTCCGCCGCCCTTCACCCCGCCCTGTGCCCTCCGCGCCGCCCGGGGCGAGGAGAGCGCAGTGGCTCTCGACCGGCTCGGCCTCCGCCGTCTCCGGATCAAGACCGCCCGCGTCCAGCCGCTGGTCGAACTGGCGGGCGTGGGCCAGGCCCTCTACACCCTCCTCCTCGAAACCCTGGGCGGTCCCGCCAACCGTGGCCCCTTCGCCGCCCTCGCCCGCCGGCTCCCCCTTGGCGTCCTCCTCGGGCGCGCCGCCGAGGTGTCCGCCCCCCGGGCGCTGGCGATGACGGCCGAGCTGAAGGGCGCCGCCGCGGCCCTCGCCGTCCGCCGGGCCGGGATGCGGCCCCTGGCCTCGCCCACCCGCCGCCTCGAGGCCGCGGGCGCCCTCTTCGCCCGGCTCTGGCCGGGCGAGGCCGGGGCCGGGTGGCCCCCGGAGCTGCGCGGGCCGTCGCTCCCCGGGGCGCTGCGGGCGCCCCTCTGCGGGCGGTCGCTGGCCCTCGAGCTGGCCGTCAACGGCGTCCTCCCTGTCGCCCTCGCGGGCCGGGTCTGGCCGGAAGCGGAGGTCGTCGCCAGCTTCAGCGCCCTCCCCTCGCCCGGCACCTACGGCCGCTTGAAGCCGCTCCAGGGGTGGCTTGGCCGGCCAGGTGGCGGGCGGCCCTTCCCCTCGGCCCGCGCTCTCCAGGGTGGCCTCCTCCTCCACGCCGACTACTGCACGAAGGGCGCCTGCGGCCGCTGCCCGCTGAGTGATGGGGTAGCTGTTAGCTACTAGCTGTCAGCTACTAGTGTCGCCTTCAGAAGGTCGAACGGGGCGCCTCAACTGAGAGGTGGGCTTGCGCAGTTCAAAGGACCCTGAATAACCTCGCTAACAGCTAACAGCTAACAGCTAACAGCTAACAGCTAACAGCTAACAGCTAACAGCTAACAGCTAACAGCTAACAGCTAACAGCTAACAGCTAACAGCTAACAGCTAACAGCTAACAGCTAA
>JBJXGC010000076.1:0-7560 GCA_046154545.1 Dehalococcoidia bacterium | reverse complement strand
ATCGATACCCCGCGGAGGGCGCTTCGCCCGTCCTGACCGAGCGTCGTCACGCCCTCGATCCGGATTCCCGGGCCCTGGGCGGCCGCAGGCGGCGAGATCACGGGCGCGGTCTGGTTCTCCCGCTCGCCCAGCATCATCTTGAGCAGGGACTCGGGCGTGAACTCCGCGATCGGTCCGCCACCTATCGCCTTGCCGCGCCGCAGCACCGCCACCTGGTCGGCGCAGGCGAAGACCTCGCGCATCTTGTGCGTGATCAACAGGATCGTGTAGCCGTCGTCGCGCAGGTGGCGCAAGACGTCGAGCAGGCTATCGACTTCGTGTGGCGCCAGGACACTCGTCGGCTCGTCGAGGATCAGGATCCGGGCGCCGCTGGCCAGCACTTTCAGGATCTCGGCCCGCTGGCGTTCGCCTGCCGAAAGGTCCCGGACGATGGCGTTCGGCCGCACCTCAAGCCCATAGCGGTCCGAGAGCATGCTGATGCGCCGGGCGAGGCCCTTCCGGTCCAGCCGTAAGCCGCCGCTCCGCGACCCGTGTGTCTCGCCCTCCACCGCCGCCACTTCCTGCGCGCGTGGGGCGCTGCCTTTGCCGCGGCCCTGCTGCACCAGCGCCACGTTCTCCACGACCGAGAGCGCCGGGATGAGCGTGAAGTTCTGAAAGACCATGCCCACGCCAGCGGCCCGGGCTTCGGCCGGCGAGGTAAACCGCACGGGGCTCCCGTCGATCTCCAGGTGCCCAGCGTCGGGCTGGTAGTACCCGTAGAGCATCTTCATGAGTGTGCTCTTGCCCGCGCCGTTCTCGCCGAGGATGGCCAAGATCTCGCCACGGTAGGCGTCGAGGTCGATCTCGTCCGCCGCGACCACGTCGGCGAAGCGCTTCCCCAGTCCACGCGCCGCCAGCATGGGCACGGCCTCCGCCCGGCGGGCCGGACGGGCCTCCATCACCGGCGCCGTCATGAGCCCACCGCCGGGGCCGGCATGCTTGCGCAGACGAAGTCGTAGCTCTGCCAGATATGCCCCCGCAAGAGCGAGGCCGCCAGCCGCCCGTCGCCCTTGAGCAGCGCCGCCAGGATCGCGCTGTGCTGTTCGTACGTCCGGATAATGCGCACCGGGTCGATGAAGTCCCGCATCCGGAGGGCATGCAAGCGGTGGTTGATGTTGCGCAGCAGCGGCAGCAGGACCGAGCTTCCGCTCGCCGCCGCCAGCGACTCATGGAAGCGCTCGTCAGCAAAGACGAGGTGCACATCGCCCGCGCTGGGGGCGGGCGGTGCATTCCAGAACGCCACCAGTTCGTCGAGCGAGTCGCCCGCCCCGCGCAGCGCGATCCGCTCGGCCACGCGCTCTTCCAGGGCCACGCGCATCGTGTACAGGTCGTCCATCTCGTCGAGGTTCACCGAAGCAACCTCGTAATGCGCCCGCGGCACGTGGACCAGGAGGGACTCCCGCGTAAGCAACCGCAACGCCTCCCGGATCGGCGTCCGGCTCAGACCGTACCGCTCGGCCAGGCCCTCCTCCGTAATCCGCGTGCCCGGGGGCAGGATGTTCCGGACGATTTCGAGGCGGATGTCGTCGGCCACCTGCTGCGTGCGGGTAGCCGATGTCTCGGGAGCCAGGGCGGCGGCGGATTGCATACAACCGGCAGGATGAGTGCCTGTGGTTTCAACCAAATTGCGGTCAGATTACGGTCACGTGAACAGGAGTGGGTCATTCCCGGCATACAATCGCCCTCGAAGGGCGCCGGCGCCGGGCGCCCGGGACCACCTTTCACGGCCACCCGCGGGGAGGCGGCCGAGTCTCGGCCTCGCCGTGGCCGGGGACAACCTCGCGCCGCCCAAGGCCTTCGCCCGCAATTAGTAGCGATGCCTATCAATTATTGACGGGGGTGGATGCGGCTCGTAGATTCAAAGAGGTTACCCCGGCCGAAGTGGCGGAATGGCAGACGCGGCGGTCTCAAAAACCGTTGGCCCCAAAGGTCGTGTGGGTTCGAATCCCACCTTCGGCACCACTCGCGCCCGGCCCGCGGCGCCGCCCAGCACGGATCGACCGGCCGGGTCCGGGGTCGGTGAGAGGGTTGCGTCAGCGGCCGCTTGCGGCTTCTCAGCACAGTCTGTGAAATACGTCATCGAAGGCTGGCGTCGGCGCGCGTAAGCTGCCGCCTGTCTGAGGAAGCCCGGACCACTCCACTCTTGAGGCGCACGCGATGAGCAAGCTGTATATCGACCCGGCGACGGGGTGGGCCCTGCCGGTGGTCGGCGGGAAGATCGAACAGGGTTACGGCCCGGAAAACACCGATCCGGCCGTCAAACATCTCTACAGGAACGGCTATCACCCCGGGATCGACATCGCCGGAGTATCGGAAGGCACTGACGTCATCAGTCCGTGCGACGGCGTTGTCTCGCACGCAGACGTGTTTGAAGGGAAGGGGAACTGCGTCATCGTCGATCGCCCGGATGGCCTGCAGGTCCTGTTCGGGCACCTCTTCCGCATCGACGTTGAGGTCGGACAGACCGTCGCGGTCGGCGATGTCCTTGGCGGAGTGGGCACCACCGGTGTCTCAACGGGTGTCCACCTGCACTATGAGTACCGGCGAGACGGACAGGATATCGACCCGGTGCCGTTCCTTATGGCTGGGCCGCCAACGCCGCCAGCGCCGGGGGGCTTCGCGGCGGTCGTCCGCGAGTCCTTGAACCTGCGCTCAGGACCGTCGAGGAACGACGCGATCATCCAGACGCTCGACGCCGGGACGAAGGTCGTGATTAGCCAGGATGGTTGGGTGCCTGTCTGGTTCGAAGGACGCCAGGGCTGGATGTTCGCCGAGTTCCTCGATGTCGCGAAGGGCGAGTAACGGGGCTCTTAGCTCTTGGCTCTTGGCTCTTAGCTCTTAGCTCTTAGCTCTTAGTAACGGATGCCCGTCCCGGTCATGATCGCCACGACCTCGTCTCGCTGGTTGCGGAAGGTCGTCTTGCTCGTCGAGATCAGCATCTGCCCGATGCTCCCCTTCCGCTCCTGCACGTCGGCCAGGTGCGTCCGAGCGGTGAGGACATCGCCCGCGCAGATGTCCCCGAGATACTCGATCTCGGTGCCGCCGTTCAGCCGCCGGGTGAGCGGCCGTGAGGCCTGGAGTTCGCCGGCCCCAATCCGTCTCCCCGTCGTCGGGTCGCTCGTCTTCAGGTTGAAGACCGGCGTCCCCAGGTAGCCCGGCGGCGCCGGGATATCGGCGTAGCCCGCCGCCCGCGCCACCGCAACGTCGTAATACAGCGGGTCCGTGTGCCCGACCGAGCGCGCGAACATCCGGATCGCCGTGCGATCGACCTCATGGGTCACCGGCTCCGACTCTTTGCCGATGGCGGCACGCATTTCGTCGGTGATGAGGGATTCGTCGGCCATAGGTACGCCTCCGGGGTTGTGCCCGGACGATAAGACAGGCAGGGCCGGAACGCTATGTTACCCCGGCCGAATCCGCCTCGGGCCGCCACCAGCGAGCCCGATTACTGTTGCACCTGCGCGCCCATCCGCCGAATGCTGAGCCTGCTGACGTACGACTGCGATGCCTGGCCGCGCAGCACCCCCTGCACCGGGCGCACATCGTCGTAGTCGCGCCCGCGTGCCACCGGGACATAGCGTTCATCGGCGAGCGTACCGGCGGTCGGGTCGAACCCCACCCAACCGCCGCCCTCACGCCAGACCTCGACCCAGGCGTGCGTCGCCTCGGCGTCAATCCGGCCGCCGCTCGACTCCCGGCTAAAGAAGTAGCCGCTGACGTAGCGCGCCGGCCAGCCCCAGCTGCGCGCAAAGGCAAGCATCAGATGGGCGAAGTCCTGGCAGACACCCGCCCCGGCCCGGATGAACTCCGCCGTCGGAGTGCATTCGTCCGTCGCCCGCACGTCGTAGTGGAAGCGCTCGGGGATCCAGGCGGCAAGGGCCTCCACGCCCGGCCAGTCCGTCCCGGCGAAAGGAAGCTCGTCAGCCAGCTCGCTCACGCTCGCCAGCCGCACCCGGGCGCTGTCGTGTGAGAAGAGGTAGCGGTCCCCCGGGAGCAGGATCGCCGGCGACTCATCGGTCGCCGTCTCCACCAGCGCGGTCACGTCGAAGGTCGCGTAGGCATGCGCGTGGAGCGCTTCCACCACGTCCACGCGCGTCCCCCAGGCGTCGGTATATACCTGGCTGACCCGCCCGGGGAAGACGGTGAGGCGCGACTCGATCACGTTCAGGCCCGGGCCCGCGACGGGCACGAGGCGCAGGGCAGTGACTCCCGAAGCCACCGCCGGTGTGTAGTCGTAACGCGTGTGGAATTTGAGGCTAAGCAGCATTTCCGTCGGCCCAGAAGAAGGCCTGGCTTACCCGTGTCGCAATTTCGCCCAGTGTACTCCGGGCTTCCTCCATAAACTCGTGGAGGCCCGACGCGATGAGCGAATCGGCGCTCTCGAACGTGAGCCGCGCCTGCAGGGTCGCAACCAGCCCGAGCACGGAGTTCCGCTGGCGGCGCTGCGCCCCCGCCGTTGCCTTGTCGAGCGAGAGATGAAGATGATCCACCGAGGCGCGGAGGGAGCGCGGAAAGTCCGGCGAAAACACCAGGAACTCGAGGATGGCCGTGTGTTCGAACCCGGGCGCATGCGTCCGCCGGAAGGCCTCGAAGGCTGAGACGCTTCGCAACAGGGCCATCCATTGGAAGCGGTCGAAGGTACCCCCCACTTCGTCCACCGAGTCCAGCAGGAGGTGGTACTTCGCATCGACGATCCTCGTCAACATGTCCGCTCGCTCGATCGCGATCCCCGACTTCAGCCAGTGCCAGCCGTCGTCCCGGAGCGATGTCGCGTCAACCGTGCCCTGGAAGAACTGGGCGCCATGGCGGACCTCATCGCAAAACTCGTAAAGGCCGTCGGCCATGATCAGATGAAGGTTGCGCTGGTGCACCGTGTGGTAGAGCCGGTTGATCGCCGTCCAGGCTTCGCTCGAAAGGAAGTCGCGGACACTCCGGGCGTTCTCCCGTGCCAGCCCGAGCGACGACACGATCGAAGAGCCGTTCCCGGGATCGACGGTCAGGTAGGCCACCACCGGCGGTTCGTCGTACGGCAGGCCTGTCGCCGAATAGCCAGCTGTGGCTCCGAGCGTCCGGATCAGCGCCTCCCACGTGTTCACCGCCCCCGCCACCGTCGATGCCCCTGGCTCGAGGCGCCCGTGGTAGGTCACGTCGAGCAGCCGCGCCGTGTTCTCCGCCCGCTCCACGTAGCGGCCCAACCAGAAGAGCGACTCGGCCGAGCGGCTAAGCAGCGCCATCGAGCACCCACGTATCCTTACTGCCGCCGCCCTGCGACGAGTTCACGATGAAGGACCCTTCCTGCAGCGCAACCCGCGTCAGACCCCCCGGCAAGACCCACGGCTCAACTCCGTCGTACAGGACGAACGGGCGAAGGTCGATCCGCCGCGGCTTGAACTCGCCGTCAATGAGCGTGGGGCAGGTGGAGAGCCGGATCAACGGCTGAGCGATGAACCCGGCCGGGTCTGCCTTGACGGCTTCCGCCGTGCGGTCGAGCAACCGCTCGTCCGCCGCCGGGCCAATGACCACCCCGTACCCGCCGGATGCGTTCGCCGGCTTCACCACCAGTTCCGCCATGTGGCTGAGCATGTGGTCCAGGTCCTTCGGGTCGGCCCCCCGGAAGGTGGGGACGTTCGGCAGGATCGGCTCCTCGCCGAGGTAGAAGCGGATCATGGCCGGCACGTAGGGGTAGACGGACTTGTCGTCGGCCAGGCCCGTGCCGATCCCGTTCACCAGGCACACCTTCCCCGCCCGGTAGCTCTCGAACAGGCCGGGGACGCCGAGCGTGGAGTCCGGCAGGAAGTTCAGGGGGTCCAGGTACTCATCGTCCACGCGCCGGTAGATGGCCCCCACCGGTTCGAACCCGTGCGTCGTCTTCATCCCCACTTCGCTCCCGCGGACGAACATGTCCCGGCCCTCCACGAGCTGCACGCCCATCTGCTTCGCCAGGAACGAATGCTCGAAGTAGGCCGAGTTGTACACGCCCGGGGTAAGGACAACCGCCGCCCCATCCGGCCAACAGCGTTTCACCGTGTCGTGCAGCCGGTTCGCATAGTCGGCGACGCTTCGCACGGGCGTGCCACCGTAGATCCGGGGGAACGCGCGCATGCTGATGACGCGGTTCTGGATCACATACGACACGCCACTGGGCGTCCGCACGTTGTCCTCCAGCACATAGATCGTGCCGTCGCTGTCGCGCACCAGGTCGATGCCCGAGACGTGGATCCAGACCCCGTTCGGCGGCGTGAACCCCCGGATGGCCGGCTGGTAGTTGCGCGACCCGAACACGGCCTCCGCCGGGATCACACCAGCCAGCACGATCCGCTGGTCGTTGTACACATCCTGCAAAAACGCATTCAGGGCGACGACACGCTGCTTGAGGCCGCGCTCGACCTTGTCCCATTCGGTCGCGTCGATCACGCGTGGCACAAGGTCGAACGGGAAGATTCGCTCGATGCCCGAACTTTCGGTGTACACGGTGAACGTGATGCCCGCGTTCAGAAACGCGACATCGGCCCGCCGCCGCGCATCCGCCAGGTCCCCTGGCCCGAGCTGCTCCAGCGCCTTCACCAGCGCCACGCAGCTCGCCCGGGGCACGCCCGGGCGTTCGAAGACCTCGTCATAACCGGCGCCCGAATCGTAGTTGGCCAGCAGTCCCGTCATAACAGCGCGAGTTTACTCGCCCGCCATTTCGAGCGTGTTTCGGTAACGAAACGGTCATAAGGGGCGAGCGGCGGCAGCCGTTGCCGATTCGGGCCCAACCCGTTACGCGTGCCGGCTGGGCAGCTCTTCAAGACGGGCCGGGAGCGCGACCCGGTGGCCCAACCAAATCCCGATGTTCTCACCCGTCCGCCCTCCCGGGCCCTCAGCGATCAGCTCCAGTCCTAGCGCCGCAATCTGAGCCGGCGTCATCCAGCTCGCGATAACCTCGGGCGTGGCCCGGCCGCCCGAGGCGTAGCGCACCATCTCGCTGTCGGTCGCGTCCATACAGAGCGCGTTCACGCGGACGTTGTGGGGCTTGAGGAACTTCGCCCACCCCTGGGTGAGGCCGTTCATCCCCCACTTCGAGCTGTCGTACACGTCCATCCGCGTGCCGCCGCCGGTGGCGAAGCCCGGCGGCGGCGCGATGTGGTCGGTGGCGATATTGATGATCTGGCCGCCACCCCGCCGGACGATGTGCGGGATGCACGCCCGCCCCACGAGGAAGGCCCCCGTCAGATTCGTGCCGACGACCAGCTCCCAGTCCGCGACCGCCTTCTCCCAGGAGTCCTCGAGCGGGTTCGTAGGGCGCCAGACACCGGCGTTGTTGATCAGGATGTCGATGCCGCCGAACTGCTCCACGGCCGTCTCGACGAAGCGCTTGACCTCGTCCGGCCGCGAGACGTCCGCGATCATCGCAATCACGCGCCGCCCGGTCCGGCCCGCGATCTCCTCGGCCACGCCCTCCACCTTGGGCTGGATATCGCAGATCGCGACGGCCCCGCCCGCCTCGGCGAGCGCCAGGGCGAACCCCTTCCCGATGCCGGC
>JBJXGC010000058.1:0-29938 GCA_046154545.1 Dehalococcoidia bacterium | reverse complement strand
GTCTTGCCGGCCTCGATGGGGTCGACCGCTGGTTCGAAGCGGAAGAGCTTCACCTCGTCTATCGCGGCAGTATGTTCACCCGCGGCCAGTTCGAGGGAAAGAGCGTCCTCGCGGCCGAGGTGCGGCTTGCGCCTGGAGACGCCCCGGCCCTGCTCGCCCGGGCCGCTGGGTACGACGGGAAGCGGCTTGCGGCCCAGCCAAGGGGCCGGAACGCCGGTTCGATGTTCAAGAACCCGCCCCAGAGCCCGGCCTGGAAACTGATTGAGGCGGCCGGCCTGCGCGGGGCAACCCGTGGTGAGGCTGCCATCAGCGCCCAGCACTGCAACTTCTTCGTCAACTACGGCCATGCGGCCGCGGCCGATGTCGCCTTCCTCGTGGAGGAGGCGGAACGCCGTGTCTTCGATCAATTCGGTGTGCGGCTCGAACGCGAAGTCGCATTCGTGGGGGAGTGGTGATGGTGAAACAACGTGTCGCGGTCATTCTTGGCGGGCGCTCCGGCGAACACGACGTCAGTGTCGTCAGCGCCCGCAGTGTCATCAGTGCCCTCGACCCGGAGCGCTGGGAGGCGGTGCCCTTCGCCATCAGCCGGACGGGTAACTGGCTTACGGTCGATGAAACCCGGAGCGCGCTGCACGCCGGCGACCGGCGCTTCGGCTCCGGTGGCCTGCCCCTGCTCCTGAGCCCCGCCCTCGAGGACCTCTCACGTTGCGACGTGGTCTTTCCCCTCGTCCACGGCACCTTCGGCGAAGACGGCTGCCTCCAGGGGCTCCTCGAAATGGCCGGGCTCCCCTACGCCGGCTGTGGCGTCGCGGCCAGCGCGATCGGCATGGATAAGGCACTCATGAAGGCGTTCTTCCGCGAAGCCGGTATCCGTCAGCCCAGGTACGCGGTCGTCCGCGCGGCTGAAGTCGCTGAGGACGAGCATCGCGCCTTCCGCTTCGTCGAGCAGACGATCGGCTACCCCTGCTTCGTCAAGCCGGCCAACGGCGGGTCCAGCGTTGGGGTGACCAAAGTTCGTTCGCGCGAGGATGTGCCCCGTGCTTTCGCCGCCGCCTTCGCCTATGACGAAAAGGCCGTCGTCGAGCAGGCCATCACCGGCCAGGAAGTGGAGTGCTCGATCCTCGGAAACGACACGCCCGAGGCGAGCGTCACCGGCGAAATCGTCCCGGACCGCGAGTTCTACGACTTCGAAAGCAAGTACGCGTCCAGCTCTCGTACCGAGCTGTACATCCCGGCGCGCATCCCCGAGCCCGTCGCCGCCCGCGTCCGCGAGCTTGCCCTGCGGATGTTCCGGGTGATGGGCTGCGAAGGCTACGCGCGCGTCGATTTCTTCGTCACCGAGGACGGCGAAGTGCTGGCCAATGAGGTCAACACCATCCCCGGCTTCACCAGCATCAGCATGTACCCGAAGCTCTGGGAGGCCTCGGGACTGCGTTACCCGGCCCTGCTCACGCGCATCCTCGAACTCGGGCTCGAACGGCACGCGCGGAGGGAACGGCGATGATCGTCAAGCGCCGCCGCCCGCCGAAGAGCCTTCCCCGGACGATCGTCCGCCGCCGGCGTCCCGCCGTGGGCGAGCAACGGCCCGTCGTCCGGCGTTCGTCACGGCGCGGCGTCCAGCCGCCGCGCACGGGCTGGCGGCCTTCCGTCCGAATTAGCCGCGGCTGGTTGAAGCCGCTGGGGGCGTTGGCGGCGGTGTTCGCCGTCCTCGCCGCCGCCGTCGTTACCTGGCAGTCGCCCCTCTTCCAGGTCGCGCACCTCGAAGTGCGCGGCAACAGCCGCGTCGCCACCGAAAGCATCGTCGAGCGGGCGGCCCTGCTTGGCGAGAACATGTTCACGGCCGACCTCGCCACCTCGCAGAAGGCGATCTACGGGCTGCCGCTCGTCCACGCGGTGCGGATCGACCGGCATTGGCCGAACCGGCTCACCATCACCGTCGAGGAGCGCCAGGCCTGGGGGACGTGGGAGCAGGGTGGCGTCCGCTACACCATCGACCGCGACGGTGTGGTGCTTGGCTCCCTGCCCGCCGCCGAGGGGGCGCCCGTCATCCTCAGCTCCGAGCCGGGGAGCCGCCACCAGGGCGACCGTGTCGATTACCAGGCCGTCGAGGCCGCCGCCGAGATCTACGAACGGCTGCCCCGCCAGCTCGGCACGACCGTCACCGAGGTGTCCTTCGCGAAAGGCACCGGCGTCCAGGTGAAGACCGCCGATGGCCAGGCCGCCCTCTTCGGTGATTCCAGCTCCATCGCCTACAAGCTCTCGGTCTGGGCGGCGATGGCCCAGCAGGCCCAGGCCAGGGGCATCAACTACACCACTGTCGACCTCCGGTTCGGGAACCGGCCAGTCCTTGAATAACAATGGGAGAAACGGGATGAAGCGGCGAAGCACGGTAGCGGCGATCGATATTGGCTCCACCAAGGTGGCGGTCATCGTCGGCGACGCGAGCGAACACGGTGACGTGCGCATCCTCGGCGTCGGCGTGGCGCCCGCCTCCGGTTCGACCCGCGGCGCCATCGACAACATCCAGTCCGCCCGCGAGGCCGTCCAAATCGCGGTCGAAAAGGCCGAACAGGGCTGCGGCATGCGCATCCTCAGCGCGGTCGTCGGCATCTCGGGCAACCACATCCAGTCCCAGAACAACCGCGGCATCATCGCCGTGCCTGATCGCTCACGCGCCATTTCGGCCGACGACCGGGCCCGCGTCCTCGAGGCGGCCAGCCAGATCAGCATCCCGACGAACCGCCAGATCCTCCACGTCCTCCCCCGCGGCTACTGGGTGGAGGGCCAGGACCCAGTGACGGACCCGATCGGCATGTTCGGCGGCCGGCTCGATGCGGAGACCCACATCGTCACGGCGGCCACCTCCGCCGTGCAGAACCTGACGAAGTGCATCGAAGGCGCCGGCGTGCAGGTGGACGGGCTCATCCTCGGGTCGCTTGGTTCGGCGACGAGCGTCCTCAGCGACCAGGAACGCCAGCAGGGCGTCGCCGTCGTCGATATCGGGGGCAGCAGCACCTCGCTCACCGTCTATGACGAAGGGACGGTGGCCCACAGCGCCTGCCTCCCGATTGCTGGCACGCATCTCACCCACGACCTGGCGCGCGTGCTCCGTTGCCCCTGGGAGAGCGCCGAGGAGCTGAAGTGTGTCCATGGCGCCGCCTACCCGGGCGCCGTCGAGGCCGAAAAGGTGGAGATCCGCGCCTTCGGGACGCACCCCCAGAAGGTCGTCCTCCTCAGCCACGTCTGCGAGATCCTCCAGGCGCGGACGGAGGAGATCCTCGAAATGGTGGCCCTCGAACTCAAACGCGTGGGCTATTTCGACAAAGTGGCGGCGGGCCTCGTGCTCACCGGGGGGAGCAGCCAGCTCCGCGGCCTCGCCGAACTCGCGGAGACCCGCCTCGGCCTGCCCGCCCGCCTCGGCCTCCCGGGCGGCTATCACGGCCTGGCCGACCTCATCGGGACGCCGGCCTACGCCACCGCCATCGGGCTCGTGGAGTACGCGCTCCAGGGCAGAGAACGGCCAGCGGAGGCGATCAGCGGTACGAACTTCGACCGCCAGCCCGCGGGAGGCTTCTTCCGCAGGTTGGCCGACATCGGACGGGCGCTTATGCCCCAGTAAGGAGGTTAGGCGATGAGCCTGAGCGAATTCAGCCGGAACGACCGATTCACGCAGGGAGGGAACAAGGCCATGACTATCCGCTACGAATCCGAGCTCTTACCCGACATCAAGGTCATCGGCGTGGGCGGCGGCGGCTGCAACGCCGTCAACCGCATGATCCACGCCCGCATCCCCGGCGTCACCTTCGTCGCCGCCAACACCGACGCCCAGGCGCTCATGGGCTCGGAGGCGGCCCACCGCATCCGCATCGGCGAGAAGGTGACCCGAGGTCTCGGCGCCGGGGCTGACCCCACCAAGGGCGAACGCGCCGCCGAAGAGAGCCGCGACGAACTCTACGAGCTGCTTCGCGGGACGGAGATGGTCTTCGTCACGGCTGGCATGGGTGGCGGCACCGGCACCGGCGCGGCCCCCATCATCGCCGAGGTGGCGAAGGAGTGCGGCGCCCTCACGATCGGCGTCGTGACAAGGCCGTTCGCCTGGGAGGGCGCCCGCAAGGCTCGCCAAGCTGACGAAGGGCTCGCCCGGCTCCGCGAGAAGGTCGATACCCTCATCGTCATCCCCAACCAGCGCCTTCTCGACATCTGCCCGCCAAACGTGACGATGGAAGAGGCCTTCGAAACCGCGGACGATGTCCTCCGCCAGGCGATTCAGTCGATCTCCAACATCATCAGCGCAAACGGGTCTATCAACCTCGACTTCAACGATGTGCGCACGACGATGAGCGAGGCCGGCCCGGCCCTGCTCGCCGTGGGCCGGGCCAGCGGCGAGAACCGGGCAGCCGAAGCGGCCCGCGCCGCCACCAGCAGCCCGCTCCTCGACCAGTCGATCGAAGGCGCCCGCAACGTCCTCTTCTGCGTCACGCACAGTGGTAACCTTGGCCTCCGCGAACTCGACGCCGCCGCCCGTCAGATTGCCGAATTGGCCGACCCGAACGTCAACACCATCTTTGGCACCGTCATCGACCCAACGGTCGGCGAAGAGGTGCACATCACCGTCATTGCGACCGGTTTTCCGCCGAAGCTCCAGGAGCTACACGACCCACGCGAAGTCCACCGCATCGCCGAGTTCGGCCTGCCCGGTGTGAGTTCGATGGATGACGCTGAACTGCCCGCGTTCCTGCGGCGCCCGCTTCGTTCGCTGAACGAGCTGCCAAGGGAGATCGGGTCAGTAGCGAGGCTGGCTGAAAGGAGGTAGCTATCTAGCCGAGCGCGCTAAGTCCTGCAGGACTGCCTGCCCGAGGTCATCGGGAAAGCCCTGGGGTTTGCTGCAATGGGAGATGGCAGCAAACCCCTTTTCTTCGTACTTAGTGGTGCGATCAGCTCCCCGCCGATAGCCCCCTCCCTTTCAGCCGGACGCGTAAAGTACCACTTCGTTAAGCCGAGGGCTATAGGTTATTTCGCCACGTTACGTCACGTCAGGGTGGAAGCGTGGGTAGGCCGTCCGCAAGGGAGACCTGCCTCTTGACGGAGACGTCCGGCGCGAACCCTGGTGTCGCGGGAGCCCGGCCACGGCCGCGGCAAGCGCCGTTGCCTGTCCTATCTGCGTGGCGACAAGAGCAATGCGAGGAGATACAGGTCGGCGTCCGCCCCGCCGCGGGCTCGCTGCCATGCGCGTGACGCGTCATCGGCCCGGAGAATGGCGTTCTCCGCCCGCGTGCCGGTGAATGGGCTCAGCAAGTTGTAGTCTGCGTCGTGGCGCTGTTGTTGGAGGTAAACGAACGTTGCTGCCACCTCCCGGACGTCCTGGGAGACGTCAATCTCTGGGGTTACGAGGCTTCGGGGGAGCGTTCCGCTCGCAAACGCCTTGCTCGCCTCAAGCATCGAATTGTGGCTGAGCGCTCGCCGCACCAGATTGCGGTGGAACTCGCGGTCGTGGCCGCGGACGAGCCGGTTTGCTGCTTCAGCCGATATCAGGTGAAACAGCGCATAGTACGCGGTGGACACCGCTCGCCGAAGGCTGGCCTGCTTCGGACGTCGCCGCTCGAGGCGAGCGAGGTGCACTGCCTGCGCGAGTAGGTCGGCGTGGAGGGTCACGCGGGGGCTCGCTCCGGGTCGATTGCTACGCTCTCGGCGGAAAGAGTGACGTAGGGCCACCGGCCCGGGAGAAGCGCTGTCAGCCCGGCCTCGATCAGCCCCGTGTATTCACGCCTCCTCTTCCAGGCCGCGTATAGCCGATCGTCCCGGTAGACGACCGTCACGAACACGGCCGGGTCGCCAACGGAATCCTCGCCTATCTCGACCTCCCACCGGGAGACATCGGCGGCCCGCTCCGGGTCGAGGCGGACCAGCTCGTCGCGGATCGCTTCGGGCGTAGGGAGGGTCATGCGTCGATCATACCCTTGCCGCCTCCATCTCGCGCGCCTGCTGCAGGTGCATCCCGAGGTGCCCGATGACGTACCGTTCGAGGAATTGCGCTGCGGTGAGCTCCTCGTCGCCGGAGACTCGCCGGCCCGTGACTGCCAGCGCCGCGGGGCCCAAGCCCCGGATGATCCCGGCGGCCTCGCTCGCCACGGCCCTGATCCGGCTGGCGGCTTCCTCAGGCGTTGAGCCGCTCGCCCTGCTGATGCCGGCCAGCCGTCCGTCATCGTCCGGCATCCGATGGATGCCCGCCCCCGGTTCGGCCGCGAGCCGCGCCGCCTGGCGGGCGAAGGTCAGTGGAAACTCCGCCACGTGCCCCGCCAGGTTCGCCAGCGCCCACTCATCCACCGGGTGGCCGAAGCTGGTGGGCGGGCACGCCTCGACGATCTCGGCGATCAGGTTCGCAACCGACTCCACCTGCGCGGAGAGTTCTTCGTCGGTCGATCTCATGCTCCCGGCGCAGCCATCGCCCTCGCAAACATGGACATGTCGAAGCACTCGGGAGTTTCGTTCGCCGGGCCGTAGAGGAAGGCGAAGCCGCTCTCGTACGGCCCCAGGAGGAACCCGCCGAGCCCCGGGTCGCGAGCGAGCGTGTCCGAGACGCGATTCATGTCGATGTTCAGGAGGCGGAAGTGGTTCGCCCCCGGATACCGCTTAGCCGTCGCCTGGTAGTCCGGTACGGCCACCCCAGGGCGGACCTCGATCTCCATCCGTCCGCCGCATCCATCGAGGCGGAAGCGCTCCACACCGGGCCGGTCCGATCCGGCCGGGATCACCGAGTAGCCCAGCACCTCCTCGTAGAAGCGGCGTGCCTGCGGGAAGTCCCGGGTGCTGTAGTGGATGACGGCGAACCCGGCCGGCTGCCGCGTGAAGAGGAAATCCTGCCCGTCGCAGCCGAAGAAGCGGACGCCGTCTTCCTCTGGGCAAGCGACCGGTTCGCTGAAGTCGCCGCCGCCCCATGCCGCCCTCAGCGTGTGATAGGCGGCGACCGGGTCAGCAACCGGCACCGCGATCGTGAGGTCACCCTGGGCAGGTTCTCGTGAAGGCCTCTCCTGCAGGTACTCGGGGCCTATCTCGATCAGGTCGATCTGGTGGCCCGTGTCGGGATTCTCGATGTAGTGGGTGATGTAGCGGTCGCCCAACGCATGAGCGGTCTGCTGGCCGACCGGGTCGCCCTCGACGTTGCGAAATTCGAGCGGCTCCGGGGCGCCTGGCTGGGTAGCGGTGTAGCCGATTGCGCGCAGGGCCGCCTTCGTGCGGGCCAGGTCTGCGACGTTCATGCCGTGATGGGTCTGTGGAAGAATGGCCATCTGGACGATCTCCGGTGAGAGTTCGCGCCAGTGTACAGGGAGTCAGCTCGCGCTTGCGTGGACATCTCGGCTCGACCGTCCGGATTTCACCCCAGCTCGACGTTGTCCAACAGGCGGGTCGCGCCAAAACGCACGACCAGCGAGAGCAGCGCGGGGCGTTCGACCTGGCCGGCGAACTCTTCCAGCGTCCGGTCATCGGCGAGGCTGATGTAGTCGATCGCCGCGAGCGGCTCGGCCCCAATGAGCGCCCGCACCGTCTCGCGCAGCACGTCCGCGTCTCGTTCGCCCCGGCCGTAGCGCTCGCGTGCCTCCCCGAGTGCTCGATACAACACGGGTGCTGAGGCCCGCTGTTCGGGTGACAGGTAGACGTTGCGGCTGCTCATCGCGAGGCCGTCCGCCTCACGGACGATGTCGCACGGCACCATCTCGACTGGCAGGTCGAGGTCTGCCGTCATGCGTTGGAGCACGCGGAGCTGCTGCGCATCCTTGCGGCCAAAGTAGGCGCGGGTAGGTTCGACCGCGTTGAAGAGCTTCAGGACTACCGTGGCCACGCCGCGAAAGTGGCCCGGCCGGCGGGCGCCTTCGAGCGGCTGCGAAACCTCCTCGACCGTCACATAGGTCTGAAATCCCGGCGGGTAGATCGTCGCGGGCGACGGCAGGTAAACAGCATCAACCCCGGCCGCCTCCAACAGTGCGAGGTCGCGCCCTTCGTCGCGCGGGTACCGTTCGAAGTCCTCCCCTGGCCCGAATTGGGTGGGGTTCACGAAGATGCTCACGACGGCCCGGTCGTTCTCCGCCTTCGCGCGGCGGGCGAGGGTGAGGTGGCCCTCGTGCAGGTACCCCATCGTGGGCGCGAAACCGACGCTGTCCGGCCGCTCCCGCCGCCAGGCGCGCATTTCAGTGGGCGTCGTGAGGACCTTCACGAATGCCCGCTTTCAGACGCAAAGGTTCGAAAGCGGCAAAGAGCAACGGTCTGATCTGAACTCACTCTGGCCTCCGCCCTCTTTGAACCTTTCTACCTTTGCGACCAACTAACCTCATGCGTGGGCCAGCTCGAGTTGCGTCGACTCGTCCATCTCGAAGGAGTGCTCGGCCGTCGGGAAGGCGGCCGACTCGACCTCGCTGGCGTACGCGCGGACGGCCTCGCGGATCGTCGCGCCGAGGACTGCGTAGCGCTTCGCATGGCGCAGCGGCCGCCGGTCGTCGTAGATCCCGAGGAGGTCGTGGAAGACCTGCACCTGGGCGTCGCAGTCCGGTCCGGCGCCGATGCCGATCGTCGGCACCATGAGCCGCTCCGTGACCATCCGGGCGAGCGGCGCGGGGATGGTCTCCAGCACCACCGCGAAGGCACCGGCGTCCTCCAGCGCCTGGGCGTCGCCGATGAGCTTCGCCGCGGCGGCCGGCGTCTTGCCCTGCACCTTGTGCCCGCCGAACTGGTTCACGGACTGTGGCGTGAGGCCGAGATGGCCCATCACCGGGATGCCGCACTCGACCATGCGGCGCACGAGCGGCACGACATGGCTTCCGCCCTCGAGCTTGACGGCCGTGGCGCCACCTTCCTGGAGGAGCCGTCCCGCGTTGCGGATAGCCTCGTCGGCGCTCCACTGGTAGCTCATGAACGGCATATCGGCGACCACGATCGCCTTCTCGGTCGCCCTCACGACGGCGCGCGTGTGGTAGAGGATGTCCTCCATGGTGACCGGCACCGTCGACTCGTAGCCGAGGACGACGCTCCCGAGCGAGTCCCCGACGAGGATGACCGGTATCCCGGCCTGCTCCACGAGCCGCCCCGACGGGTAGTCGTAGGCGGTGATCATCGCGAAGCGGCGGCCCTCGGCCTTCCATTCGCGCAACCGGTGGACGGAGATGCGACCCATCGCTGACCCTCCTACGCGACCGCCGCGGCCGCCCGCGGCGTGTGCGAATGCCCGTTACCGAGCGACGTGCGGACGATGCGGTTTTGGCTATCGACGAAAGCGACACGGGGCCGCAGGGCGCGCGCGTCTTCCTCGTAGAGCTGCTGATAGGCGACCACGATGACGACATCGCCAGCGTTCACGAGGTGGGCGGCGGCGCCGTTGATGCAGACCCCACCGCTGCCGCGCTCTCCAAGGATGGCGTAGGTTTCGAGGCGGGCCCCGTTCGTCACGTCGAGCACGTGGACCTGTTCGTAAGGAAGGATCCCGGCCGCATCCATGAGGTCCGGGTCCAGGGTGATCGAACCTTCGTAATCGAGGTTCGCTTCCGTGACCGTGGCGCGGTGAATCTTGCCCGCCATCATGGTCCGCAAGGTTGGTCTCCTTGCCGTCGCACAAAAAAGCCCCGCGATGGCGGGGCCGGAGAGGGACGCAGGCATGACCGCGGTGCGGCCGAGCGTGTTGCGTTCCGTACCGGCCACAATGGGTCCAGGCGGACTCTCTTGCTCGAACAGGCGCTGTGTTGGGCTCGATGTCCCTCGCAGGATCACCGGCAGAACGATCGTGGGTGATGGCGCCCGGCCTGTCAAACGACTGGCCGAAAGAGGTGGCATAGTAGGGGCGTGGCCCTGACGAAGGCGGCAATCGACAGACTTGGCGACCGCCTCCGCTCGGAGGAACTCGCTCCCGACGACGTAGACGCGTACCACGCGCTCCGCAGCACGATGCTCGAAGAACTTGCCGCGGTCCACTTGACGGTTACGAACCTCGGAGTCGAGCTGCTGCGCGCCGGAACCCGCCTCAAGACTCTGGAGAGCACGCGAGCAAAACTCCGCCGGAGCACGACCAAGTTGAGCCAGATGCAGGATCTGGCAGGCTGCCGCGCCACGGTGTTGGACCTTGACGCGCAAGATCGGCTGACCGAACGCATCGTCGATCACTTCCAGGTCGTTCGTCACTACGACTTGAGGGATCGCCCTCGATGCGGATATCGAGCGATCCACGTCGTGGTCCGAACCCCCGCGGGCCCAGTAGAACTGCAGCTCAGGACGAGGTTCCAGGACTCCTGGGCGAACCACTCAGAGCGGCTCTCAGAAAGGTTCGGGCTCGAAGTCAAGTACTGCGGCGGACCGCCGTGGGTGCGGCGCTATCTCGACTGGCTCGCCGAGACTGGCCGCCAAGGAGAAGATCTTGAACGAATGGCAGCCAGGATTTCCGGCTCAGGCGCCGCCGGAGCGGAGGGGAAATCCCTCCACGAACTGGCCATGTCGATCGTCAACGCCTTCTCTCAGGTTCCGTTAGAATGGGAGGAGTGATGAAGTACTTCGTCGTCGAACGCGACCGCAACGCGCGAACCACGCGGTACGTGGAACTCACCGATCGAGATGAGGCCGTGCGCCTCGTCAACGCGAAGGAGAAGGCGAAGCAACCGCACATGGAAGTCGTCCTCCTCATGGCGGACTCCATCGAAGCGCTCAAGGATACTCACTCGCGCTACTTCCTCACGGCGAAGGAATCGATGGACCGGCTAAAAGCGGCCTTCGGCATCCCCGGGTAACGCGCGCGGCCCGCCCACCGCCGCCGCGCCCGCCAGGCCTCGCGCAAGCCGCACACTCTTCAAGACCGCCCGTTCGACCGCCTGCACCGTCATCGCCCCCACGATCAACGAGTCCCCGGCCGTCGCTTCGACCTGTCCCATGCTGATCGCGAAGGCCACGTCCCCGTCCGCGAGGGTGTGACAGGGGACGATCGTGCGGGCCAGGCCGTCGTGGGCCTGGTAGGCGATCCGTTGCATGGCGTGATGCTCCAGGGCGGCGTTCGTGGCCACGCAGACCAGCGTCGTGTTCTCCGCTACCAGCGCCTCCATCTTCGCCTGCCGCCGCGCGAGCGCCTCGGCGAGGGGGACGAACCCGCCGCTCGCCTCGCGTGGCCCGGCCACCAGCTCGCCCGTGGCCGGGTCGAAGATATGCCCCACCGCGTTCGTCACCACCAGCGCCCCGACCACCAGGCCCTTCGGCCCGGCGACGCTGGCCGTCCCGATTCCACCTTTGACGCACACCTCCGCGCCGAGCAGCTTCCCCACCGTCGCCCCGGTGCCGGCGCCGACCGACCCCTGCCCCACGGCGCCGGCCTTCGCCGCGGCCGCCGCGGCGTAGCCTTCGGCGTCGCCCGGGAATGCCGGCTTTCCAACGCCGAGGTCGAAGATGACGGCTCCGGAGACGATTGGCACCCGCCCGGCCGTCGTCGCGAAGCCGATCTCGCGCTCGGCGCACCAGCGGACGACGCCGGTGGCGGCTGCCAGGCCGAAAGCGCTCCCCCCGCTCAGAAGGACGGCGTCGCAGCGGCGGACGACGTTCGCCTGCGCCAGCACGTCGATCTCCCGCGTGCCCGGGGCTCCGCCGCGCACATCGGCGGCGACGGCCGTGCTGGTCTCGCAGAGGACGACCGTGCACCCTGTCGCCGCCCGCCGGTCGGTCCAGTGTCCGACGCGGATCCCGGGAACGTCCGTGATCGCGTCGCGCTTGCCCGTGGTCCAGCCGCCCCCGCTCATCCTCCGCGCCAGCCCGCCGTCCGGCGCGTTTCGAGGTACGACCCGAGAAAGCCCCGGGCGATCGACGAGAGGTCCGCCGTCAGGTCCGCCAGGTTGGCGGCGTCCGACTCTTCGAAGCCGAAGCTTGCGGCCGTCGGCTCACCGTTGGCGTCGAGGCCGGCCAGCCAGCACTCCGTTGCGATGTTGCGGCGGCCCAGGCCGGGGACGAGGAGCATCGCGTTTCCGGTTTCGGCGCTCGCTACCAGCCCGGTGAGGCCGGCGAGGTCGGGCTGCGATCGCAATGTCTCCGCATAGCCGATGGCCGCCATGTCGAGGTTCAGCTCTCGTAGCATCTGGACCGGCGTGAAGGCTGCAGCCTGCTCAACGAACGCCTTCCACTCCGCCACGCCGGGAAGTGGCATCAGGAGTGACCGGGCGATGCTGTACCGCCGGTCACTCAGCGCGCGATGGACGGCGACGAGGCGTCGGCAGGCATCGGCCAGCTCCTGGCCGATGAGGCCGGTGAGGATCGCCCGGTCGCCCGCCTCGGCGAAGACGAGCTGGCGCAGGGCGGCGTCAGCGGCCATCTGCGGCTTCTTCAAGGCCGACCGCCAGTAGGCATCGACGAAGTCGAGTTCGGCCAGGCCGCCGGGGTAGGTGAGGGTGGTCTCTGCCATGCGCACGATTCTACGCATCGGCGCCGGAGTGCGTGCCGGCCGGCCGCGGCGTCACTCCGTCCGCGGTCGCGTAGCCCGGGCCCGTGGCTGGCATTTCGGGCAGTAGTGCGTGGAGCGGCCGCCAACGACGTTCCGTTCGATGATCGACCCACAGACATAACAGGGCTTGCCGGTCCGCCGGAAGACCTTGACGTGCATGTGCTGGGTCCCCTGGTTCCCCTGTCCATCGACATAGTCCTTGAAGCTCGCCCCCCGGTTGGCGATCCCCCGCTCGAGCACCGCCCGCGAGGAGGCGAAGAGCAGCCGCATCTTCGCCGGGGAGACCCGGTCGGCCGGCGTATCCGGACGGACACCGGCTTCGAAGAGGGCCTCATCGACGTAGATGTTGCCGAGGCCGGCCACCCGCCGCTGGTCGAGCAAGACGGACTTGATCGGCGCGGTGCGCCCCTTCACCGCCTCCCGGAAGTTCTTGAGCGAGAAGTCCGCGTCGATCGGCTCCGGACCCAACCGCTTGAACAGGGCTGCCGTATCGTCGAGGACCCGCCACGTCCCGAACTTCCGGAGGTCGCTCCAGCGGAGGTCGTGGCCGTCGTCGAGCAGCAGCCGGGCGCGTTCGTACGGCTCGGCCGGGGCCTCGCGGTCGCGCCAGACCAGCCGTCCGGTCATGCGCAGGTGGACGACGAGGGTGCGGCCGTCGTCCAGGCCGAAGAGCAGGTACTTCCCGCGCCGTCCTGCCGAGACGACCGTCCGGTCGACCAGGTTTGCCTGCAGCACGTCGAGCGTCGTACCCGCCAGCAGCGGCAGGGTCGCCGGGTCGACCTCAAGGTGAACGATCCGGCGTCCGGCCACCAGCGGCTCCAGGTCGCGCCGGATCGTTTCCACTTCAGGCAATTCGGGCATCGTCATCGAGCCTACAGGCGCGAGGCCGAGCCGCAAATGTGGAGCCCCGTCATCGTCTGCCGCGGCGGTTCGTCATTGGCCCCTGCCCGGCCATACTGGCAGGGTGATCACCCATCTCCGCGGCGTCCTCGCTCGTATGGATATGTCCGGCCCATCCGTCGAAGTCGATGTAGGCGGCGTCCGCTATGAGGTGGTGGTGCCGCTCTTCCTCTGGAGCGAAGTGCAGGCGATGGCCGGCGAGCAGGACCTCTCGGGCGACGGCCCGGCCGGGCCGCCGATCGGCTTCCACATCTTCTACTCGGCTTCGGTGAACCAGCCCGTGCCCGTGCTCGTCGGTTTTCTACGGCGGGCGGAGCGCGACTTCTTTCGCAAGTTCATCACCGTCGAAGGCATGGGCCCGACGAAGGCCGCAAAGGCGATGAACGTCTCGGTAAGCACCATCGCCCGGGCCATCGAGCAGGAGGACCGGGCGACCCTCACCCGCCTGCCTGGTGTGGGGCCGCGCGCCGCCGACAAGATCATCGCCACGCTCCGTGGGAAGGTCACGGCCGAGGCGGCGCTCAAGGACAGCGGCATCGCGCAGGCCGTCGACGTTCGCCGCCTTCAGGAGAGCCGCATCGTCGCCGACGTGGTCGATACCATCGCCGCCCTCGGCTACCCGCGAGGTGACGCCCGCCGCTGGGTGGAGGACGCCCACGCGACCGACCCGACGCTCACGACGGTCGAGGAACTGACCCTTGCCGTGCTCCGTGGCCGCGACACAGGTTAAGGAGGGTCGCGCCCCGCAAGGCCCGCGCCTACCATGGTCCCGTGACAGAGTTCCCCGAAGATCAACCCGCCGTCGCTTCGCCTGAGGCATCGCCCGGCCCCGCCGCCCCAACCGCCGTGAAACGCGCAGACTGGACAGGTTACCTCACGCCCCTCGCGGTGCTCGTGGGCTCGCTCCTCATCGCTGGCGCCATCTGGCTCTGGGGAGGGGACGACTCGGGCGCGAACGGGGTGACGAAGGCCGAGCTAGACGCCGCCCTCGCCCCCCTCGTCATGGCCCAGGCGGCGGCGAACCAGTCGCAGCTTCCCGCCGCCGCCGCGGCCCCGGCCAGCCCGGCGAGCGCCGAAGCGACCTTCAGCAACTACGCGATGCAGTTGGGCATCGACAACACCAGGTTCTCTGCCTGCATCCGCAAACCGGAGACCGTCACCCTGCTGAACAACCAGTTGCAGCGGGGCGTCGCCCTCGGCGTCAGCGGCACGCCGACCTTCTTCATCAACAACAAGATGGTCGTCGGCGCTCAGCCGGCCGTGATCTTCGACGAGATCATCGCCGCGGAATTGAGCAGCAGTCCCACGGCGGTCGATGGCTACTCGGACAACATCAAACGGCTCGCCGCAAACGGGCAGTTCAAGATCATCGACGGCAGAGTCGATGTCTCCGACGCCACCATCGAAGGCAACCCCAACGCCCGCGTCATGATCGCCGAATTCAGCGACTTCCAGTGCCCCTTCTGCAAGCAGTGGACGGACACCAACGTGAAGAACATCCGCACGAAGCTGGGCACGGACGTCGCCTTCGCCTTCCTTCATTTTCCCATCGTCCAGATTCACCCGAACGCGGCCAATGCCGGCGCGGCCGCCATCTGCGCCGGCGAGCAGGGGAAGTTCTGGCAGATGCACGACCTCCTCTTCGCCCGCCAGAAGGAGTGGGAAGCGCTCAAGTAACGCCCCTGGTCCAGCCGCGGTCAGTCCGTGCCGAGGTGGGCGAGGATGTGGCTCACGATCCGGCCCGTGCGGTCCATACCGGCACTGCAATGCACGAGCACCGGCTTTGGCAGCGCCTGGAAGGCGCGCCACGCATCCTCGTACTGCTCGGGCGTGAACGGGTGCGTGAGCTGGTCCAGCGTCGGGACGTGGGCGACGGTCAGGCCGGCCTCCTCGTAGCGCGAGAGCAGGCCCTGGGGCAATTCGTGCCGGTAGAGCCAGAGCTGGTCACCGGCGAGCAGACAGATGACCGAGTTGATCCCGAATTCGCGGACCTCGCTGAGCCAGGTATCCACGATCTCGACGCCAACCCGATGTTCGGAACCGGAGGTGTATCCGGGGCGGGGGCTCGTAGCGAGCATTCCTTCGATGACCCAGTTCGGCATCCGTTCAGTCTACGAAAGCCGCGCTTTGGCTCCAGCCCGCCGCTTCATTCGTCCCGCAAGATGGCCAGCGCCTCCGTGATCGCTGACGCTGCTGCCCGCTCGTGCCGCGCTGCCCGGCGCAGGGCCATCGCCGCCGCCCGCCGGAGGCCAGCGTTGGCAACGTTCCCGTGGCCGCCTGAGGGGAAGGGAAAGAGCGTCAGCAGCGGCGCCAGCGCGACAGTCTCGTCCCGGATTGCCCGCTCGGCCGCGGCGAGCGGTGGAGCGAGGTCCGGCAGCCCCGCCGCCAGGTCACTGAGGAAGGCCGCCCCGTCCAGACGCGCCGCCTGGAGTACGGCCAGGGTGTAGGCGTTCCCCGCCCGATCGACTTCGACCTCGCCGTCCAGGGCCTCGGCCCACGCGTCGATCCCGGCCGTCCCCCGGGGCTGGCCATCCTCCGGGCCGTCGCCACCGGCGAAGCAGGCCAAGGCCGTGGCGAACGATTCCACGAGGGCCGCTATTGGGTCTGGTTCGACCTGCTCTACCGGCGCGAACAGCTCGAGCACGCCCAGTGACGACGGCCAGTCGTCCCGGGCCACGAACGGGCCGGCCTGGCCCGTCAGCACGTCATCGACGAGGAACCCCCGGCGGTCGCGGTCATAGCCGTACACCACGGCGTGCTCATGGAGATGGAAGTCCCAGCCGATCAGCGGCCGCCCGGCATCGAGATGCCCGTAGGCCCACTCCGCCGCCGCCTCGCGCATCTCGGACCAGTCATCGCCGGGCAAGAGCTGGCTGCCGAAGCGCTCCCAGCGGAAGCCGGTGCGCGCGTACCGGCGTGACATCGCCTCCCAGTCGAGGTCAGCGGGGCCCGAGGGCAGTGCGACGACATCCTCGCGACGCGCGAGGCAGAAGTGCCAGGCGTGGCCCGTGAGGCCCATGATCGCATGCCGGGGCAACGGGGACCCAAGGTGGGCGAGGATTCCCTCCAGGGCGCCTGCGGCGCTCGTCCAGTTTGGGGCGATCCGGGCGCCGCTGATTTCGACCATACGCCGAGTGTAGAGGGCGCCCGGCGAACACGCCGGGATGGGCGAGACTGGCGGCCCTACCTCCCACCAGTCCGCACAGTAGAATGCGCATCTTGCAGGGGAGGGATTCTTGGCCATTCACTATGAGCAGACCACGCTCGCGAATGGGTTTCGCATCGTTACCACGCCGATGCCCATGACGCAGGCGGTTTCGGTAAACATTTTCGTCGGCGTTGGCTCCCGTTCTGAGCCACAGCGCCTGAACGGGATCACCCACTTTCTCGAGCACATGGTGTTCAAGGGCACGGAGAGGCGCCCCGATGCCACCATGATCGCCCAGGAAGTGGAGGGTGCTGGCGGCACCCTGAACGCCTATACCAACAAAGAGTTCACCTGTTACTGGAATATCGTCCCGTTCGATCGCTTCGCGACCGCGCTCGATGTTTCCGCCGACATGCTCCTCCATTCCAAGCTTGAACAGGTGGAGATAGACCGCGAGCGCACGGTCGTCCAACAGGAGCTGAAGCGCAACCACGACAACCCCGGCTCCTGGGCAGGCCGCCTCATCGGCACCGCCGTCTACGGCGAACAGCCCTGCGGCTGGGATGTCGGCGGCTCCGTCGAACTCGTCCAGGAGATGCACCGCCCGGACTTCGTGGAACACATTGGCGCGTGGTACCACCCGTCGAACGTTGTCCTCTCCGTCGCCGGCAATGTCACCCACAAGCAGGTCCTCTCGCTGGCCGAACCGCTCTTCTCAGGCGTGCCGGCCGGGTCCATTCCCACCGTCAGCCCCTACCTGCCCACCGTCAGCGGGCCTCGGGTGGTCGTCGATTCGCGGGACATCGACCAGTGCAGCCTTTACATCGGCCTCCCGATTTTCGGCCGGGATGACCCGGACCGCTTCGCCCTCCGCATCCTCAACGATGTCCTCGGGGCCGGCATGTCCTCTCGCCTTTTCCGTGAGGTCCGCGAGCGCCGCGGCCTCGCCTACTCCGTCGGGTCCGGTTACGGCTTCCTCGCCGACGCGGGGAGCTTCACCATCTCGGCGGGCGTGAACCGCGAAAAGCTCGCCGAGACGATCAGCGTCTGTATCGCTGAGATGATGACGATGGTTGGCGCCCTCACGCCCGAGGACGAACTGCGGCGGGCGAAGGACCACTCTATCGGCCGCTTCCGCCTCTCCCTCGAGACCGCCTTCTCGCTCGGACAGCGCCACGGTGAACTGCTCGTTACGCGTGGCGTGATCGAGGACATCGACTCGTTCGTCGCTCAGATCGAGGCCGTCACGGCCGAAGACATCCAGCGCGTCGGCCGCCGCCTGCTCGATCCGGCGAAGCTGCACTGCTCGGTCGTCGGGCCCCGCCTCGATGAGGACGAGGTCGCGAACGCACTCAGCGTCTGACCGGCCCTCCGGTGATGGATAATCTCGCCATGGCGCCGGGCAGAATCACGCAAGACCCTACCGTGATGGCGGGAAAGCCATGCATTCGTGGAATGCGGGTGACCGTTGGCATGATCCTGGGCCAATTGGCGGAGGGCCACACGGAGGCGGAAATCCTGTCCGCCTATCCGTACCTGGAGCGCGAGGACATCAAGGCGTCACTTCACTTCGCCGCGGGGAGAGAGTAGGAGCCCGGCCTCTCAGCCGACGGTGCGTACGGAGGGCCGTCAAGCCCGTACGGCCAGTGCCCCAGAGGGCGATCAAGCCGGACGCGGCCCACTGCCCCGCGCAGCCTCCCTGGCCTCCCGGCGAAGCCTCGACAGTTCCGGCCGGAACGCGTGGTGGCTATTTCCGTCGAGGTTCAGTGGCACATCCAGTGTGTTGATCAGCTCGTGTTCAGCCTCCCACTGTTCCGCAGTCATGGCCCAGGTCACGAATGCGTTGTTGGCCATCCACTTATCGAGACAGGGCTCATGGTCTCCGAAATTCAGGCGTCCGCTTCCCGTGGCCCCAAGCCGGAGGCCCAGGAGCACGCCCAGGCTCATCCTTAGCGTGGAGCGGCTGGCGTTGCCGCGATAGTGGGTTTGGAGTCGGCTGCGAATCGTCTGTTCACTCGGCCGCGAGCCGTTCCGGGGAGGGGCCGCCGGCGAGATGCCGACGTAGAGCAGCGTCAGGTCGCCGAAACGGACGCACCCTGAAGTATTCGTCTTGCATGGGATGTCGCGAAAGTACCAGCCGTAGACGCCGGCCTGACGTGGAACGGGGCATGGTCGCGCTTCAAGCACCTCGGCCCGACTCCAGACGTGAGCTGGCTGGGTGATCGCGAGGCGTACGTGATCCTCATCTGCTGAGTCAGGTGTAATCACCTAAGGAGCGACTCCCAGGCCTCGCGCATCGCGGTCGCCGTCGTCTCGATTGGCCCCAGTGAGAACCGGTCGCCCTCGACAGTCCGCCCCAGCCGCATCGCCGGGACGCCAAGCTCGGCTGCCAGGTCCTGGACGCGGGCGTTTCCGCCGCCCTGCCGGAACACGTCCGGCGTCACGCTGACCACGATCCTGCCCTGGCCCTCGCCGAAGAGGGAGGCGTCGATCCGTCCTTCGATGGTTACCTCCGCGTGGGCCGCGAAGCCGCTGCCACCGAGAAGCACGCATTCCGCCAGCGTGACCGCCAGTCCGCCGTCGGAGCAGTCATGGGCGCTCGCCAGCAGCCCCTCTCGATGCAACTGGAGGACGAGTTTCTGGAGCTGCGACTCGGCCGCAAGGTCAACCTTCGGCAGCCCGGCTACGAGCCCGTGGACGGCCTCCAGATATTCGCTCCCAGAGAGCGTTGCGGCGTTCTGCGACACTTCAGCACCGAGCAGCCAGACGCCGCAATCAGGGCTTTCGAACCCGGCCCGCAGGTGCTTCTCGACGTCATCGAGGACGCCCAGCATCCCGATCACCGGGGTGGGGTAGACGGGCCGCCCCCCGGTCTCGTTGAAGAGGCTCACGTTGCCGCTCACCACCGGCGTATCGAAGGCCAGGCAGGCCTCGGCGATGCCGTGCACCGCCTGCGACAGGGTGTAGTACACATCCAACCTGGTCGGGTCGCCGAAGTTCAGGCAGTCGGTCACCGCCACCGGCGTCGCGCCGGTGCAGACGATGTTGCGCGCCGCTTCGGCCACCGCGATCGCCGCCCCCGCGTACGCGTCGAGATAGCAGTAGCGCCCGTTGCAGTCCGTCGTGAGGGCGATGCCGCGCGTCGTCCCCGCCACCCGGAGCACAGCGGCGTCCCCGCCCGGCGCCACGACCGTGTTATTCAGCACCTGCTGGTCGTACTGGCGGAACACGCCCCGTTTGCTCGCGATGTTTGGCCGCGCCAGCATCTTGAGCAGCGTTGCTGTCGCCTCCATGGGGGCGAGGTCCGGGAGCGAGGCCGGGTTGAACTGGTTCAGCGGCAGCAGTTCAGCCGGCCGCACGCCCTGCCGCCGGTACTCGGGCGGGTCGGTCGCGATCCCCACGGGCACCCGCGCCACCTCGCTCCCCGAGTCACTGATCACCACCTCGTCGCCAGCTGTCACCTCGCCGATCTCGGCGCAATGCAGCTCCCAGCGCTCAAAGAGGGCACTGACTTCGGCCACGTGTTCCCGCTTCGCGATGATCAGCATCCGCTCCTGGCTCTCGCTGAGCATGATCTCGTATGGCGTCATCCCGGTTTCGCGGCGCGGGACATGGGCGAGTTCGAGCACGGCGCCCGATCCCCCCTTCGCACAGCACTCGACCACTGAGCTGGTGAGGCCGGCGGCGCCGAGGTCCTGGATCCCCTCGAACCACTCCTGGTGTTCCGAGGCGAGCTCGTAGCACGCCTCCATCAGGAGCTTTTCCATAAACGGGTTGCCCACCTGGACGGCCGGGCGCATCTCCTCGAACCGGGCCTCCGGGTCCGTCCGGCTGGCGAGCCCGCTCGCCCCGTGGATCCCGTCCCGGCCGGTGTCCGAACCAACGAGGAGGAAGACGTTCCCCGCACCCTTTGCCTTCGCGCTCACCAGCTTCGCGATCGGGGCGATCCCGACGCACATCGCGTTCACGAGCGGGTTGCCGCTATACGATTCGCTGAAGACGACCTCGCCGCCGACATTCGGGATGCCCAGGCAGTTCCCATAGCTCCCGATTCCCGCCACCACGCCGTCGAACAGGTAGCGGTTCTGAGCGTTATCGGGCGGCCCGAAACGGAGCGAGTCAAGGATCGCCACCGGGTACGCGCCCATCGCGAAGATGTCGCGGACGATCCCCCCGACACCGGTGGCTGCGCCCTGGAACGGCTCGATCGCCGAAGGATGGTTGTGTGACTCAACCTTCATCACCACACAGAGCCCGTCGCCAATATCGATGGCGCCCGCATTCTCGGCCCCGGCCCGGGTGAGCACCCTATCGCCGCCAGAGGGGAAGAGGCGGAGCAGCGGCTTGCTGTTCTTGTAGCCGCAGTGCTCGCTCCAGAGCGAGCCGAACATCCCCAGCTCGACGGCGTTCGGTTCCCGCCCGAGGCGGCTCACCAGGAGGTCGTACTCCTCACGGCTGAGGGCGACGGCGTCGAGGGCACTCTGGTCTACGGGCACGGGACTAGCCTAGCGCGTGCGCCTTTAGGGTCGAAATCAGGTGGGCGTTGGTCAGTCGCCAGGGAGGAGCCCCCTGAGGGTTTCCGTCAACCCGCCCAGATTATCGTGTATCGCTTGCCAAACTGTACGGTCATTCACGCTGGCATAGCCGTGGGCAAGGATGTTTCGGAACGCGACGATCTGGCGGAGGTTAGGGATCAGTTCAGCCGTGTCGGGGTCGGTGCTACGCAGCTGCGCCAGCGCTTCGCCAATGATCTCGAACTGCCGCTCTATCCCTGAACGCAAGAGATCGTCGGTGACGTAATCGTCGAACGACCTCCCGGATGCGAACCGCGCAATCCGCGCCGCCGCCTGGAGCGCGTCCCACAGCAGCTTGCGCGATTCAGGCGGCATACACGCACTCACGGGAGGCGTCAAGGCTCTCACGGAAATACGGGTTCACGACGGCGTCGGTCATGATCAGGTCGATATGCCTGTCGAACAGCGCTTCGAGACCTTCCAACAGTCCGAAGTAGGCATCCCAGCTGGTGACCGGGCTTAACGGTTCAAAATCAACCACGAAGTCGATGTCGCTCGTGGCGGGCATGAAATTCCCGCGCGATGCTGACCCGAACACGTCCAGCCGGCGCACGTGAAACTGCTCGCACAGGGCTGCAACGGCCTCCCTGCGGTCACTGATGAGGGCGATCATAACCCTATGATAACCGCCTGCCGGGCCGCATGCCGCGACCCGGCCGAAAGCGTGTCCACCCTGCTGGACCGCTGCCGGCGGGCAGCGGGCCTCACTTGAAGTTTATCTCCAGCCGATTCGACACCCACGGGGGGTGGAGCGTCAGGCGCGTTGGGGTCGCGCTCACCGGGACGATGAAGACCACCCGCATGCTCGTCGAACGCGAAGTCAGGTTTCGAGGCGCGGGCAGCCCCGCCACCAGAATCAGCGCGGCGCTGCTGCTCCGGCTGTCGTTCCCGTCCCTGTAGCGAAGCGAGGCGAAATCCCTGTCGATCGTGTCAGAGCCGCTACCCGTCCGTTCGACCTGGACCTCGAACACGACCACGCGAGCGTTCGCGGGCGTCTCGAGGCTCGCCGCCAGCTCCGTCTCGGGGTCAGTCACCGCCCGCAAGATGAGGACGTGAGGCCGCGTCTCGCCGATACCGTAGCGCTGGGTGTAGGCGGCGCCGGGCGCGCCTCGCTGCAGGGCCGCGTAATCGACCGAAGCTTCGTTCGGCTGGCTGGCCAGGATCGCCCCCGTCGTCACCAGCCCGATGCAGCCGCCGCCAAAGAAGAGGCCCAGGACGCCGCAGACGACGACCGCGGTCCCCTTCCCCGGCCCGGCCGCCGGAGAAAGCGAGAACGGCGGGAAACGGTCGTTGAACGAGGCGAAGTAGCCCATGACGCGGAAGTACCAGCGGTTCACCCCGGTCACGAACCCGAACATCCCCCGCGGGTACTGGCCCGTGAACAGGATTGCCAACCAGGCGAAAAAGGTCACAACGACGACCGCGAGGAAGAGGAACTGCAGCACGAGGAAGTGCGGGAAGAGCAGGAAGAACTTCCAGAAGAAGACGCGCCATCGGCTCAGCCGGCCGTTCGGCGGGTCGTCATACGTCAGGACGACGGGGCTGGCCTCCCGGTCGAAGCTGGGGAAGCGGTCCGTCAGCAGCTGCCCATAGGCGTGATAGCGCGCCTGGAACGCAAGTGCCCCGCCCGCCGCGGAGAATAGCCAGGCGGGGTACTTCTTGCGCAAGCCGACGGTCGTCCAGCCCGTGAACAACGCCGCCCAGAGCACGTACTGCACGAGAAAGTCGAACAGCATGACCGGGACCAGCAGTGGCAGCCGCAAGAGCGTCGTCCAGCGGTTCAACCGCTCCCGGTAGGCCACTTCGTACACCATGGGATAGGGCTCGGGCGCGGCTGGCGCCCAACGCTCGTCCGGCTGCGGCGCCATAACCAGGGGAGGTGGCGCCGACGTCGGCGGAGGTGGTGGCGCGGCTGGTGGTTGTTCCACCGGCGCGGCGTCGAAGGCCGTTTCCGGCGCCGCTTCGAACGGCTGCGCCTCCACGGGGCCGGCCGGCGGAGCCGCCGGCCGAAACGCCGAGGGCAGCTCGGTCGGCGACCCGGGGAGCGCCGGCGGGAACGCCGACGGCAGGTCGGCGCCCGCTGGGGAGGAGAATGCGTCACTCGGCGGCGGCGCCGACGGCTCGCCGCCGGGATCGCCTGGTGGTGGCGTCGGCGAGGTCACGTCAGGCTGAAGGGCGGGTACTTATCGGTGAGGAGGTTGGCGTAGGCGTTGAAGCGCGCCATCCAGCGCATGGCGCCCGCCACGAACGTGTGCATCCCTTCGGGGACCTTGCCCGTGACGAGGGCGGCCACCCAGGCGAAGAAGAGGATGAACTCGGCCGCAACGAGGACGAACATCAACACGATGAGCTGTGGGATCAGCATGAAGATCCGGAAGAACGTCGTGAGCCGGTTTCGCCCGGAGAACGCGTCATCGACGCTGAACTTAATCGGATAATCGACGGCGTCGTCCAGCGCAAACGGTGGGTACACACCGGTCAGGAGCAAGAAGTAGGCGGTGACCCGCGTCTGCCATCGTGAGACGCCCACCGAGAAGCCGAACAGTCCAGCCGGGTATTTTCCCGTAAACATGATCGCGAACCATGCGATGAACGTGACCACCTGCTGGGCCGCGCCTAGCGCATACAGGATGATGGCGTGGGGGATGATCATCGCGATCCGGATGAACACCGTGAACCGGCTCTGGGCGGCGGCCGGTGCAATCTCAAGCCGGATTGGGTATTCGTTCACTGATCCACCAAGTCCGAGCGTAAATGAATATTGTGAGCCTGCTTACGCCCTTTAGACTTATACACCCCATGTCTCTAGGCCCGCAATAAGGGTTTCCCATGACCTGAAGGGCAGTATTGCCCGAGGCGGTGCTGGCCTCGCCCTGAGATCTCGCGCCCGCCAGACTAGGTCGGGACGTCGCCCGGCTTACACCGCCGCCAGCGCGCTCCGAATCAATGACTCCCAGATCCGGTTCCCGTCTGTCCCGCCCACCAGCTGCTCCCCGGCCCGCTCCGGGTGCGGCATCATCCCCAGGACATTGCCCCCGGCGTTCATGATCCCCGCGATGTTGCGGACGCTCCCGTTCGGGTTGGACTCGCCGGTCACGAGCCCGCTGGCGTCGCAGTAGCGGAAGACCACGCGCCCCGCGTCTTCCAGGCGGTCGAGCGTCTCGTCGTCGGCGTAGTAGTTGCCTTCGCCGTGACTGATCGGGATGTGGATGACATCGCCCGTCGCAAGGCCTGAGGCCCAGGGGGTCGGCCCGCCTTCACGCCGAAGGTAGATCCACTCGCACCGGAACTGGAGGCTCTCGTTGCGGATAAGTGCTCCCGGCAAGAGGCCGCTCTCGCAGAGCACCTGGAAGCCGTTGCAGATGCCGATTACGGGGCGGCCCTGCTTCGCGAAGGCGGTGACCGCCTCCATGACGGGCGAGAACCGGGCGATCGCGCCGCAACGCAGGTAGTCCCCGTACGAGAACCCACCGGGGAGGACGACCGCGTCGAACCGCGAAAGGTCTGTCTCGCGGTGCCAGACGATTTCGGCCTGCTGTTCGAGGACGTTGTGGATGACGTGGTAGCAGTCACGCTCGCTCCACGTGCCCGGAAAGCGGACGATGGCGAACTTCATGGGCCAAGGGTACAGGCGGCCCGCGCGATGCGACAGGTGAGGGCTACGCCGCGGGATCCGTCCGCTCGCCGAACAGGGCGGAGACCGCGATTTCGAGGCCCGTCAGCGGACCGTCTCCGCGGAGGATGTCACCGTCGGTGAGAAGGTCGAACGGGCCTGCCCGCCGGTAGACGTGGATCGTCCGTTGCTCGGGATAGGCCACCCAGACCGTATCGACGCCCGCTCCCAGGTAGGCGAGTGCCTTTCCTTCGACATCCGAAGCCACGTCGTGCGGAGAGACCACCTCGATCACGAGCTCCGGAGGCACAGTCAGGACCGCCGTGGGCCCTATGCGCGACCCTAAACGCTCGAACGATATGAAGAGGCCATCGGGGCGGGGCGCGTATCGCGGGCGGGCAGGGAAGATCGCGAGCGGTGCGCCGTCCCCGACGATGAGGCCCATCTCAACGGCAGGCGCGAACGCGTACAGCTCGCGTGAGAATCGGGTGGCCACCCATGCGGGCTTGAAAGCCATGCAGCGCTCCTTCAGCTCACCGTCGATGAGTTCGTACTCGCTGCTATCTGGGAGGGCGAGGAACTCCTCGATGCTGAGCAATTCAGCCGTAGCGGTGGCCATGAGTTGGGCTCCTTAGCGGTGGATCTGCCATCAGTATAGCAGCCGGCGCAGGCCCTTCTCATGCGCCTGAAGCGTCAGGCGGGTGCGGAGGCGAGCACCGGGATGGGCGAGGCAACCTTGCTCAGGGCCACCGCTGGGATGCCCCCGCCGGCGAAGAACTGGACCGCGGCGCCCCCCTGGAGGAGGCTCGAGGCGAACACGGCCCCTTCCGGCAGACGGTCGGTGACCGTGGCCGGCGCCCTGAGGGTGCGCTCTCCAGACGCGATCTCGACTTCGTCCCCGCTCACGATGCCCAGGCGTTCGGCGTCCTGTTCGCTCACCTGGATGCGGTCGTAGCGGTGGAGTTTGTCCGCCTCCGGGTGCCGCAGGGCCGCCGCGTCAGACGCTGTGTAGAGGTCGCGGGCACTGAGCAGCCGGAGGCCACTGCCCGCGACGGTCGCCGCAGGCACCGGTACGATCGTGCCCTTGCCCGTGCCCGCCACCGTCATGCGGACGCCCTCGCCGATGAGGAGGTCGTAGGCGGGTTGGTAGAGGGGTTCGGCTTTCGCGAGGGCGCCAAGGGCGGCGTCCTCATCGGACGGCAGTGTCACGCCCAGGGCCGTGCCCAGGGCATGAAGGGCGGCGAAGTTCGTGACCGCCGCACCCTCCGGCTTCACCGCTGGCGAGAGCTTCTGCACCCGGAAATCACCCTGGGTATAGCTTCCCCGGGAGGCGTAGGCCCGCCCCTCGGCGACGGCGACGGTGGCGCGTTTCGCCGTTTCATGGAGCACGTTGTCGATCACCACCACGGTGCCTATCCGGGCCAGGGCCTCCGCCCCACCTGGCAGACGCATCGCCGGGTCCTCCCGGACAACGAGCAGGCCGTCCAGCCCATCCAGCGGGTTCGGTCCGCCCGTGACGGCCACACCGGCATCGAGCAGGCCATGCACGTTCACTTCGGCGGGGAGCACGATCAGGTTCTCCGACGCGGCCTCGCCAAAGAGCGCGACGGCCACGTTCGCGGCGCCACCGGCCATAGCTCCTGCCAGTCCGGGGCTCACCGGGTTCGGTGCGCAGATGACGATCGTCTCCTCGCGCCTTCCGTCCTTCAGGATCGCGGCTGCTTCCGCGATCGCTGCGTTCGCCCCAGGCTCGCCGGCGATCGCGCTCGCCAGGGCGGCCGCGACCTGGCCCTCCTCGCCCCCGGCCGGGGCGAGCCAGCAGGCCGCGAAGTCGACCAGCTCACTCCGCAGGGCCCCGATCAGGACGAGCTTCGCGTGATGATGGACGACCGCGTCCTTGATCCGGACGCTGACCACGTTGTGGCTCTCCTCGAGGTCGTCGGCGACGAGCACGATGGTCTTCGCCTCGCGGATGCGCGTCATGTCGCCGGCCGCCCGCCAGGTGCCGATGCGCGCTTCGAGGGCGTCCTTCACGGCGCGCATCACGGGGCCGAGCGAGCTGTCCGCGGTTGTCTTGAACGCGTCCTTCGCGATCATCGAGGCCAACAGCGCCTCTTCCGTCGTCACCGTGCCGCCGACCAGGACGCCGACCTTTCCGCGCGAGGCCGCCTCTCGCAGCGCCTTCGCGGCCTCGTCGATCGCCGCCTGGAAGTCGACCGGCGCCTGCACCTGGCCGCGCCGTACGAGGTGCCTCTGCAGGCGCTCGCGCGGCTTCAGGGAGTCGTAGTGGTAACGGCCACGCACACAGATCTGGTCGCCACTCACCGGGTTCCCGTCCCCCGGGCGGACGATGACCCCGCGCCCGTCCTTCGAGCCGAGACTGAGGCTGCAGCCAACAGCGCAGGAGTCGCAGGTGGTCGATGTCCAGGTGTCCGGCTTTGCCACCCACTTATTCGGGTGCTCCATCAGGGCAGCCGTCGGGCAGACGTCGATGCAGGCGCCGCTGAAATCGCAGTTGCTCTCGTGGATGGGGCCGCCAGCGCCGAACGCGATTTGCGTGTCCCAGCCGCGGCCACCGAGCGTGATCGCCCCGGTGTGGCGCTTCTCTTCGCAGGCCCGCTGGCAGCGCGTGCAGATGATGCACATCTGCGGGTCGAACTCCATGAACGGGTTCGCCCGGTCGGCCAATGGCTGCGGGGCCTGGTAGAACGACCGTTCCTCGCCCACCCACGGTTCGTAGCCGGACATTCCCACCATCTCGCAGGTCGCCTGCAGCTCGCAGCGGTAATTCTTCGAGCAGGTGAGGCAGCGGTGGGTCACCACGTCGTCCCGCAGGCAGATGTCGCCGGGATGGCAGTGTTCGCGGCGATGGCAGGTCAGGCAGCGGTCGCTGTGGTTCGCGAGGATAAGCGAGAGGACGGCTTTGCGGGCGTCCTTGACCTCGTCCGAGGTGGTCGTCACCACCATGCCGTCCTGGACCAGGGAGGTGCAGCTTAGCTGCAGCCCCGGTGGGCCCTGGACATCGACCAGGCAGGTGCGGCAGCCGGCGTATGGCTTCAGTCCGTCGATGTAGCAGAGGTTCGAGGTGTAGATGCCGTTGTTCTTGAGCGCCTCTACCAGGGGCGCGCCCGCCGGCGCTTCGATGACTCTGCCGTCGACCGTGAGTGATGCCATGCGTTACCTGCTGCCCAAAACCGGCCGCCAGCCCGTGGTGGGGGCCCGGCCCAGTGGAATTTGATATGCCGGAATCTACCAGATTGTGACGTGAGGAACGAACGCACCGTTTGCGGCGGACCGACGCCGCTACGGGCGGATGAGCTTCACCTGGATACCGAGGTCGACTCGAGACCAGGCCCGGTCGCCGCTGAGGACAGGTAGGCCCATCTCGATGCCGAGCGCGAGGCAGGCCCGGTCGCCGAGCCCGAGCCCGAGCGCCCGGGTGGCGGCTCGGAGTGCAGCCGCCGCCGACGCGCGTGACTCGGTAAATGGGATGACGGCGAGTTCCAGCGCGCCGAGAGTCAGGCTGGCTTCCGCGTGCGTCATCCCACGGTCGATCAGGATCGAAATTGCCTCTGAGAGGTTCACCGCTGATATGAACCCTGTTCCCTCTGCCAGCGCTTGCAGCACGACATCGCTGCCGGGTTCCTCGCGGACAACCGCGAGCGCGGCGCTGGCATCGAGGACGATGTCACTCACGCGCCGCCTCCGCCCGTCGTTCCCGGATCAGCTCATCAACAATTGATGGCCCGGCGGGGTCGATGCGCTCGGCGACGAATGCCTGAATCCGCTTGACCCGCTCACGGTAGGTGCTGAGGCGAATCTCTCCGTCGTCACACGAGATGATCACCTGGTCTCCTTCGTGCAGCCCCAGCTTCGCCCGGAACTCGGCCGGGATAACGACCCGCCCACCGGCCCCAATCTTCGTCCGCACGCTACTGCCCATGACAATGGCCCCACGAAATGTCAGATGGCTACGATCGTGGCATGTTGGGCCGGATCTGACAATGCGGGGCGGAATGGTGCGCCGGCAGCGCCCTACAGCCGGTGGAAGTCCGCGTCGGCGCGCGGCGCATTCACCTGATTCGGGTAGGTGTGGCGGTGTTTCTCGAGCGGCGCCGCCGCCCTTGCCGCGAGCTTGCTGGCCGCTCCGGGCTGGTATACTGGAGCCATGGTAACCAGGGCAGCCCTTCATGAGCTTTTGGACGCGATTCCCGACGAAGCCCTGGAGGCCGCGAGTGCCGCCCTCGGCGCCGTCCAGGTTGGCCCGGCCTTCGGGGCGCTCTTCAGCGCGCCGGAGGACGACGAACCGGTAACGGAGGAGGAGCAGAAGCTCATCAACACCCGCTGGACATCTTTCCAGTCGGGCCACCATCAGACGGACGAGCAGGCTCGCACGGCCCTCGGCCTCACGTAGTGCCAGCCATCCTCTGGGAGGACGCGGCCGTCCAGGAATGCCTGGAACTGCTCTTGCGCGACCGCCGGCAAGGTCAACGTGTCGCCAATGCGATTGTCGCCTTCGGTCGGACCGGTCGCGGCGATATCCGGTCCTTGCAGGGCCGGGCGGACGAGTTCCGCCTTCGCGTTGGCGAATGGCGCCATCTTGAAACGAAGCGCTGATACTCCCGGGACCGTCGTGGTCCTCGCCGTGCGCCCGCGGCGGGACGCCTACGACTAGCGCCCACCTGCCCACTTCCCGCACTACAGCCGGTGAAAGTCCGCGTCGGCGCCGGGCGCCTTCATCTGGTTCGGGTAGGTGTTGTCGTGCTTCTCCAGGAACGTCGTCGCCATCCGCGTGAGGGCGTGCTTGTCGCGGTACATCTCGTCGAACTGGTAGACGGCGTCGTCGAGCGGGCCGCCGGGCTGGATCGCCTCGTAGGGGCAGGCTTCCGTACAGAGCCCGCAGTACATGCAGATCCGGAAGTCGATCTCGTAACGGTCGATGTTGCGGCGGCCTTCGCCGTCCTGGCTGGTCGCCACCAGGATGCAGCCGTCCGGGCAGGCCTGGGCACAGGTGCTGCAACCGGTGCAGCGCTCTTCGAACCAGAGCAGGTTCGTGCGGGCGTAGACCGGGACGGTCCGTGACTGCTCCGGGTACTGGATGGTGGCGACGGGGCGGAACAGGCTCTTGAGCGTGATGCTCATGCCCTTTGCGATGCCAGTCCCGTACGCCATGCCTGTCCCCGCCGAAAGAAGTTACGCGTCCACGCGTCCGTCGCCCAAGTCTATCCGAGCAACGGTGACCGCGACAAACCGGA
>JBJXGC010000053.1:0-13742 GCA_046154545.1 Dehalococcoidia bacterium | reverse complement strand
GTGCTCGTGCCGCCCTCCTGGGAGGGCGACCGCAACGACCTCGCCCTCGCCGCCGCTGCGAACTACCCCGAACGGTTCGCCGTCATGGGCCGGCTCCCGCTCGACCAGCCGAATCCCGGTGTCGTCGCCCGCTGGCGCGAGCAACCCGGGATGCTCGGCATGCGCTTCACCTTCCACGGCACCGGGCAGCGCGCCTGGCTGACCGATGGCACGGGCGACTGGCTCTGGGCCGCCGCCGAGGAGGCCCGGCTGCCGATCATGGTCTTCGTCCCCGGGTCCGTCCCCGAGTTCGGGCGGATCGCCGAGCGTTTCCCCGGCGTCCGCTTCGTCATCGACCATCTCGCCCTCTGGGGGGCGAAGGACGACGAGGCCTTCGCGAACCTGGGCGAGGTGCTCGCCCTCGCCCGGCTGCCGAACGTCGCGGTCAAGGCCTCGGCCCTCCCCTGCTACAGCTCGGAGGCGTACCCCTTCCCGGGGCTGCATCCATATATACGGCGTGTCTACGACGCCTTCGGCCCACGCCGCACCTTCTGGGGGACGGACTGGACGCGCCTCACCTGCCCGTGGCGCGAAGCCGTCACCCTCTTCACGGAAGAGCTCCCCTGGCTCTCGGCCGAGGACAAGGAGTGGGTCATGGGCCGGGCCGCCTGCGAATGGCTCGGCTGGCCGCTGTCGTAAGCCGACCCTCGTAGCCGTAGCCTAGTCGTCACGGCCACTGGACTCCGCGCACACCCTGGCGCAACGCGCGTACCTCACCCGTAGCCGTGGCCGTCGCGGCCACTGGATTCCGCACGGCCCCGAGGCGATCCACCTCTCAATTGCCCGTCGACGCCGCCCCGTCCGGGTCAAGCCAGGTTGCACGCCAGGGCCACGTCCCGCCACTCTCGAGGAGCCCCGCAGCCGCCGGGTTGTCCCAGATGTACTTGAGTGTCTCCTCGAACTCGTGGGCGCCCTGGATGGCACGGTCGTAAAACGATGGCTGCCACAGCGAACCTTGCTGACCCAACCCGTGACACGCATGCGCTGTGAACGACTTGAAGGAGTTGCACCAGCGGACGAGGTCGTCTTCGTCGGGCTTCGCCAGAAGATGGAGATGGTCGGGCATCAAGCAGGCGGCCAGGAGCGTCACTCGGCCGCGGGCGTTCTGCTGTTCGACGATGGACCACAGCAGGGTGGCCGTCGCCGGGTCGCGAAACGGTGCCGTGCCCGTCCGCGCACGGAGCACCAGGTGAAAGGTGCATTCACGATCGGCGTACACGGCCGGGGTAAGGCGGATTCGTTTCGGAAAAGGTACGCCCGGCACGCGAGGGAGGGTACGCCGCGTACTCGGCGGAATCCACTGGGCACGGCGTGTCGGAGCTAGCCCGTCACGCGGAATCCAGTGGCCGCGACGGCCACGGCTACGGCGGAGTAGTGCGCACGGAGTGTCGGAGCTAGCCGCCTTGCGGAACCCAGTGGCCTTGACGGCCACGGCTACGCGGACCGGGACGGGGCCGCATTCGCTGTAGCCGCGACCCTCGGGGTCGCTGAATGCCGTACGCCGTTCCGAGGCACGGATCGCCTGACCGTCTCGCGGACCCCAGCGGCCGGGACGGCCGCGGCTACAGTCTGCGCGGCCTCCGTGCCACGATTCCTGTAAAGTCGCTGGCTGTGACGGAACTCGAGACCACCGCTCCCCAGGCCGCCACCGACCCGGGCGCGACCCGCAATCCGTTCGCCACGCCGGCCTACCGCTGGTACTTCGCGGCCGTCGTCTGTGGGGCGATGGGCGTGGGCATCCAGGTCGTGAGCGTGCCCCTTTTCATCCGCGACCGCGTGGCCAGCGGCGACCGGGAATTCCTGATCGCCCTCGCCCTGATCGCCCAGGCCGTGCCGGCCGCAGTGCTGATGCTCGCTGGCGGCGTGGCCGCCGACCGCTTCCAGCGCGGCCGGATCATGACGCGGGTCTGGTTCAGCGCCGCCTTCGTCTCGCTCGCCTACGTGCTCCTCACCGGCGCGGACATCAGCCTTATCTGGCCCGTCTTCGTCCTCGGCGCCGTCATAGGCGCGCTCGATGCGTTCGGCCAGCCAGCGCGGGGAAGTATGCCCGCCCAGATCCTGCCCCGGCCCCAGCTCCAGAACGGCATCATCCTGAACACGGTCGCCTTCATGGCCGCCTTTCAACTGCTGGGGCCGGCCGCTGGCGGCATCCTGGCCGACTTCTTCAGCCTCACGGTGGCGTTTTCGGCGGAGGTCATCTTTCTCCTCGTGGGGGCACTCCTCGCGACCCGGGTGCATGTGCCGAAACCGGTCCCGACGGGCAAGAGCGTCTTCCGCGACCTCGCCGACGGCATCTCCTACGTCCGCGGCCACACGGTGCTAAAGGCGCTGCTGTTCATGCAGCTCCTGCCCGGGCTCTTGCTCATCGGCCCCTTCCGGGTGACGGCCGTCGGGCTCGTCCAGGACGTGCTGCATCGCGGCGACCGCTATATCGGCTTCCTCTCGGGCGGCTTCGGTCTCGGCGTCCTGGTGGGTTCTATGGCGCTGACCACCATCCGCATGAGCCGCCGCGGACTCGTCCTCTGCGCCTCGCCGATCGCGGGCGGGCTCATCTTCATCGCCTACGGGGCAAGCGGGAACATCTGGCTTTCCCTCGCACTCATGGTGCCGTGGGGCCTCTCGGCCGCTGTCTTCATCAATATGGTGACGCCGCTGATGCAAGAGGAGTCGAGCCCGGAGATGCTCGGCCGGGTGATGAGCATGTCGAGCCTCGCCTTCGCCATCTCGACGCCGCTTGGCTTCTTCCACTCCGGCCTCGTCTCGAACTTCTGGGACCCACGCGCCTCCGTGATCATCAGCGGCGCCGTGTTCGCCGCCATCGGCCTCTTCTGTGTGCTCTTCCTGCGGCCCGTGCGGCGGCTGGCCTAGGGACGCGCTACTCCCGGACCACGATCGGCGCCCAGGCCCCGAAGCCGAGCAGGAGGTGTGGCGCGTTGACGATCCGCGAGGTCACGAAGCCGGCCAGCTCGTCGCCCACCCAAACCTCGACCACGAGCGCCCCCGGGGCCGGCGCCTTGGCGACGCCGCTCGCGAACACTTCCGCCGCGGCATACGGCCCGGCCCAACGGGTCTCACCGTAGGCCACTCCGTCGATGAAGGCCCGCGTCGTCACGGTGCGCAGCGGTCGCGGCGAAATCGTGAATGCGAAGCCGGCGGGCTGTCCGGCCAACAACGGTTCCCCCGCGTGGTCGCCGCAGCCGATGAGTGCCCTGCAAAAGCCGCGTTCAGTCACCGTGTAGGCAGACGGCGGACGGACGGGGTCGATTGCGCAGCCATCACCGCTACAGAAACCGGCGAGGGCTGCGACGACCTCCTCGCTGATTCGGACGCCGAGGTTTTCGTCGTCGCGTTCACGGGTGAGGATACCCACGATGCCCAGGGGCTGTCCGGCCCTATCCAGGAGCAGGATCGGCGACCCGCTCTGCCCCGGGACCGCATCCAGCCGGCTCACGATGAACCGGCCGTCGAAGGCGAAATCCATGGTCTGCGTCGCCATCATCGTCAGCCGGGCGCTGTCGGCCGGGTAGCCCGCGGTGGCGATGAACGTGCCCGGCTGTTCGAGCACCGAGCCGGGCGCCAGCATGAGCCGCGGATACGGGTCGAGGCCGGCGAACGCCCCGGGCTCAAGGTGGACGAGGGCGAAGTCGAACGGCGCACGCTGCCCGGAGACCCAGCCCTCGGGCACACTGAAACGGGTCGCTGTGGCGAAGACCACCGGGCGCGCGGCCGGGTCGGCCCCGGGCGCCACCACCACCGAGCTGACCGCAACCCCCTCGTCGTAGAGGCAGTGGGCCGCTGTGAGCACCAGTGTCGGGCTGAGCATCGTGCCGGTGCACCGCCCGAACGGCACCTCCCCTTCGGTGTACATCAGGAGATAGGTAACGCCGCGCCAGGGGGCGACCGACGTGTCATCGACCGGGACGCGATCGTCGGCGCCGAAGATGGTGGCGGTGGTGACGGGCGCGACGCCCTCCACATCGTCCCGGATGCGCTCCGCAGCCGGGCCAGCGCTGAGGTCGAATGAACGGGGCGCGAAACCGTCGCCGGCTGCGATGCCCTCGCTCGCGGCCCGGCCGAGGAGCGCACAGCCCGCGACCACCGCGCCAGAGAGGGCCATCAGCAGGCGCCCGGGGACAGGTGACACGCAGCGCATCCACACGAGATTTGCCGAGGCGGAACCGGACCGCTCAGCCCACTCACTATTTCCCGCGCCGGGGATGGGCGCAAGGCCGTGGCCGCCGCCGGTTCAGACCCACCCTAAACCGCCGATATGGTACGAAGGAACAGCATGAAACGCGCCCTCCTGCTCACCGCCCTGGCTATCACCGTCGCCGCCATTGGCGCCACGACGGCCGCTGCCCAGGGCACCATCTCCTGGAGCAAGTGCGGCGGCCGCTTTGAGTGCGCGACCTTCACGGTGCCGCTCGATTACGCGGACCCATCGGACAGACAGATCGACCTCTCGCTGATCCGGCAGCCGGCCCGCGACCCGGCGAAGCGGATCGGCTCGCTGCTCACCAACCCGGGCGGGCCCGGCGGATCGGGCGTCGATTTTGTCCGGGCCTGGGCGGGAAGCCTCAGCAGCGACATCACCGACCGCTTCGACATCATCGGCTTCGACCCGCGCGGGGTCGGCGAAAGCACACCGATCGTCTGCCACGACAACCTGAAGGCGTGGGTCGCGGCCGATCCGAGCCCGGACAGCCAGTCCGAGTGGGACACGCTCGCCCGCGAGACCGAGGCCTTCGCCGACGGCTGCGCGGCGAAGCACAGCGCCCTCCTCCCCTTCCTCGGCACGAAAAACGTCGCCCGCGACATGGACCGGATGCGCGCCGCCCTCGGCGACGCCAAGCTCACCTACCTCGGCTACAGCTACGGCACCGTCATCGGCCAGGTCTACGCCGACATGTTCCCCGGGAACGTCCGGGCCATGGTCCTCGACGGCGCGGTAGACCTGGCGCTCTCGACCGACGACCGCACACTCACCCAGATCGCCGGCTTCGACCGCGCCCTCGAGGCGTTCATCGCCAACTGCAACCGGACCAACTGCCGCCTCGAGAGCCTGGGCGGCGCCGCCAGGGCGGTCGATGACCTCTTCCGCAAGGCGGAAGAGGCGCCCATCCCTTCGAAGTCGGCCGACCGGCCCGCCGGCCCCGGCGAGGTGCTCATCGGCCTCATCGAGCCGCTCTACAGCGCCAGCCGCTGGTCCAGCCTCGAACGCGCGATCGAGGCCGGCCTGGGCGGCGATGGCAGCCGTCTCGTCCAGCTCACCGACAGCTACCTCCAACGCGACCCCGGCGGCGGCTACGCGAACGTCCAGGAGGCGAACGTCGCCGTCAACTGCGTCGATCAGGAGCTCTCGAAGCTGCCGACGCGCTTCGCGGACTTCCCGGCGGCCGCCGCCCGCTTCGCCCAAACCGCGCCCCGCTTCGGGCCGTCCGTCGCGACAGGGCTCACCTGCGCCTTCTGGGCCGCGAAACCCGACGCCCTGGCGCCACCGCGGGCCGCCGGCGTGCCACCCATCCTCGTCGTCAGCACCAGCGGCGACCCGGCCACGCCGTACGAGTGGGGCGTGGCCGTGAGCAAGCAGCTCCCCGGCGCCGTCCTCCTCAGCTACGGCGGCGAAGGTCACACGGTCTACGGCGGGAGGGACGGCTGCATCGATAAAGCGGTGAACCGCTACCTCGTGGAGCTGACGGCGCCCGCGCCCGGGACGGCCTGCGGCAACGCCTCCGCCATCCCGGCCGCCGTCCCGACGGAGTCGGCGACGCCCGCGGCGCCGGGCTCGAATGCGAGTCCAGCGCCGTCTCCCGCCGGGACACAACCCCCGCCCTTCCAGCCCGCGCCGAACAGCAACGTCCCTTCGACCCCGACACGGCGGCCATGGGTCTGGATTGTGGTCGGGCTGACGGCCGGGCTGGCGGTGGTGACGACGACGGTGATGGCGGTCCGCCGGCGGTAAGCACGCGCCACGATGGCGGTATGCGGCCACCATCGCCAGCCGAGAAGAACAGCTCTACGCCGAGACTTTGGCTGGCGTCGCGGGGGCACCTCGGCTCGATGCGGCCCGCCCGGCTCGCTGACGGCCACGGCTGACCGCCCACGATTCGAGACTCCGCCGCGAGACCTGTGCCGGCCGCCCAAAGGCGATGAGATCTCCGCGTTCGATGGCCTTGTGGACAGCACGGACCGTCACGCCCTTGGCCGCCGCGGCTTCGGGCACCGATACAGCCTCGTCCCGGAAGGGGTCGGCATCGATGTCGTCTCCAGGCTCCGCGCCGAGCGTCCCCGAACGGATACCGGCGCGGTATTCGATGTCCTGGAGTGCCTGGCCGAGTGGTGACTCGAAGTGGGACCGTGAGACAAACCCACCGGCCGGCTTCGTTATCTTCTGAACCTCCCAATACCCCGCACGCGCCAGGAAAGCGTTCCAACCGCGGTCCAGGTGCCCGGCTTCTTCCTCCGTTAAGGCCGAGAGGTCCAGAACCTCGTTGTCGAGCGTGACGTACGTCTTCAGCATTTCTCGATCTCCTGCGTAACAAATGATTCCATACAGTGTCGACGATCGGCAAGAGCCCGGGCTGCCTCTAGACCTCCTCGGGGATGCCCGCGATGCTGATCCCCATCGTGACCTGATCCAGCGCCTCGCGTGCCCAGTCCACCAGTTCGAGGAATGCGGGGACATCGCGCCACGAACGGAGCCACGCTTCGTATCGGTCGCTGTTGTCCGTGAACACTCGGCTCTCGTGCAGCCATCCGCCACGCACCCGCTGGACGGAGTATCCCCCGCTGATGGCGACGAGGCGACGCCGGAGCGTTTTGATCGTCCGGCGAGAGACCGCGCGGCCGTCGTTGTGCCGGAGCGGGACGATGACGCTGGCGAGGATGCGGGTTCCCCCGGAGGTCTGCTCTGGCACGGTTCAGTGTAGCTGGCGGGGTTCAATTCTTCAGGCACCCGTGGCCTGCGCCGGCTTGAGTCAGCCAGCTGGAGTCGCCACCAGCGCCTCGCTCACCTCCCAGAGACGCGCCGCGACATCCATATCGCGCGACTTCTGGGAGCCCGGCTTCACTTTGCCACCGCTGAAGTACTGTCCGGTCGTGGTGGCCAGCTCCGGGGCCGTGGCCAGCCAGACGAGCTGGCGGGCCGACTTCTCCGGGCTCATCTCGAACGGCTTCACGAGCTTCACGCCGAGCCGCATCCAACGCGGCCCTTCGCGCCCGAACCCGGTCGCGACCGCCCCCGGGTGGACGGCGTTGGAGGTGACGCCGCTCCCTTCCAGCCGCCGGGCCAGCTCCTTCGCGAAGAGGATGTTCGCCAGCTTGGCCTGGGCATAGGCGTCCATCGCCCGGTACTTCCGTTCGCCCTGGAGGTCGTCGAAGTTGATGGCGCCCCCCATGTGTGCCACCGAACTAACCGTGATCACGCGCGCCGGGGCGCTCGCCTTGAGGAGGTCGAGGAGGCCATTGGTGAGGATGAACGGCGCGAGATGGTCCACCGCGAAGGTCTGCTCCAGCCCATCCACCGTCACCTGGCGGTCGAAGATGCCGCCAGCGTTGTTAATAAGGACATCGAGGCGCGGCAGCTTCTCGCGCACCTCGGCCACCAGTCCCCGCACCGCCACCTGGGAGGCGAGGTCCGCGACCATCCCGCTGACCGCCTCGTTGCCGCTGGCCGCCCGGATCTCCGCCACCGTGGCCGCCGTCAGAGCCGGGTCACGGCCCGAGACGACGACAGTGTCGCCGAGCTTCGCCAGGGCATGGGCCGTCGCCTTGCCGATGCCGCGCGTGGCCCCTGTGATAAGTACGACTCTGTCCGTCATCGGCGCATCTTCATACGCCCGCTCGGCCGTTGCAACGTGGCCTGTAGAATCGCGCCGATGGGACGCGAGCGTGACTGAAGAAGGGGACGTACTCCCGGGCGCGCTCGCAGGCGTCCGGGTGGTCGAGTTCGCCCAGGCGATGGCCATCCCGATGTGCGGGCTCCTGCTCGCCGACATGGGCGCCGACGTGATAAAGGTCGAGCCACCGGCCGGCGACGCTATCCGCCACACGATGGAGCCGATCTTCCCCGGCGAAAGCAAAGGTTTCGCCATCCTCAACCGGGGGAAGCGCAGCCTCTGCCTCGATGTGACCGCCGCGGCCTCCCGGCCGGTCATCGAACGTCTCGCCGCCTGGGCCGATATCGTCCTGATGTCGATGAAACCGGCCGACCCGCCTCGCTACGAGCTCACCTACGCCGATTTCGCGGCGATCAACCCCCAGGTGGTCTACCTCGAACACGTGCCGGTGGGCAAACGCGGCCCCCTTGGCGGCGACCCCGGCTACGACGTGATCGTCCAGGGCCTCTCCGGCGTGACGCCGATCGCCGCCAGGACGGTCGGGGACGCGCCGGTCAACATCCGCCCGGCTTACAACGACTTCGGCACCGGCTTTCTCTCGCTCGCGGCCGTCATCGCCGCCCTCCGCCACCGGGAGAAGACGGGCGAGGGCCAGCGCGTCGAAACCTCGCTGCTCAGCACGGCGGTGACGATGGCGAACCAGCTCGTGAGCTGGTTCGCGGCCACGGACCCGCCGGTCGATGAGTCCTACTTCGCGGCCATCGCCGCGGCGCGCGAGGTCGGCGCCAGTTTCGAAGAGCAACGCGCTATCTGGGAGGGCCACTACCTGCGCGGCGGCTACGCCAATATCTACTTTCGTCACTACCGCACGAAAGACGGCTTCGTCTCGGTAGGCTGTCTGAGTCCCACCCTCAACGCCCGCTTCCGGACGGTCACGGGGTTGAGCGACCCGCGGACGGAGCCCGGGTTCGAACTCGGGACGGCCGAGGCCTACGACCGGCTCACGATCCTGCTCCGCCAGGCCGAGGACCTCTTCCGCGGACGGACGACGGCCGAGTGGGTGGCCGCGCTGCGGGCCGCGGGCGTCCCATGCGCGCCCCTCAACTTCCCGCCCGACGTCTTCCGCGACCCCCAGCTCCTCGAGAACGGATACATCATCGAGCTGGACCACCCGGCCCTCGGCCCCTACAAGACCTTCGGCTCGCCCATCCGCATGGACCGGACGCCGACGGCCATCCGCTCGGCCGCGCCCGCCCTCGGCCAGCACACGGACGAGGTGCTACGGATGCTTGGCTTCGACCTGAATCGCCAAGATCGCCAAGGGTCATGAGTCCAGCCTACGTGGGGGCTCGTCAAGTTAGCGCCGGCCGGGGATCACCGCGTTTCGCGAGCGCGGCGCGGTGCGGCACCAATGGAGCGGGACCAACGACGAGTCGCACGGGGGACCCTGCACTCGAGATTCTTGGCGGCCTTTGCGTCTTGGCGTTTAACCCCAGCCCGCGCCGGTCGTACGGCGTTTAAGCCAACCCTCACCGATACTGGCCTTGATGGACGGTTGGCGCCTGGTACACGTGCTGGCGATGATATGGATGGGGGCCGGGCTCGGCGCCACCTATCCGAACATCCTCCGCGCCTGGGCGGCGAAGGATGTCCGCTACCAGATGCACTGTCTCGTCGAGGCGGCGAACAGCGAGACGCGCATCCTCCTCCCCGGCGCCATGAGCACGGGCATCACCGGCTTCTTCTGGGGGACGGCCGAAGGCTACAACTTCGTCCGTGACGGCTGGCTCGCCGCGCTCAGCCTCTGTTTCATCTTCTTCTGGTTCATCTGCCTGCCGCTGCTCGGGTTCGGGCTGCGGCGGGCCCGCCTTGCCTCGCTCATCGCCGCCAAGAAAGGTGAGCAAACGCCGGAACTCCTCGCGATCCTCAACGACCGTGTCCCCGTCGTCTTCGCGACGCTGCTCGTCCTGAGCGTGCCGCTGATGGCCTGGCTGGCCGTCTTCAAGCCGTTTTAGCGGCGCGCCCGCCTGTAGCCGCCGCCGTCACGGCCGCTGGAGTTCCAATGACGGTACCCCATTCAGGCTCCCTGCGTGCCCGCCTCGCGCAGGGCCGCCCGCAGGGGCGCCATGAGCGCCGGTGGGGCCGCCACGACCAGCCGGATATGCCCGTCTTCGCTGTAGAGCAGCGTCTCGCCGCCAGCTTCCCGGACGATGAGGCCGCCGGCGGCGAAGTCCCAGGGGCCGAGGCCGAGTTCGTAGTACGCATCCAGGCGGCCGCAGGCGACCGAGCAGAGGTCGAGCGCGGCCGACCCGCCGCGGCGGATGTCCCGCACCTGGGGGACGACCTGGGCGACGACGCGGCCCTGTTCGCGCCGCTGTTCGGCTACATAGCCGAAGCCGGTCCCCGTCAGGGCCTTCGCCAGGTCCACCTCGAGCGAGACGCGGATGAGCTGGCCGTCCAGGAAGGCGCCGCCGCCGAGACTCGCGCTGAAAAGCTGGCCGTGGGCGGCATCGAAGACGGCCCCGGCCACCACCACGCCATCTGACTCGACGGCGATGGAGACCGCATAGGCGGGGAGCCCGTAGAGGAAGTTCGTCGTGCCATCGAGCGGGTCCACCACCCAGCGGACGCCCGAGGTGCCGGCGCGTTCCCCGCCCTCTTCGCCGAGGATGCCGTCGCCGGGGCGGGCGGCGAGGATGCGCTCGATGATCAGCGCCTCCGATTCGTGATCGACTTCGCTAACCATGTCGGTAGCCGTCGACTTGCTCTGGACGTTGGTCCGCACCTGACCGGCGCGCAGCGCGAGGAGGGCGCCCGCCTCACGGGCGATAGCGGAGGCGAGGGCGAGAAGTTCACCGGGCGTAGCGGTCACGGGACGAGGGTAAACGACTCGCAGTGAAGGGGCTTGATCGCGCGGCGCTACGCGCCGGACTCGAACTCGGAAGCGAACTGCTCCCCGGCTTCAACAATGAATCCCGCTTGATCCAGCGGGAACTCGGTGTCCGTGCGGTACTTCAGAAACAGTTCCTCCATGCCTCCCGGCAGGAAGCCGACCAGCAGGTCTGCGTCGTGGCCGGAGGTGTTCGCGTATCCATGGCGAACGCCGGGGGGGACCCGGACGAAGTCCCCGGTCCGAAGGGTTCGAACGTCGTTGCCCAGGAGAAACTCGATGCTGCCGCTGCGGACAAGGAACGTCTCCTCAGATTCGCGGTGGACGTGCGGACCGAAGGCTGGAGGTTCCTCAGCCGGAACGCCCGCCTTAGCGCCGACGATCCACTCCATCAGTGAGTAGGCTCCGCCAGTATGCTTACCGAACACAAGGATGCGGACGCGATCGGCGCCGTCTTCGAAGCGGATGCCAGCTTCCTTGGGGACCCAGAGGCTCTCGCTCAACGGACGCTCCTTCGGTGGATAGTCGCAGCCGGACCGGCGCCACGCCGTCGCCAGGTTGGTGGGCGGTCACGGGACGAGGGTAAACGACTCGCAGTGAAGGGGCTTGATCGCGCCGAAGTGGCGCCGGTCCAGGGTCAGGATCGTGGTCACTTTGAGGCGCTCGGCCATCGCAACGATGAGCGCATCGACCGTGCCGAGGGGGAAGTCCGCGTACTGTTCGACGAGGGCGGCGGCGCGGTCGTAATCGCCGGCCCCGGGGTGGATGAGGCTTACGCGGCCGGCAGCCACACTCATAAGGAAACGTACCTCTGCGGCAGCGCCCGCCTTTCGCCAGAGCATGTAGGCCACTTCTGCGACAATGTGCGAAGGGAACTGCACATCTTCCCGAGTGCGTGCAAAGAACTCCCGCAGGCTGCGATGTTCGCGGTCTCCCTGGTCAAACAGCGCGATCACCGGTCCTGAATCACCGAGGATCATCGAGTCTAACCCCGGTGGTGCTGGAGCCGATCGGCGACCATCGAATCCCGCAACCAGCGTTTGAAATCCGGGTCACCAGCACTGGGAATGCCCGGATCCGGGGTGCCGGTGTCAAGCGCCGCGAGCTCTTTCATCAGGTCCAGCAGCCCCTGGTTGGGGTTCGTGTTGGCATCAGGAGGTGCCATGGGCTGCTTCGCGAGGTCATCGTCGATGACGCAGCGGATTAACTCGCTCACAGACGTACCACGCGCCTCGGCACGGCGTTCGAGGCCTTCGTAGACGCGTTCATCGACCAGGATGGAGAGCCGCCGTTTCACGTCCAGATCTTATCACGCGCCTACCGGAAGCGGCGCCGGCGTGTCCCCAATCCGGCCCTCATGGGACGAGGGTAAACGACTCGCAGTGAAGGGGCCTGATGGCGCCGAAGTGGCGCCGGTCCAGGGTCAGGATCGTGGTCACTTTGAGGCGCTCGGCCATCGCAACGATGAGCGCATCGACCGTGCCGAGGGGGAAGTCCGCGTACTGCTCGACGAGGGCGGCGGCGCGGAGATAGTCGGCCAGGATCGGATCGAGGACCGGCAGAGAGCCGTTGCCAAGGACGCGCAAGAACCGAGCTTCCTCGGCGATCTTCCTCTCCCGGGCGAGGAAGTACACGACTTCCGTGATGACGACGGAAGGGATCGCAAAAGACTGGCCTGGCTCAAGCAACACGGCGGCACACCGGAGGTGATCCGGGTCTTCATCGTTAAACGAGGCGATCACCGGTGCGGCATCCGCAAGGATCACTTCGCCCCCCGCTGCGGGAGCCGCCGGACAGCCCGGGCGAGTTCGTCGCGGAACTCGTCGGAGTCGATCCAGCTGGCCGGTTTGCTCGCTCCCGAGAACATGCCAACGAGACTGGCGAACCCCTCGGCCGGCGCTTCGACTGCGAGGGCACGGCTGATCGCCTCTCGCAGCTCTTCGCTCACCGTCGTTCCTCGCTGGCGGGCGAGGCGCTCCAGGCGGTCGTACTGCTCCTGTTCGAGGAGGACGCTGGTGCGGCGTTTCATATGGCATATGCTAGCATATGCCGGTCAGCCCCCGGCCGAGAGGCCGCCGCCGGCTGACGACTATGCGGACCGCCCTACTTCGGCGTGTGCTCCTTCAGGAAGGCGCGGACCGCCGCGACCGTCTCCTGCACCTTCTCCGGCTTACCCCAGTCCACGTCGAGGCAGCGCGCGGCCGGTGCTTCGCGGCAGATACGGTGGGCGATGCCGGTCGGGTGGAAGGGGTCGCTGCCCGGGAGGACGAGCTGCGGCACCGGGAACGTCCGCATCCCCTCTTCCGAGATCGTGAAGAAGGGGCCCCCGTCGGCCGGCCACATGCCGTCGCGAAAGCGGACGATCTGGGCGACGTAGCTCTCGACCGTGCGCTCGAGGATCTCGGCCCGGAAGGCCTCGTCGTCGTGGATCCGCTGCGAAAACGGGCCACCCGCATTGGCAGCGACGAAGAGGCCGTTCTCGACCGCCGCTTTGACCACGGCATCCATCCCACCGGCGCGGGCGACGCGCATCGTCTCGGAGAACATGGCGTAGAACGTCCCGATCGCGTTCGTCTCATCCAGGCCCACAGGGTTCTGGGAGACGGCCGCGACGATCCGGTCGGGGGCGGCGCCCACCAGGTTCCAGATGTAGGCGCAGCCGATGCATCCGCCCATCACGTGCGCCCGGGTGACACCTGCCGCGTCGAGCACGGCCAGCTGGTCGGCGGCAGCATCAGCGTAGGAGAAGCCGGCCGCGGGCGCGGGCGACCGGCCGGCATGGCGCTGGTCCATGGCGATGACCTGGAATTCGTCCGCAAACTCTGCGATCGGGTTGAAGGGGCTGCGTGCCCAGAACTCGACCTGGCTGCTGACGCCGCCGGGCGCGATCAGGAGCAGCGGGAAACCACTGCCGTGGACTTCGTAGTAGATGGTCGCCCCATCGGGCCGGGAGAGTGTTGCCATAGCGATCCTCC
>JBJXGC010000045.1:0-2667 GCA_046154545.1 Dehalococcoidia bacterium | reverse complement strand
TGAACGAGGCCTTCGCCAGCGTCGCCTGCGCCTGCTCCCAGGAGCTGACGCTCGACCCGGCGAAGACGAACCCGAACGGCGGCGCCATCGCCCTCGGCCACCCGGTGGGGGCGACGGGCGCGATCCTCGTCGTGAAGCTGATGCACGAACTGGAGCGGACGGGCGGGCGCTACGGCCTGGTCAGCCTCTGCATCGGCGGCGGGCAGGGCATCGCGACGATCTTCGAGCGACTGAATTAGCTGTTAGCTGTTAGCTGTTAGTAACTACATCCGACCTCGGGCAGCGGCGGCAGCTGCGGACCGTCTGGGTCGCTGGAGACTCGCATGGTGCCTGGGGCTGCGTGGTCCGCCCCGAGCCTCCTACAGCCAATCGCCGATGAACTGGACCGCGTTCCTCATCCCCTCGTTATCCATCGCATCCTGGATGTTGAGCAGCGCTCGGATCTGGTGCTGGTTTGGCATCCGCTGATTCGGCCGGACGATGATCCCCGCATGCGCCACGCCGGCCGCATGCAGACGCCGGAAGTCCCCGACGTTCGCGGTGTACACGACGCGGCCCTGGCTGGTCGCGAACGCCAGCTGGTCATCGTCCGGCCGGCCGAGGCGGCCCGCTTCGCGTGTCGTCAGGACGTCAATACCGTTCGCCCGCAGGCCCGCAACCACAGGCCCGTCCATCGAATCCTGATCCATGTAGAGCTGAAACACAGGCTATTCGCCGCGCCGCCACCCACCCGGGTGGGCGGCCCGCAACTCCTCGTAGAGGGCCAGCTCGGCCGCCAGTTCCGCCTCGACTTGCTCCCGGTTCGCGAAGTAATGCGCCAGCGCGGCGTACACGCCGGCGAGCGTCAGGCCTTCGTAGCGCCCGACGATCTCCTCGGGCGAGGCGCCCTCGTTGAAGAGGATCGAGACCTGGTGGACCGAGACACCTGCGCTCGAGACGAACGGCTTGCCGCCGTTCACGCCGGGGATCTGCTCGATCAGCGTCGAGATGTCGACCGTGGCCGTGGTCATCCGCGGATCGTAGCACACCGGCGGGGGCGCGAGGACCGCCTCATGCCGTCCCGCGGCCTGGCTCTATCCGAAACGATCCGCGATGAGGAACGCCGGGATCGTGATGGCGGCGACGACGCCAACCGTCCCCACGAGGAGGACCGCGAGATCGAGGACCTGCACGATTGCCCGCTTCGCCAGCGATGTCCCTGGCGCGCTGACCCAGTCCTCGGTCACCCCCGAGCTTTCGCTGAAGATGGCAGCCGTGGCGCTATAGCCGACCTCGGTGCGGATGCTGATGCCGAGCCTCCGGCCGAGCCAGTCGCGGATGCCGTTTCGCCCTGAGGTGAAGAAGTAGTGGAAGTATTGGAGGAGTGCGGCCATCACCAGCACCGTGGGGAGCGCCCGCACGAAGATGTCGCTCCAGGAGGGGGCGCCCGGGCCGCCCTGGACGACGGAATAGCTGCCCGCGACGACCGTCGGGATGCCGAAGATGAGGGCGGCCCAGACACCCACCGGCACGCGGCCCAGAAAGGCGCGGACGGGCTTGCCCCTGTGGAGCAGTTCGTAGGCGGTGGCCCTGCGCCAGCGCGGGTCCCCGCGGGCGTAGGCGCCGAGGATGCTGGCAACCACGGGCACAGGCAGGGAGTGGTCGATGCTCGCGGAGAGGTCGCCGCTCGGGCCGTCGAGGTGGGTCAGGCGGAACCCGGCGCGGCCCGACCCCTCGGCCGTCCATCGGCTTCCCCGGGACCCGTCGAGGACGACGACAACTGTGCGCTCGGAATCGAGCGCCAAGAGGAGTTCACGAATCTTGGCGACGGTGGCTCGGCCCTGGGGGGCGCCATCGACCGAGAAGTTCATTCGCGAAGGATAACGCGAGAGGAGGCGGGCGCTCGGTGAGGCATGCCACAGAGGCCCGCGGCGGCGCCTACACCTTCTCGCGGTCTCCAATACGGGTGACCGGCCGGACCGCGCCCATGAGCCGCATGTCCGAGATGGTGAGCACCTTCCCGGTGTAGCTGATTGGCTGGCGGCAGAGCCAGAGGGTGGCGTCGGACATCACCACCGGGTCTTCGAAGTCGCTGAAGTCCATGTCGGGGAGCGTGTAGGTGTAGCCCTCGCTCCAGACGCTGAGCTCGAGGCGGATGCAGTTGACAGCGATCTTGCCCCGGAGTTCGTGGCCGAGGCATTCGGTCAGGGCTTCGAGGGCGCGCTTGGTTGAGGTGTAGCTGGCGCGGCCGAACTCGGGCGAAATCGAGGCGGCCGAGGAGATGTTGATGACGCGGCCGTTGGTCTCGGCCAGCATGGGAGCGAAGGCGTCGGTGAAGTAGAGCGGGCCGTGGACGTTAATGTCGAAGGCCATCCGCCAGCGCTTCATCGGCGAGCCGATCGTGTCGCCCGGGGGCGCGATGGCGGCGTTGTTGACCACCACATCGCAGCGCCCGAACTCCGATTTCACGCGGTCGGCGAGGGCGCGAATGCCGTCTTCGTCGCGCACATCAAGGCCGACGGCGATCGCCCGGCAGCCAGCGCCCCCAGAAGCGAGCGCGAGCTGGACGGTTTCATCGACCGTGCCCGGGAGTTTGGTGGGGCTGTCAGCGGTCGACCGGGCGATGGCGACGATGTCGTAGCCCTCGCGGGCCATGTCGATAGAGAGCTGTTTGCCGATACCGCGGCT
>JBJXGC010000033.1:0-14295 GCA_046154545.1 Dehalococcoidia bacterium | reverse complement strand
GCGACCCACCCTTCAGCGCCAACACCTTCGTGATCGCCGCCGTCAGCGTCGTCTTGCCGTGGTCAACATGGCCGATCGTCCCCACGTTTACGTGCGGCTTCGTCCGTTCAAATTTCGCCTTCGCCATGGCTGCCCTCCGGGGGTGTGGTGTGGTGGTGGCGGCGGGGCACTGGCCCGGTGCCGGTTGTTCAGACTGGAGCCCTCATCCGGATTTGAACCGGAGACCTCGTTCTTACCAAGAACGCGCTCTGCCAACTGAGCTATGAGGGCGTGTGGCGAGCTTCAAGCTGCTAGCTGTTAGTGCTCCTTCGTGGCCGGGCCGCCGTTGCGACGCCGGCCGGGCGGGGACTAGTAGCTAGCAGCTTGAAGCTAGTAGCTACATTGGTGGAGGGAGAAGGATTCGAACCTACGAAGCGCGTTGCGCGGCAGATTTACAGTCTGCTGCCATTAACCACTCGGCCATCCCTCCACGGTTTGGCCACCCACCGCGGCGGTTCGTCGTTGTGCTGGAGCCCGAGAGGGGACTCGAACCCCTAACCTGCCGATTACAAATCGGCTGCGCTACCGTTGCGCCACCCGGGCCCGGGTCTCGTCACCCCAAGATTGGAGCCAACACAAAAACGACCCGCTGGGGCGGATCAAGTACCAAGTATGGGCCGCGATACGCCCAGTCGCAAGGCTCGGGAAGCGCCATTACGGCCGCACGCCCTCAGAGCGGACAGACGTCGCGATAGGTGCGCTGGGGGTTGGCGTAGCCGTAGTCGAAGACTTCCTCCAGGTAGGCCCGGATGTCGGGCGCGCCGAGATAGACGTTCGCCTTCACGCAGCCCTCGGCAACGCCACCGCGTTCCAGAAAGCCGCGCCGGAACTCCTCGGCCGCCAAAGAAAAGACCTGTTCGCTGCCCTCCAGGAGCACGGCCTCAATGGCCGGCCGTGGGTCATCACCGGATGCGGCCGTTGCCACGGCGATCCGGAAGAGGGCGTAGGCCGTCAATCGCTTTCTGCCATCACCCGTGCCCGTGTCTTTTTGCCAGTCACGGAGCTTTTCGTCGGCGATCGCCGAGCGATAGGCCGTGATCGCGCCCTCCCAATCGGCTACGTCGAAGCGCGCGTCGGCATCGAAAATGGCGTGTGCGAAGTAGACCAGCGGATCGGGCGACGATGCGGCGAGTTGGAACCTGCCCTGCTTAAGTTCGTAGGTGGAGAGGGCCGCCCTTGGCGGGCCGGCCCCCACGGTCTGGAGGGCGCCTGCATGGACCACGATCCTGGTCGCAGCGCCAGTCCCCGTGACCGAGATCAGGTCCGGGTTCGCGAAGCTGTCGCCCGGCCCTATCCCCCGCCAGGCGGTCCCGTCCCATGAATGGACCTCGACCCGGACGTTGCAGTTGCTGGCGCCACAGACGCTGGCCAGGAATGTGAGTTCGTGGCGGCCACCACCCGTGCGGTCGGCGAGGGCGAAGACGCCCTTGCCCTGGTCGCCCGCGTCCGCCGTCCCGTCCGGTTCGAATGCATCGAGCACCGAGGCGGCCGCACGACGCACGAGGACGACCGCGGGTGAGGGCCCGCGCCCGTCCCTGCCATTGAGGGGCAGCAGGTAGGCGGCATCCTTTTTGCCGTCCCCATCGACTTCACCCTCGACGCAGACCGTCTCCCACTCGAGCTTGAGGCGGGCCGGACAGAGCTCACCTGGCGACGCTGCGAGGAATCGGGAGAGCGCTTTGATAGCATCATCCGCCGTCTGCGGGCGAGGCCCGAGCGTGTCCGGCGTCGCGGTGGCGGTTGCCGTGGCCGCTGCCGAGGCGAGGGGTGACGGCGCGGGCGAGGTAGGCGCCACGGTTGGGTTGGCCGGCCCGCTCGAGCCGCCGCATGCCGCTGCCAGGCCCCAGGCGAGGCCGAGGAGCCCCGCCACCGCTAGGGCTTTCGCTCGATGTACTCCTCGGCTACCCATCCTTCTCCTTGCGACAGACTGGCCGGCGGCTTCACTTTCCACCAGCGCAGTGCGCCACTCACCTGAGGGCCCGAACTGACGGTCAGCTCGGTGCCATCGGGCACGCATCCGATTGAGTTCCCGTCGGCTACCTCAGGTGCCGTCCTGACGTTGAGGCAATCGCCCGTGGACCCACCCACCCCGGTCACGACCACGATCTCGCCGGGCGTAAACTTCGCCGATGTTGCCGCCGTGCCGGCGGCGGCGGTGGGGCGCCCGGCCGCCCCCACGGAAGCGGTGGCCGTCACCGGGCTCGTCACGACTGGCGCCAACCCCGTGGCAACGGCCGGGCCCCGGACGCCGTCTCCCCCGAACACCAGTTCGGCCGCGAAGATGACACCCGCAGCCACGAAGACCGCCACCACGGCCGCGGCCGGTACGTACCAGTACTGGAGCAGTCCACCACCGGCGTAGACTCTCGGCATGGGTGAGCCGGGGGACGGCCGTTCCGGCGCCGCCGGCGCGCGGCGGCGAAGCGGTTCCGCTTCCCGCGCAACATACGGCGCTGGCGCGCGCTTTCGCTGCGGGACGTAGCGCTCTGGTTCGGGTGGCAGGTCCCCAACGGCCGACGCCGGGATCGATGCGCCGCGCGTGAGCGGCGGGGGCTGCTGCGGGACGAATTCGGCCGGCCGGCCGTCACCACCGCCGATCATCGGGCCATCGTCGTCGAAATCGTCGATCAACGGAGGCTGAGTCCGCGCATTGGCAGGCCTCGGGCCGGCCGGAGCGGCCCCGATGACGAACTCGGCGTCGCCGCCTCCGATGACCGGCTCATGGGCCACCGCGGCAGCAGCGGCCGCGAGTTCGTCCCTCGCCAAGATCGCCCGCTCGGCGGCCGACGGGAAGACACGCGTCCCCTCACCGGGTTGCCGGTCGGGCGCGTCGAAGACGCGGGAGGTCGAGTAGGCCACGGCCATGGGTGAGGCCGCATGGGCCGCGGATGTGGAGCAGCCGTCGTTTTTCACCCAGCAGGCCGGGTGATGGAGCACACCGCATCCGCCACAGCGCAGCACAGCTTCGCTCTCGGTAAACGAGCGGTCACAAAGCGGGCAGAAGCGTTGTTGTGGCGTCACACAGGCCTTTCCCGGAGCCCCTGCAGTATCCGCCGGGCCTGCTCACATCTTCAAGCAAGACGCCTGTGAGCGTGGAAAGGTTCCGGATAGGCGGGCGCGCGGCGGCGGCTCACACTCGCCCGGCGAGAAACGCCGCGAGTTCCGCCCTTCGCGGAAGTGAGGTGACCGCCCCGGCCCCTGTCAGGCTCAGGGCCGCCGCCCCGTTGGCGAATCGGACAGCAGCGGCGGTATCCAAACGCTCCGCCAGGGCCACCGCGAGGGCTCCACAGAACGCGTCTCCGGCGCCCACCGAGTCCACCACATCGACCGCGAAGGCCGCGAACGGCTGACAGCCGCTGGCATCACAGGCCACGCCACCTCGGGCGCCGAGGGTCACCACGACGAGGCGCGGGCCCCGCGCCATCAGGGCGGCCGCCTGCTCCGCTTCGTCCAGGGCACCCGGCGCGAAGACGGCCGCTTCGACCTCATTCAGGACGAGGACATCGCTGAGGGTGAACAGATCGTCCGGGATCTCACGGGCGGGCGCCGGGTTCATGAGGACGATCGCGCCCGCCGCCCGGGCCAACCGGGCCGCCGCAAGGACCGCCTCGATCGGCGTCTCGAGCTGGAAGACGAACACGTCGCAGGCCCGGAGCGCGGGCGCCGCCGCTTCGACATCGGCCACCGAGAGTTCGAGGTTGGCCCGCGGCGCGGCGAGGATGCTGTTATCGCCCGACGGCATCACGACCGGCACGGCGATCCCGGTCTCTTTCGCGGGGTCGCGGCGGAGGTAGGCCGTGTCGATGCCGTCAGCAACGGCTGCCCGGAGGAGGACGTCGGCCAGGGGGTCGTCGCCAACGAGCCCGAGCAAGGCCACCTCGGCGCCGAGGCGGGCGGCGGCGATCGCCTGGTTCAGCCCTTTCCCGCCGGGAAGGAGGGCGGCGGAATCGACAAACAGCGTCTCGCCGGGCAGTGGTTGCCGGGGGACGTGCATTACGAGGTCGACCGTGCAGCTTCCGAGGACGGCGATCCGTGGCGGCATGGGCGGAGCGTACTGCGTCAGCCGCACAGGTGCCGTGACCCCGGCCTGTTCGATGGCTGGGATAGGCCACTTTTCTAACAATAGTGTTGGGAAAGCTTGAGTAGTCTCCGGACCGGGTCTACACTGGGGCCATGCACGGCACACGTGAGCAAGTCCTCCAGTTCCTTATCCAACGTGATGAATCACGGATCGAGGAGTTGAGCGCGGCCTTCGCGATCACCCCGGTGGCGATGCGGAGACACCTCGAGAACCTCCGGGCCGACGGGCTTGTGGACGCGCGCGCCGTGAAACAGGCGACGGGACGGCCGTACTACGCCTACCACGCGACCGACCAGGCGCGGGGTGTGATCTCGCACGAGTACGCGGACCTCCTGGAGCGTGTCCTGCGCAGCGTCGAGGACCATGATGAAGTCACCGAAGGGGTTGCCCGGCACATGGCCGAGTCGGTCGCGCGGCGGCACCGTTCGGAGATGGACGCGGACGGCGGCCCGGAAGAGCGGATCGTCCGCGTGACCGAAAGCCTCCGCCAGGAGGGCATCCTCGACGGTTGGCGGACGGAAGAGGACGGCTTCCATCTCGTCAACGGGGCCTGCCCCTATCGCAAGGCGGCGGAGATTTCGAAGCTCCCCTGCGAGTCAGATCGCAAAGCCATCGAGATGCTGCTCGGCCAGGATGTCGAGCAGCTACAACGGATCGTGGACGGGGCAGCCGTCTGCGAGTACCTGGTCCAGGCGATGCCGGGCCAGGGCGCCAAGACAGAGGAGAAACAGGCCACCAGATGAGCAAGACCCTACTCGAGATCAAGGACCTGCGCGCCACGATTGGCGAAAAGGAGATCCTCCGCGGCCTCTCCTTGACCATCAACCAAGGCGAAGTGCACGCGATCATGGGCCCCAACGGCTCGGGCAAGAGCACGCTCGCGAACGTCCTGATGGGCAGCCCGAGCTACCGCGTGACCGGCGGTGACGTGCTCTTCAAAGGCCAGTCACTGCTCGACCTGCGGCCGGATGAGCGCGCCCGCCTTGGCCTCTTCCTCGCCTTCCAATACCCGGTGGCCATCCCCGGTGTCACCCTGGTGAACTTCTTGCGGCAGGCCCTGAACGCCAAGCGAGGCGCCGACCTGCCGATCCGTGAGTTCCGCGAACTCCTGTTCAAGCAGATGGATGTCCTCAAGGTGGACCAGGACTTCGCCCGCCGTTATGTGAATGACGGATTCAGCGGCGGGGAGAAGAAGCGGGCCGAGATGCTCCAGATGGCCGTCCTCCAGCCCGCCATGGCGGTGCTCGACGAGACGGACTCGGGCCTCGACATCGACGCCCTGCGGACGGTGGCCGAGGGCGTGAACACGCTCATGCATCCCGGCATGGGCCTCCTCCTCATCACCCACTATCAGCGGCTGCTGAACTACATCAAGCCACAGTTCGTCCACGTCCTCATCGGCGGCCGGATTGTGAAATCGGGTGGGCCGGAGCTGGCCCTCCAGCTCGAAGAATCGGGCTACGACGAACTCGAAGCAGCCGCCCTGGCGACGGCGTAAGTAAGAAGGAGAGACCACCATGGCCACCGCAGCACCGGTCATCCGCGGCGACGACACCTACGCCGAGAAGTGGGGCTTCCACGACACGGAAGAGGCCTTCTTCAAGTCGAACAAAGGCCTCACACCTGCCCTCGTGAACATGATCTCGGACATGAAGGACGAGCCCCAGTGGATGCGCGAGTTCCGCCTGCGCGCACTCGACCTCTTCCTCGAGAAGGAGAACCCACCCTGGGGCACTGAGCAGCTCGACGAGATCGACTTCGACAGCATCCACTACTTCGTGCGGGCCACGGACCGGGACGAGCGCTCCTGGGACGACGTCCCGGAGTACATCCGGAACACCTTCGACAAGCTCGGCATCCCGGAGGCGGAGAAGAAGTTCCTGGCCGGCGTCGGCGCCCAGTACGACTCCGAAGTGGTCTACCACAACATCCGCGAAGACCTCGAGAAGCTGGGCGTCATCTTCCTCGGCACCGACCAGGCGCTGAAGGAGTACCCGGAGATCTTCGAAGAGTATTTCGGCACCATCATCCCGCCCGGGGACAACCGCTTCGCGGCCCTGAACAGCGCCGTCTGGTCGGGTGGCTCGTTCATCTACGTGCCCAAGGGCGTCAAGGTCGATGTCCCCCTGCAGGCCTACTTCCGGATCAACACCCAGAATATGGGCCAATTCGAGCGGACCCTGATCATCGCCGACGAGGGCAGCCAGATCCACTACGTCGAAGGCTGCACGGCGCCGATCTACAGCAGCGACTCGCTCCACAGCGCCGTCGTCGAGATCATCGTCAAGAAGAACGCGCGGGTCCGCTACACGACCATCCAGAACTGGTCGAACAACGTCTACAACCTGGTGACCAAGCGGGCCGCGGCCTACGAAAACGCCGTCATGGAGTGGGTCGATGGCAACCTCGGCTCGAAGCTCACGATGAAGTACCCGAGCGTCTACCTGATGGAGCCGGGCGCCCACGGTGAGATCCTCTCCCTGGCCTTCGCCGGGGCAGGCCAGCACCAGGACGCCGGTGGCAAGATCGTCCACGTCGCCCCGAACACGACTTCGACCATCATCTCCAAGTCGCTGAGCAAGGACGGCGGGCGGACGAGCTATCGCGGCCTCCTCAAGGTGGCCGAGGGCGCCCACAACGTGAAGTCGACCGTGCGCTGCGACGCTCTCCTCCTCGACGAGACCTCGCGTTCGGACACCTACCCTACGATGGAGATCGACGGCCCAGACGTCTCGATCCAGCACGAGGCCTACGTCTCGAAGCTGGGCGAGGACCAGCTCTTCTACTTGATGAGCCGGGGCATGAGCGAAGAGGCCGCCGCCAAGATGATCGTCAACGGCTTCGTTGAGCCGATCGTCAAGGAGCTCCCGATGGAGTACGCGGTCGAGCTGAACCGGTTGATCGAGCTGCAGATGGAAGGCTCCGTCGGGTAGGACTCAGGACTCAGGACTCAGGACTTCGAACGTGGAAGGGCGGGCGCCCTTCCGGTTTTAGGACGGGATGACGCATGGCTGTACTTGAAGGGACCGCGACGTTTGGGATGGAGGCGAGCCGGGCGCTCGGGGAGCGCCTGTCCGACTCACCCCGCATGGCCGCGCTCCGGAGGGATGCGGCCGCGGCGGCATCCGTCCTGAAATGGCCGGACGCTCACGCCTCGCGGCCCTGGAAGTACTGGGACCCGTCACGGCTCAGCCTCGAGGGGTACGTCCCGGCGATGGACACCGTTACACGCTCGAGCGGCGCGCCCAGGAGCTGCCCGGTGACAGGCGAGCATGCCGCCGTCCTCGCCCAGGAGAACAGCGAGACCGTCTTCACCGAAGAGGCTGTCGCAGGTCTCACCGTCATCCCCTTCGAGGCGAGCGACCAGGCCGCCACCCAGAAGCTCATCGACGAGTACCTCGGAAAAGCGGTGGCCTTCGACCGGAGCAAGCTCACGGCCCTGCACTACGCCTTCCAGCGCGGTGGAGTGCTCGTCCATGTCGCCGCGAACGTCGAGATCGCCCTGCCTGTGCGGCTCCTGCGGACATTCCTGAGCGCCGGCCAGTTCGCGGCGCCCCACACCCTCATCGTCACCGGGGCGAACAGCCGCGTCTCCGTGGTCGAGGATTACCACTCCGGCGACGGCGACACCCTCGTCTTCCCTGCCGTCGAGGTCTTCCCCGGCCCCGGCGCGGAAGTGCGGTACACCGCGATCCATCGCTGGGGGCCGAACACCAGGGTGTTCGGCGAGCAACGGATGGTCGCCCAGCGCGATTCGTCCTTCATCGGCACGAGCGTGGCCGTGGGCGGGCGCGTCGTGAAATCGCACATCGAGTCGTCGCTCGAAGGGCGCGGCTCATCGAGCGAGCTGTTCGGCCTCGGGTTTGGGACCGGGGACGAACACCTCGACACCTTCACGCTGCAGGACCACATCGGCCCCGATACGCGGAGCAACCTGCTCTACAAGTCTGCCCTCAGGGACCGCTCACGCGGCGTCTACTACGGGCTCACCCGGGTCGGTCTCGGCGCCCGGAACGCCGACGCCAACCAGGAGAACCGCAACCTCCTCCTCAGCAGCACGGCCAAAGCGGACAGCGACCCCGTGCTTGAGATCCTGACGAGCGACATCCTGCGCTGCAGCCACGGGGCGACGGCCGGGCCGGTCGACCAGGAGCAGCTCTACTACCTGCAGACGCGCGGCATCCCCCACCGGGCGGCGGAGGCGCTGCTCGTCCGCGCCTTCCTCAACCAGGTGCTGGACCGGGTGCCGGACGAAGCCCTCCGCGACGAATTGGCCGCCGCCCTGGACGCAAAGCTCGCCTAAACGCGAAGGATCGCCGCCGGCTATGCGGCAAAGGAGAGGGCTCCGATGACGCCCACCCAAACGGCCTTCGACGTCACCCGCATACGGGCGGACTTCCCGATCCTGTCGGAGACGGTGAACGGGCGGCCGCTGGTCTATCTCGATAGCGCCGCCACGACCCAGAAGCCACGCCAGGTAATCGACGCCCTCGTGAGGTATTACGAGACCTCGAACGCGAACATCCACCGCGGGATCCATACCCTCGCCGAACGGGCCACGGCCCAGTACGAGGCCGTGCGGGGGAAGGCGGCCCGGCACATCGGCGCCCCGAGCCCGGCCAGCGTCGTCTTCACCCGGAACGCGACCGAGTCCATCAACCTCGTGGCCCGCGCCTGGGGAGACGCCCATGTTCGCGAGGGCGACGAGATCGTCCTCACCGAGATGGAACACCATTCGAACATCGTCCCCTGGCAGATGCTTGCGAAGCGGACAGGGGCGACGCTGCGCTACGCCCGGATCACGGACGACGGCCAGTTGGACCTCGACAGCCTGCGCGACGCCGTCGGACCCCGGACGCGGATGGTGAGCGTCGTCCACGCCTCAAACGTCCTCGGCACGATCAACCCGATCGCCGAAATCGCCGCGATCGCCCACCAGGCCGGGGCGCTCCTGCTCGTGGATGGCGCTCAGAGCGCTCCCCACATGCCGGTCGATGTGATAGCCCTCGGCTGCGACTTCTTCGCCTTCTCATCTCACAAGATGCTCGGCCCCACCGGCGTGGGTGTCCTCTGGGCACGCGCCGGGTTGTTCGAGGAGATGGACCCGTTCCTTGGCGGCGGAGACATGATCTCCGTTGTCGAGCGCGACGCCTCGACCTGGGCGGATGTGCCGCACAAGTTCGAGGCTGGCACCCCGAACATCGCCGACGTGATCGCGTTCGGGACGGCGCTGGACTACCTCGACGACCTGGGCATGGCCCGCGTCCGCGAGCACGAGGTCGCGATCACGGCCTACGGCCTGGACGCCCTTCGCCAGGTCGATGGGCTCACCATTCACGGCCCAGCCCGGGCCAGCGACCGGGGTGGAGTCATCAGCTTCGCGCTTCGCGGCATTCACCCCCACGACGTCAGCACGATCGTCGATAGCCAGGGCATCGCCATCCGCGCGGGACACCACTGCACCCAGATCCTGATGCGCCGCCTCGGTGTGCCCGCCACCAACCGCGCGAGCTTCTACATCTACACCATCGAGGGCGAGGTGGACGCGCTGGTCGCGGGCCTGCGCGAAGCCACCAGGATCTTCAGCCGATGAGCGCCGGCACCGACACGGCGATGGACGAGCTGTTCCGCGAGGTCATCCTCGACCATGCCCGGCGGCCTCGGAATCACGGCGCGCTGCCCGACCCGACGGCCCACGCCGAGGGCATGAACCCGGTCTGCGGCGACGCCATCGCCATCGACCTGGTCATCATTGGCGGCCGCGTCGAGGTGATCGCCTTCAAAGGAGAGGGCTGTTCGATCAGCCAGGCGAGCACCTCGCTCATGACGGAGCTCGTCATCGGCCGGTCGGTCGAAGCCGCCCGGGATGTGACTGCGAAGTTCCGGTCCATGATGATGGAGGGCGCAGACCCCCACCCCGACCTGGCCGACCTGGAGGCGCTCCAGGGAGCGGCCCGGTTCCCGGCGCGCGTGAAATGCGCGCTTCTCGGCTGGAACGTCTTCGAAGAAGGCATCCGCCAGGCCAACACAAAACGGAAAGAGGTCAGTTCATGAGTGACACAGCAATCGCCCCAACCTACGACGAAATGCGCGAGCGGCTCGCCCAGGTGATGGACCCCGAGATCAACATGAGCATCGTCGAACTCGGGCTCGTGTACGACATCACCTACGACGAGGGCATCGTGACCATCACGATGACGCTGACCAGCCCGGGCTGTCCCCTCGGGCCCGTCATCCGGGGCGAGTGCTACGCGAAGATGAAGGAGATCCCGGGTGTGAAGGACGTGGACGTGAACATCGTCTGGAACCCACCCTGGGACCCGCGGACGATGGCGAGCGAAGACGTGAAGATGGCGCTCGGGATCTGGTAGCCGTTCCTGTAGCCGCGCCGCTCCGGCGGCGCCGGTGGCAGAAGATGCCAGGCGCCGTTCAAGAATCTTAGAACGGCAGGCCCTTGCCGCCGAGCACGCCCTTGAGGGCCGCGATCTCGCCGGTGTGCTCCGAGATGTGGTAGATCGCGAGGCCGGAGAGGATGCCCATGCCGGTCGTCTTGCCGAAGGGGCCGTCCATCTCCTTGTTGAGCACGTCGTCTCCGAGGTTTGCGAGAGCGCTGTCGGCCGCCGCGATGACGGCTTTCGCGTACTCCTGGGCGGCCGCGATATCGACCTTCAGCCCGGCCAGCCACTCCGGCGTCATGAGGCCACTGGTGGGGACGGGGATACCCGTCTTCGCTGCCCACCCGTCTTGCGCGAGCACGAGCGGCTTGCCCTGGACCATCGCGTGCGTCATGAAGTCGAGGTCGGCGACGGCGTGGGCGTAGATCGCGCCGATCGACTGCAGGTTGCCGGCGCTCTTGTCGGCCGTCGCCTGGGTGACGTCGGCCATCGTCATGCCGAGTACCTGGGTGGCCAGGCCGAGCTGGGAACGGACCATGTCGCGAATTTCCATGGGGATGCCTCCGAAAACGGTGATGGCCGGACTGTACACGACCCTCGCCACAATGTCAGCACAGCCTTACGCTTTCTGAATGGTCACCGGAATTACCTTCCTGAAGTGCAAGTACGACGGCTCGGTGAAACGCGAGCGGACCGGTGAACTCCTGGATATCACCGATGAGTGGATCATCATCGCCCATGTCCCAGGCCTTCACGAGCACTTGAAGTACGGGGAACCCGAACCGGCCCTGTTCCAGGGGACCGCGCTCTATTACCTCAACCGGCGGCGGCCGCTGACAGCCGTCAACTGGTTCGAAGAGCGAGCCTTGAGCGAGCGTTATGTGGACGCGGCTCTCCCGGCGACCATCGAAAACGGCGTCGCCCGGTTCGTGGACCTTGACCTCGACCTGATAGCCGGGGTTGGCGCCGACGCCTACGTGAAAGACGTGCTCGACTTCGAGCGGCGCCGCGTAGAAATGGCCTATCCGCCCGAGGTGGTGGCCGCCGCCTGGGAGGGGATCCGGATCGGCGCGGAGCTGCTCGGCCAGGGCCGTTTCCCCTTCGACGGGAGCGCGGAGGAGCTGTACCGGCGGGCTGTTCAATAGACGCCGCCTCGAGCCAAGGGGTTGACTGGCGATCTCGATGGCCAGCAAGATTGAAGCTATGAGAGTCGATATCGAAACGCTCCGCGAGCACCTTGCAGAGTATCTTGAGCGATCCAACCAGGGCGAGTGGTTCACGATTTGCGACGGAGACGAGCCCGTCGCCCAGTTGCGCCCCGTACAGAGGAGGCTGGCGATGCGTCCCGCGGTCGTGCCCTGGTCGGAGGTCGCCAATATTAAGCCAGTACAAACGAAGCACCCGATCGATGTCGTGGCGCTCTTGAGCGAAGACCGGGACGGGCGGTGACCGGCTACCTCGACGCATCGTCATGGCTTCGAGCGGTCCTCCGAGACGGACCCCTGCTGCCGGAATGGGCAGACCTCACGATCACGTTTTCCTCGGAAATTGTGTTGGTCGAGGTTCATCGCGTGGTTGACCGCCTTCGCCTGACCGGCGCGCTCAGTCCGCGGGAGCTGGCGGAGGCTCGAGCTCAACTCGACGAACTTGAGCGCTCCGTGAACATCGTGCCTATCGACGAGGACATCATCGAACTGGCCCGATCACCTCTGCCGACGCCACTGAGGGCGCTCGACAGCATCCATGTCGCAACAGCACTGATCTTGCGCGACGACGTGGGTCTGCGGTTTGTCTTCGCGACCCACGACCGGCAGCAAGCGACGGCCGCCCGCGCCCTGGGGTTCGAGGTTGTCGGGGTCGAGTTTTGACCCGGAAAGCACCCCGGCGGTTACGCTCGCACACACCACTGTAAGAGCCTCGCCGTTCGGCGTAGGATGCGGGTAGCTCACCGCACCGGAGGCGCCGCATTGACCACCGCCACAAAATCACCTGAGGTCGCACGCCTCTACGGCCGGCTCGAAGAACAGATCATCGGCCGTGACCAGAGGGCGACCTCTGATGTGTTCTACGACCTCGTCCGGGCGGAGCGGCCCCTCAACGAGATGCTGCTCGAGACCGTCCGCATCGCCTCACCCTACCTCCACATCCCGTTCCACCAGCGGATCGACAACGGCGTGGTGCGGTTCGTGAACAACGACCATTGCTTGCTCAGCGCCCGGGCCGCCCTCCAGTTACAGCGGCTCGTCGGCAAGGGCTACGAACTCGTGCCGATGGCCCAGACCATGTGGTACGTGCCCACCGGCCTCGACCCCTGGAACCAGCTCCTGGGCAACATCCCCGGGCACTACGCCCGGAACCGCTTCAAGCCCGGCGACGAGTTTCCGCCGCCGACTATCCATGTTGAAGAGCAGGAGCCCATCTACCTCGACGGGTCGCTCGATGAGCGCCTGAACGAGTGGCTCCGGCTTGTGCAGTGCGGCGAGGTCGTGAAGGCCTACCGCGTCTATCTCGGCCTGATCGAGGAAGAGGACCGCGAGCGCGTCCTCGCCCAGCTCGCCTTCGCCGGCCTGATCGATGTCCAGGACCGGATGTACTACAACCGCTCCTACACCACCGGCCACCGGGCCTACCGGGCCCGGGCCACGATCGAACTTATCGACGCGGTCGGCTGGGAGAACGCCCGCCCGATCATCTACGCGGGGGTGCCTGACCTCGCCGTGGGGCCGCACTGGTACTCCAGCTACGAGATGGCGGGCGAGGTCGCCTGGCTGGTCCTCGCAGAGCCAGAGGAACGCCAGAAATCCTCCATCGGGGCCAGCCCCGAGCTTCCACCGGAGCGCCGGTTATGGGCGAACACCGAGCCGCTGACCTCCGCAGAGTCCGCGATGCTCCTGCACGCGCTCATCCGTTCCGAAGAGCCGGCTGCGATCGAGGCGATCAGCTCCCTGCTCCTCGCCGGCAAGAGCGGGCGGGCGATCGTCGATGTGCTCCAGGTTGCCGCCTCCCAGCTCGTGCTCGAGACCGGTGACCCGCGAAACTTCTCGATGCCCCAGCATTGCTACCAGTACACGAACGCCCTCGGCTGGTTCTTCGACCGCTTCAAGCACCCACACCGGCTGAAACTGCTCTATGTCGCGGCCTCATTCCTCAACCAGACGTCACACTGGCTGCGGGCGCTCCCGGGAAACGCGGCCGCCGACACCACGCCTTCGGCCGAGACAACCGCCCTGCCCGCGGGCAAACTCCTCACCCGGCTCGACGATTCGATGGTGCGGCGCAGCCCGAATGAAGCCGTCTCGCTGGTCCGCGCCTACCTGGATTCGGGGGCGGAACGGCGCCCACTCGTCGAGACCCTCGCCCTCGGCGCCGCCAAGCACGGGAACGACACCCACAACCAGGAGCTCGCCCTCTGCTTCCTCGAAAGCTACCCGCGCAATGAGGACGCGGCCCGTGACCGCCTCCTCCTCGCCTGCGCCCACCACACGGCGGGGCACATCAAGTACGGGGATTCGCTTGAGCCGTTCCGGCGCTTCACGGAGGCCTTCGGCATCGAGAACAGGCAGAGTTCGCGGGGTGACGCCGACCCCAGCGAGGCGCTCCTCGACGACTGAGCGGGGCGCGGCTGTTAGCTGTTAGCTGTTAGCTGTTAGCTGTTAGCTGTTAGCTGTTAGCTGTTAGCTGTTAGCTGTTAGCTGTTAGCTGTTAGTCGTGGTATCGCACGGTCAGCGGCCGCGCACGCGTTCGGTTAACCGTCCGTGACAGTCACTTCCAGGGCGGACG
>JBJXGC010000021.1:0-2809 GCA_046154545.1 Dehalococcoidia bacterium | reverse complement strand
TCTCCCCGTGCGCGGGGCGAGGGGGAGCCGGAGCAGCAGACCAGGCCTTTTCATCCCTCGCTCTCGCCGCTGGCCATACTTGCCTCCCGCTGCGGCGGGCGAGGGAGTGCCGCGTTCGGACGCGGACCATTCGGATCTCTCGCCCTGCCCGCAGGCCACGCGTCCCTCCCACGCAAAAGTCTGACGGCCACCCGGTGGAGCGGACGCCCAAGCTGACCGGCCTTCACCGTGGTAAACTATCGATCACAAGGCGTACTACGGAGGTTGATCGATGGAAATCGTCACCGTCTCACCGAAGTTCCAGGTCGTCATCCCGCTTTCAATCCGGGAAGCTCTTGGCCTCAAGCCCGGACAGAAGGTCACGCTGACCGAGCACGACGGACGGGTAGAACTCGTACCGATCCTGCCGATGGAGGCGTACGAAGGCATTCTCCGGGGAAGCGAAATCGACTTCGAACGCGAACCGGATCGCGAGATATGAATGTGGTGGATTCCTCCGGTTGGATCGAATGGTTCAACGGTGGCCCGAACGCCCCGGCCTTTCGTGTGCCAATCCTTGATCTCGCGCGGCTGCTCGTCCCTTCCATCGTTGTGCTGGAGGTCTATCGGCGGGCCCTTCAATCGGTCTCAGCCGCCCGCGCAACCGAACTGGTGACCGTCCTGTCGGTAGGGCGAATAGTGCCCCTTGACCGTGAACTCGCCCTCGCCGCAGGTGAGACTGGTGTCAGGTTGAAGCTCGCCATGGCCGACAGCATCGTTTACGCCACGGCGCAGAAGTTCGGCGCCACCGTGTGGACGCAGGACGCGGATTTCGACGGGCTGCCCAATGTCCGCTACTTCCCGAAGCAGTGAGCGGTCATCGCTTCAGTGCCTCGCCTGCCGTACGAGCCGCTCGAAGCGCGGCACGATTTCCGGATCCTCGAGCACTTCCGCGAACTCGGTAAGCCTTGCACGCACCCACGCGATGTCGATCTGCGGATTGGCTTCAAGCACGCTCGTCACATCGACGTGATCCTGCGGCCTTGGGGTGATCGCCTTAGAGACCACGATGTACTGAGCAGCGGCCACTGGAACCATCCGTCCAAGAAGTGGGACACGGATGGCGTTGTCGATCAGTTCGTCGTGGAAAGGTATGCCCCGGAGGGCAAGGTCCACCTCGATCCCCGTACTCAGGTCTCTTAAGAGGAGAACCCGCGCTTGCTTTGCGAACGCGACAACGTCCGCCACTCGTGGCTCGAAGCGGCGTTCCTGGGCTACTCGCAGGAAGTCTTCGAGGTTGTCGTTGTCCAGGGCGACGGCCAGATCGATGTCCTTGGTGAACCGCGCCTTCCCAAGCGCACCAGTCGCGATGCCTCCGATGACAGCCGCGCCCACGCCGGCGGCCTCGCATACGCCGAGAATGCCATCGAGTGTGCGGCCCAGCCGTGATTCATGGTCTAGCGAAGACATGCCGACGCTCGTAGAGGCGCCGCAGAATCTCGTCCCGGTCCCTCCGCTGTTCATTCGGCCGCTGGTTCGCGCCCAATTCCTCGCCCATTGCGTACAGCAAACACAGCTCCCAGAGCCGCTCTTCTGGCGTCTTGCGGCGATTCTCCTCGCGGACGACCGCGTTCACCATCTCATGGCCGCGCTTCCAGGCCCGGATCTGTTCTTTCGTCTCTTCGTCCACAGCTCCATCATACGCGACGCGCGGGCCGGAGCCGTCAGGCGCCCAGCGCGGCCCGGACACGCGCCAGCAGCGTCTCCCGCGGCCGCGCCGCCACCACAGGGATGCCCACATTCTGTGCCTCCTCGGCCAGCGCGTTGCCCCGGAGCCACGCCGCCACCGAGTTCACCTTCTCGGACGGCAACGTCTCCGCAACCCCCTGCGCTGCTTCATCGCCACCGTAATCTCTCGCGCCTCAGGTTCATGGATCACTACCCCGCGCACCTCAGCACCCGGGACCTCGAACTGCGAGACCCATGCCGGCAACAGCCACGCCCCATCGACCACCAGTACGCGATGATGGTGGAGCATGTGCCTGACAGGCGCGACGAGCGTGCCGCAGATGAGCTCGGATGCCCGCTTATGCTGCTCCGCCAGCTTCTCGGGTGGCGTGGAAAGGAGCGCGTTCAGCTCGTCCAGTGCCAGGAGGTCTCGCCGCCAGCCAGATCGTGTCCACCTGGAGCCAGGCAGCACCCAACTCAGCGGCCAGCGCCTTCGCGGTCGTGGTCTTCCCCGCCGCTGTCGCCCCGCTAGTGAAGAGCAACAGTTGCCCGTCCCCTGTCACCGGCTGAGCCGTAGCGCCTGACCGCTGCCCGCGCCCGTGTGCTGGCCGCCTTCGCAGGCGACCTGACCGTTGACCACCACCATGCTGATCCCGGCGGGCTCTTGCTTCGGCTTCTCGTAGGTCGCGAGGTCCTTTACTGTCGCCGGGTCGAAGAGGACGAGGTCGGCCCAATAGCCTTCCTTCACCAGCCCCCGCTCGGCCAGGCCGAAGCGCTCGCAGGCGAGACTGGTCATCCGGTGGACCGCGTCTTCGAGGGTGAGCACCCCGCGGTCGCGGACGTAATGGCCGAGGACCCGGGGCATCGTGCCGAAGAGCCGCGGGTGAGGGTTACCGGTCAGTTCCGGGATGCCGTCGCTGCCGATCATCATCCGCGGGTGGCGCAGGTTGGTGTCGATGTCGGGCTCGTCGATGATGAACTGGATGCAGATGACGTTGCGGCCGCGGGGGCTGGTGACCACCTCGCGGACGGCTTCGTCGAGCGTCCACTCCTGCTCCGTCGCGATGTCCGTGAGCATGCGGCCCTCGAACTGGCGGTAGTC
>JBJXGC010000020.1:0-22965 GCA_046154545.1 Dehalococcoidia bacterium | reverse complement strand
CTCGATCGCATCGGAACAGTCCTGGCAGGTGACGAGATGGGTCGTCCCGTCGCTGTAGAGCACGGGCCACCCCCATTCGTAGCAGATGCCGCAGCGCACGCGTATCACTCGTCCTGTACCCCGCTGCCCTGAAGGAGGGCCAGCAGGCCGCCGAGGGCGGGGATGGCGCTGGCCGCGACCACGACGGGGAAGTTCTCCACGCCGCCGTGCTGAACGACGGCCGTACAGACGCCGATGGCGAAGACGAGGGATGCAATCCCGAGGGCTCGCTGTGCGGATACTGCCAGTTTCATTTTCTCTGCCTCCGGGACCTTGGTAGCGCAGGCGGGAGTCGAACCCGCTGGTGTGCAGTTTATGAGGCTGCCGAGCCACCGTTGCTCCATCCGCGCGGTGTGCGGCGACCGGGGTAAGTAACGGGTGAGAAGCCCGCTGTCCGGTCGCCTAAGAGAGACAGGCGCGATGCCAACCGGAGCATATCACGCCCAGCGAGTTATAAAAGCCCCACCACGCCGTCTTTCCAGATCCAGCCGAACTTCCCGTTCTTGCTGGTCACAGGGACCCACGACCCCCAGCCGATGGTCAGCTCTTCGCCGCCTTCGAAGGTGTGCACGATCGTGCCGTCCTGCGCCGGGCGGTCGCGCAGACGGTAGCCCGCGTTGGCCGTGTACTTCGGCACGGCCTGCCACGACTCAAGCGGGATGCTCATCGGGTCGATGTGGACAGCAAGGTCCCGCGGCCAGTTTTTGTCACTCCCGACCTGCCAATGCAAGTGCGCGCCCGTGCTGTCTCCGGTACTGCCGACGAAGCCGATTTGCTGCCCGGCCTTGACGCGATCGCCCACCTTCACCAGCGGCACATCTCGCATGTGGGCGAAAAGGACGAACCACTTCGTGTCATCCCAGTCCCCCGCGACCGCGTTCCCAAAGCTGCCATCGGGGTTGAAGACGGGGATCACAGTGAAGTCGCAGGGCGCGTAGATGGGGGTCCCCGAGGGTTGGCCGAAGTCCACGCCCATGTGCTGGCGGCCCCGGAAGAATGCCCCGAACTCATGCGTGATGTTCAGCGGAGTATCGACCGGGTAGCGCTTCCACGTCTCTGTCATTGGCTCACTTCGCGTTGGTGAAGATGTCTATCCCTTGCTCGATAGCGTAGCGGCCGACGGTGGCGGCGGTCGCCGCGATGCCGGTAATCGCGAGCGTAGACGTGCGGGAGACACCGCGCCAGAAGCTCTGGGCGACCGCGTGCGTGGACTCGTGCGCGTCCACGCGCTTCGTGAGCCCGTCGATGGCATGGTCGTGCTTCTCAAGGAGCGCGTTCAACTCGGGCAGGTACTGGCTCTGCTGCCCGCGCATGAACGCCACGTCATCCGCGATCTTGTCTATCCGCTCGTCAGTCACCGCTTAGCCTCCGGGGGCAATAAATGGAGTGAGTACAGATTTAGCCAGTTGCAGCAACCTCCCATGCGTACGCACCCATGGAGTCCTTGAGGCAGATGTAGACGACGCTCGGGGTGCCGTCCACGCCGATCATGCAGAAATGCAGGTCAGCCGATGCATTGGGCAACGCCTCGCGGCGGGGAACCTGTGGAAGCCCGCCATGAATCGGCGCCATCCAACGCTCGCGCCGGATCTGCTCCGCAAGCGCTTGGGTGCGCTCATGTGGGTGGGCGCCCGGCTGGTCGCGGCTGGTGTGCTGGACCGCACCTCCAGACGGAACGCGCGCGCGCGGCCTATCGGGGTCGCGATTCATGTGGCGATCACCTCATCCATCTGGAGCTGCGCTCGCGCCGTCCACTTCTTGGTCGCTGTCGCCTGGACATCGTCATAGCGGACAGCGACCAGCCGGGCGTAGCCTTCGCTGTCGCCCGGCGCGCGGTAGGGGATCATCTCCCCGACCATCCCGTCCAAGAGCGCTCGCTGTGCCGCGGTCGTCCGCCGCATCGACCCCATATCGGCAAACTCCCCACCGCCGAGGACGATGGTCGCGAACATGCGGCGTTTCAACCTGGGCTTGAGCCCGATGCTGATGGCCTGGTCGTAGATCTGCACGGCTGTTTTGGCCTGCTCCGGGGAGGGCGTCGCAATCCGGTATTCGATGTAGCACCAACGGCCCTCCGTCCCCGCGGGAAAGTAGGCCACATGCGAACCGGTCGTCGTGAACCGCGCCACCTGGGTGCCGTCCGCGGTCGTGAGCAACTGAAACGGGGTGCCATCGTCCACACAGCCCCACACCTCAAGGCCGGCGCAGTTGGGAGGAGCGATCTCTGCGTAGAACTCCCACCACAGCCACGCCTTTTCGATGTTCCGGTCGGGCGCGTAGATACGGGATGTCCTCAGTGCACCCGACGAAGCCGCGAGGTCAAGGTATGGATCGTTGGCCACCGATAGCCCCGCGCGTGGCAGCGCGTAGATCCGGGGCGTCACGGTCGAGCGGTCTTCGCCGACTTCTACGGCCACCAGATAGCTTGGGTTGTCTGAACTCGTTGGCAGGGAGAAGTGGACGCGCACCGCGATGCGGTCGACCTTGGCCGTCCCCGCCACGTTCAGCGCGGACAGGACGACTCCAAAGTTGCTGGCATTCACGTCGGCGGGCGCGAGGGTTGTGCCCCACAGATTGGAGACACCGCCGTAGGAGACCTCCACGTCGGACGACGGCCACTTGGTTACCGTGTCCCCGAGGTTCGACCCGACGACCACCCCGCCCTTGACGAGCTTAACGACGCTGTCTTCGACATCGGTGTAGGTGTAGGGCATGGCTAGTAGCTCACGCTCCCTTCATCGGTGTAGACGGTCAGCGTTTTGGCCCCGGTCGTGCCCGCGGGCGTCACGCAGGTGATCTGCGTCGTCCCGGTTCGCACGATCGAGGTACACGCGTTGCCGCCTATCGTCACCTCGGACGAGCTGATGAACCCGGTGCCGATGATCGTAATCGTCTCGCCGCCGGAAATCGGCCCATGGTCAGGCGTCACGCTGGTAATCGTCGGGGCCACACCAGCCGTCAGGAAGATGGCAATCGCTGAGACCACTTGGTCTGGTGACGGCTCACTGAGTGACCATGGCTCGGATAACCGGTATGGGTAGGGCGGGTTTGTGCTCTGTGCAAACGGCCCGCTCCCAGAAAGGAGCTGGACTTCTGAGGTTTCTCCTTCGTCAATATGCTCATCCCAGTCAAAAGCCCACGAGTGGGCAATCGCAAACGCACCTGGGTTATAAGCGAAGACCTGTACGCCGAGCCAGCCCTGCGTAGCTGGGGCGACCGCCAAGAGGGCTCCGTCGATCGCCGGCGACCCCCAAATGATGATCGCGGACAACGCCTCGCTGACATCGACGATGTTGCTGCCCTTGCCGCCAGTGAACGCCATCACGCCCCACGAGATAATCGATGAAGGGGAGACCGTGAACGCCCACGACGCCGCCTCGCTCGCGCCCGCCTGGCGGATGTACACCTTGAGGACCACGTTGCCGTCGCCCGTTCCCGTTATCACCTCGGCGGCATTCCAGTCCGCATGAGGGGTAATCGTCCCGCCCGTGGGGACCGAGACCATGGCGATCAGGATGTCTCCACGCGCCACGCCCGAGGGCTTAGTCAAGGTCGCGCTCGTACCGGTCGTGTCGGCCGACGTGGCACTCCGATAGGCTACTGTCATTCTGTCGCGCTCCTTTCGACCTTCACCTCAACGCCCGTAATCGTCGCGGTGGCTGGGACAGAGAAGCCGAACCCGGTCACCTTGAGGTAGTGCGATGTCCCGACCGCGGCCGTGGCGTAGGCGTTATCGCTCGCCAGCGCGTTGCTGGGGCTCGCCCAGGTAATCGTGCCGACGGCGCTGTCGTCAGCGGCCGTGTCGCCCTCTGTCACGACGCTTGGGCTGGCCGCAGCCGAAATGACCAACAGCGCCTCGATGTAGCCGTCGTCCAGGGACTGGTGCATGTGCGGCGTGAGTGTCTGTGTCTCACGCCCGCCGGTCGGGTCGAGCGACACCAGCGCGCCACGGTTGTTGAGCAAGTCGTTGGCAGCGAGGAATGTCTGGCGCCCAAAGGGTGCGACTGACACGTAGCGGCCCCAGCCTCGGGATCGGGTGGCGTCGAGCCCACCTTCGAGTTCGGCGCCCGCGAACGCATACGCACCGGGGGTATACCTGATGAGCCCGTTCTTGTGAGGGCAAAGCACCTCACCCTGCGCGCTCTCCATCCCCAGGAAGTTGTTGTCGTCGACGACCGCTTCAAGGTCGGGCAGTTCGTTTCTGACCTGGAGGCTTTCGTCGATCGAGTAGAGGCCGTTCGTCTTGCCCACGAAGAGGATGCTGCCGTTGACGACCATGTCGGTGATCGAGAAGCCGGAGTCACCAATCTCGTACTCCGCGCCCCAGTTGCCACCGGTCGTCGGCGTCGTCGCGCACTTCGCGATCACGTTCACGTTGGCCCGGACGAGTTCGTTCCTCCAGACACGAAAGGCGATCGCTTCTTCGCCAGCAGGCCCGGCCGTCCAGGTGTCTGGGGTCTCAAGTTGTTGCCACACAGCCGCTGTCCCAAGCGCTCCCACGCGCACGGGCCAATAGCCCTTGCCCTGAAACGCGACCGGCCGGCCACCGACCACGTTAAAGGCCCCAACGTCCTTAGTGGCAGCGACGCTCCAGGTTGAGCCGGACGTGGGGTCAGGGACGTACCGCTTGATGTAGCGCCCGCGGCCCACATAGAGGTAGCCGCCGAGGAACAGAGCCCACGCCTTGGCGTCTGTCGTCGTAAACGCCTCGCCGCTCGCCAGGTGGGGCCAGGTTGTGACCTTGCCGCGAGCGCTCGCATCCCACCCGTCCGCGTAATCGTAGGTGCCCTCGGGCCCCTGCCAGGTGTACCCGAAGCCGCGGCTCATGTCGCCCATCCGGACGTAGAATGCTTCGGCCACCTCGGCCGCCTGAGTGGTGACCATCTCCTCGGCCCAGGAGACTTTGCCGCTGCGGTCTTCTGCGATGAGGAAGCGGTGGCCGTCGAGGACCAACACGGGCTCGGTCGAGCGGCTCTGTCCTGATGCAAGCGGGTTGGCCATGGTTACAGCACCACCCTGCGCGGCGCGGCGCTGCGCTGTTCACGGGAAGCCGCGCGGGCCAGCGCCATCGCCATCTCCCCAGAGTACCGGCCGGGCTGGATCGTCTCCATCATCTCGAAGGCGCGCGCCACGATGCCGTCGAGCGCGCGGTCGACCGGTGTTCGCGTCGTGTCCGCGTCGATGTAGAGCGCGGCGTCGGTCACCAGCGCCTCAACGATGACGAAGTCCGAGGTGCTCGGGACGATGTTTAGGCGGAGGTACAGCGCCTCCGGCCCGTTCTCTTCGGTGTTCCATGAGAGGCCGTTGCGGTTGAGGTCTTGGTCGTGGCTCAGTCCGTGGGTGTCGAACCAGCGGAGGTACGCGCGCCGGATGTTTCGTGCGGACACCTGGCCGATGTGATGCGCGAGGCTGAACCGGTTGCTTTCGCCGTCGCCCGGCCCCAAGTCGATTTGGTCAACGAAGGCGATCCGCTCTAGGGCATCCCGGACGGCCATGTCCCACGAGTAGGCCATGCCCACTTGCGGAATGGGTGGCATCAGGGCGAAGCAGTGGTATTCCTCACTCGCGACGGGAGCGTTCGTGTACGCCCGCCCAACGGAAAGCGCACCGGTCGCCGGGTCGAACCCCGCCTCGCTCACGCGACGGACCTTGTCGCTGGCCAGGGCGGCATCGGGCCGGTAGATCCAGATCCCCTCAAGGAAGTCGCTGTCGACGCCCTGGTCGAGCAGATTGCTGTCAACCAGAGTGGTCGAAGTGCCGCCGGTCGCAGTCCCCCGGAACCCGGCGCCGGCCTTAATAGCCGCATCCACGCGCAGGTCGCGCAGCGTGACGCCGACTGCTTGGAAGGGCGGCCCCATGGAACTTTCCAGCGGCCCCGAAGCGGTGTAGTAGCTGACTCGATACCACGAGCGCCCTGCGCCGCCGGTATCGGAGTAGGTGTAGTTCTCTGTCCCGTCGACGATGGCTACGGTCGTCACGAGCGAGAAGGTGCCGTCCGGTGCCGTGCCCCGGTAGAGCCGGAACGACGTGTACGTCAGCAGCGCTGTGGTGGTGTCCTCGATATGGACATGGACCAGGTTGGTCGCCATCGGTTACCTCCGTTCTGCCCGGCCGCCAGGGGGCTTGGGGCCACCCGATCGGCCACGGGGGCCAGTGAGGGCACCCCAAGCGTTGCCCGCAATACGAATTGTTGCATCTACCACAGCACGGGGGCCAGAGGCCGGGCCGACCGCGATGCCCATCGCTCCACGCGCCGCCCCGGCCGCCCATGCGTACGTGGTCGAGAGAAACGCGCCGGGGAACACGATCAGCGCCGTGAGTGTTCCTGAGAGCCCCACAGTGCCGCTCAACGCGCGGGACAGCAACCTACCTGCCGTGAGGCTTCCGATGGGCGTCAGCGCGCCAGCCAGCCCCTTGTTGACCTGCTTTGTGATGGACCCGGCAAGGGCGAGCGTCCCGGCAAGGACGATCTCCCTGAAGACGCCGACCGTCAGCGCGCCCGAGCTCGTCAGCGTCCCGGCCAATCCTTTGCTCACCCGCTTCGCGATCGCCCCTGAACTCGTCAGGGTTCCGCCGCGGCCGAGGTTGACCTGCTTCGCGATCGCACCTGAGCTGGTGACCGTCCCGGTCGGGTTGAAAGACACGACATCCCCGCCGCCGAAGAGCACGTAGACGAGGTCGTGCGCGGTGCCTGGGACGAGCGAGAAATCGAGCGTGAAGCTGGACGCCCCGAACTCGGCCAGGCTCGCCTTCGTGACGAGCGCGCCGTCAACGATATCGTGCACGCACGCACTGGTGCTGAATATGCGCTTAGCGACAGTCGGCGCGACCGCGTCGTCGTCATCCATCGCCATACCGCCCTGCTCGAAGGGGCTGGCCGCGGCGCCGAAGCCGATCCGGCCCTGGTTGCTTCGGGCGGTCGTCGATAGCGTTCTGGCGCAACTGAAGAACAGTCCGCCTTTCGGAGCAAAGGGCAGCCCGTCGACGCTCTTTCGTACCGCTGTCGTCGGATATGCCATGGACCCCACCTGGTACTGGCCGCCCTGGATGGCCAGCGTGTAAACAGTCCTGGCCGAGGGCGGCGCGGTTACTAGGTTTCCGGTGAAGCCGTCGCTGTCGAACGACACGAAGGACATCTCGAACTCGCGCGACACGTCACCTGGTGTAAGAGCGCCGATCATCCGGTCATTGCGAAAATACTGAGACGCAAGGGTGGGTGACACGTTGTCACCCGACGCCCAGACAAGCAGTGCAGAGGTAGTCCCGTCCACGACGCCGATGCCGATGTCACCTTCGGTCACATCGGAATCGAGCGGTGAGGTGCTATTGATGGTGATGTGCAGGAGGAAGTCCGGCTCGAAGCCGATGCCGGTTACCGCCTGGTTGCCGGTGACAGTGTTGGTCACCCATTCCAGCGTCGCGGCGTTGGTAATCCCGCCGCCTCCGAGCGCCAGCCAGTGCCAGAGAACGCCCGACGACACGGAGCCCCAGTCGATCGTGAACCCGTTGCTGGCGATCGCGCTCAGTTCTCCAGTTAAAGCACCGCCGCCAGAGTTTATGCCGAGAATGAGGTCGTCGTCATCTTGGCTGGAGACGGCGTTTCCTGGGTTGAGCGCGTCCTCGCTCAATACCGCCATCGCCTTGTTGTTGCTGCCCGTGGCCGTGCCGAAGCCGACCGCAAACACGGCATTGGCGTTGACCTTGCCAACGATAGTGCCCTGCGAAGACCAGGCGATGGCCACCTTGGGCTGGAAGTCGAGAGTGGAGATGACTGTATCGGTGGCCGCACTGGCGGGGACCCGGAACGACCCTGTCGCGACGCGCATGCCGCTCGACGCCTGGGGCGCTTCAACCGCGCCGAGGACGGCGTCTCCGACGAACGAGAGCGGGGAGCCCACCACGAAGCCAGGCATCGATTCACCCCTCGCCTAGAACAGTTCGACGATCGCGCCTTCGAAGACCATTTCGTTTGCCGCATTAGAGACGTTCATCTGCCAGGTGACTTCCAGCGCGCGATCGGCCGCGTCCGCATCGGCAGTGCCGTCGCCGCCAAAGCTGTTCACCGTCGCGGCGGTCGCTTCGACCGCGCCGTAGCCTGTGGTTGCTGCGTTGAACGCGCCGGCCGACATCGTTGCAAGTAGCCCGCCGACGTACTGGTCGTTGTTGGCCGTAGCACTGATGTTGAAGGTCAGCCACCACGACTTCCGGTCGGCGTCAGCCGTCGCGGCCGCGGAGCCGTCTACGAACATCGAAACCGCGCCAAACTTCACGCGGAAGGTGACCGTGGGCGTCCCCGAGTTGAGTAGCTGCGTGCCCCACATGTCTACTCGGAGGACTCGGCCCGTGGTGAACAGCCCGTTGGGGATGGTCAAGTTCAACATGTTGAACTCAGCCGCGCTGGTATTGGTCGCCACCCGCGTAGTCGACCGGAAAATACACAGCGGGCCCCAGTCTCGGATGAACCGCAGGTCGATCAGGTTGTCCGAGCCGATGGCGGTGTCGTTCGCAGGGACGTAGACCGCCGCGAGCACCACGTCGTTCGCCGTCAGGGCCGGGGGGGCCGGTGCTGCGGCGGCTGTCCCCTTGCGGACGGCCTTCGTGCCGGACGAGTTGATGACAATGATGTCCCACCGCGGATTGGTCGCGTCCGCCGCGTCAACCGTGACATCTGCCGCGGTCACCGCACGCAGCACCCCGTTGCTGAGGACGGCACCCTTGGCCACGGCAGGCGTCATGTCCGCGCCGCCCGTCACTGCACACCCGGAGAGCACGCAATCGAGGCCGCGGATGGCCGCGTTCTGCGCCTCCAGCCATACCGGGAAGACGATACTCATCCCGCTGGCAAGGCCGCTGCCCGCGGTCGGCAGCTCACCAAGCCCCTTCAGCGCCATCTATCCGCCCGCCGAGATGGTGAGGTCGTAGGTCGTTTGCAAGGCGTCGGCCGCCAGCAGTGCTTGGCCGCCGGTCAGCGACCGGTCGAGCAGCACCCCGCCGCCCGTGGCCGCCTGAGAGAAGATGCCGTGCTCCGCAACCGTGATCGACGCGTCGACCGTGTTGGTTCCGACCGTGCGGTAGACGGAAGCCGACGCCTCAGTCGTCGTGCCAGTCGCCCGCGTGTTGTCCGGGCTGTATTGGGTCGTCGCCTCTGCCCCAAGGGCGGTGTCCCCGGCCGCCTCCGCGGTCGAGTTCGTCCCGATGCCATGGAACTTGAGGTTCTCCAGTTCGACGATGTTCTGAAAGCCATCCACGATGAAGCCGACGCCGACCGTCGTAACGACCTTCTGCGATACACGCCCCCACTCTTCCACGCGCGCCGTGTAGACGCGGCTGGGGAACTCCGGACAAATGCGGAGCCCGCGCTGGTTGTAGCCATGAAGCGCGTAGGGGGATTCGCACTCGCACCGTGGATAGACTGTGACGTAAAGCGCAGACTCGCCGACGACCGAGCGGTCGAGCAGCGCAGCAAGCTCGCGCTTGGCGTCGAGCGGCATGTCACTAGCCAGCAGCGCCCGGACGTGCCGTCCGAGCCCGGTCATTTTCGGGCCAATCTTGGGAAGGGCCGCGGCGTATGTCTGAAGGAGGTTGCTCATCGTCCGGTAGCCTCTTTGCGGTCGTAGCGAAGGCGTACCTCTTCGTTTACACGAGCTTGATACTCGGCCTTGCGCCGGAGGTTGTCCTTGGCAGGCTCACCGAAGGGGTCTGGTGCGTCCGCAATGGCCCTGAGCGCGGCCTTAAGGGCAGCCCCCTCGTTGATGTGAACTGGCTCATTGAATGGATGGATCCGGTCTTCGCCGCCTGGCACCACGGAAGCTACGTCGATGCGCACCTTGAGGTCGAGCTTGTCCTCTTCGTAGTAGTAGGTGAGGAAAAGGACCGTTCGCCGAGTCTCAATGTCGCCGAGAGCGGCGGGCGTGGGAATCTCGCCAGTCCACATGCGGACTTTGCCCATGATCGGATCAGGCTGGAGCTCGATGGGCACTCCCGGCTCGTTATCGGATGGCATGGTCGGCGCCCTGGGAAGACCCGGCGACGACGGCGACGAAGGCCACAGCCGCGGCCTCGCCCATCGCCTCGGGCATGGGGATGTACTTTGCGCCGGTGTCTGCGTTGCCGAGCGTGCGGATGGCACTCGCGGAGCCGTGGTCATTGGTGTGGATCGGTTGGGCGCCGGTCGCGGCGGCATCCTTGGCGACGCGGAGGCTGAGCGTGGTCGATGTCAGAGTCGGGGCGAGTAGGCCCACAAACCGGTAGCCCGGCATGTGGACGTAGTTCGAGACCGTCCCGCCGTTGGCAATCACGAAGTCCGCGGTCGCGATCATTGGGTTAGCCTCCCGCGGATTCAGCCGGGGTGAAGTCGACGTAGAACTGCGCGCCCATCACGAAGCCGTCGAATGCGGCCTGGTTAATGGTGCCCACCTTGATCTCCCCACTGGGAGTCCACTTGAAGAACTCCTTGTTTTCGGGGCTGTCCCCAATGACCGGCTGAAGGATGACCGTACCGCCGCCGTCTACCCGGTTGTGGAGGATCTTGGACGCCACGTAGAACTTGCATCGAATCATCGCCTACTCCTCTGGGGCTTCCTCGTCCTTGACTGGGTTGGCGGCCTTCCGCGCGTCCAGTTCTTCAAGGATGGCCTCAAGGACATCGTGCTTGGTGCCGTTCTTCCCTGTGAGGAAGCCCGTCAGCGTGATGCCGTGAGCCGCAGCATACCCCAGCATCTCGCCCTTTGTCATGGACAGATCCGGGACCTCCGGCATCTCGGGCGCGACAGTCGGGCGCGGTTCGGCCGCCTGCATCGCCAGAATGTTCTTGTTCTTCCTCGGCCCCCTCGGGAAGGACAGGGGGGGCGAACCCGCCCCCCCTGCTGGTCGTGTGGCTGTGGCCTAAGCGGCGACTACCGTGGCGGACGGCTCAAGTGGGATGTACCACAGATCCCACTTGACCGCGCCCGTGTTGGACGCGGCACAGGACAGGTCGATGGTCCCCGGCTCAAGGACGAGCATCCGGGCAGGGAACACGGCGGCAGAGCCCGCCCCCACCATGGCATCACCGAAGGTTCCGGTGATGCCGTAGATGGTCCCAACCGCGTCAGCGGTGATGTCGAGGACTGCGCACAGGTCAACGTCCACGACGCCGTTGAGCGTCAACTTGGTGTTGTTCGCCTGCGTTTGGATGACGGTAGTGACCTCGCCGACGATGCCCCGCAGGAGCACCCGTCCGGTCACCGTAAAGATGGCCGCGGCCGCCGTCTGGGGCAGGGCCGCGGTTGCCCGCGAAACCTTGACGCCCAGAGCGTCGGCGGCCTCGGCCGCAGCGTTGCGTTTTCGGCACATGGTGGTCTCCCTCCTTACGCGCCCGCGATGCCGCTGCCACCGGCGACGCCGGGGGGCGGGGCGATCACGTAGCAGCGCGTGCCAGCGTCGGTGCAGACGGCCTGGATGGTGCCGTTGTTCTGCATGTACCGGGCCGGTTCGATCCAGACTGCCCGGATGTCGTTCGCCGCGAGGACGATCGACTTGGTGCCCAGGCCCGCCCGCACGGCCGGGGGGTTGTCGCCTGCTTGGATGACGACGGTGTCGCCAGACGCGTCTGCCTCGAAGATGAACAGCAGCGCGCCGGGAGCTTGTCGCCCAGCGGGAGTGATGACCCAGCCGTCGGCTGGGGTCGTAGCGACCGTACCAGCCGCCAAGAGGTCTGCAGAGGCCGTGTCAAGCGCCTGAACGACAGGCGCGATAGCAGTGGTAGCCATAGTGGCGAACCCTCCTTTTGGGGCTTAGCGGAACGCGCCCTGGAGCACTTCAGCGGCGGCGATGCCCGCGGGATGCGTGACCTTGCCGCCGTAGACGTGGAGCGACTTGACGGCGTCGCCGAAGCGCAGCTCCGGCTTGTACGCCTGCATCTCGGTGAGCTGCTCCGCGAAAGTGGAGGCACCATCCCAGACGGCGAGGGCCACCTTGGAGCTGGACGCCCCGGCAGGGCAGTTGTTGGAGGTGAGCACCTCGAAGCCAGCGGCCCTGCCGATGGGCTCACCCTTGAGGCTCGCCATGTTCGGGCTGGTGCCAAACCCTACGAAGTTCGGGTCAAGCCGGAGCATCCCCTCGAAGAAGGGTGGCACGACGGCCTTCCGGCCCTCCTTCGGCACGTTCGCATTGTCGAGTTTGACGCCGAGTTCAACGAGAAGTCCGTAGGCGTCAATCTCGCTGGCGCCGGTGCCCACCGTCAGGGGCGTCCCATTGGTGACATCGTTCGCCGTCCCGTCCACGGCCGTGTTGAACAGCGTAGCGACGTAGATGTCGACGACATCCTTGATGGCGTACGCCGAGCGCTCCATGGCCTTGGACATCAGCGACCCGCCGTCGAGGGCCTGTGCCTTGTCGACGGAGTCGAGGAAGAAGTGGACGAGCTTCGCCTGGTCGATGACGAGCGCCTGGTCGGCCAGGTTGAGGGTCTCGGCGGCCGTGATGTTTTGGTTGCGGGTGTAGTCGGAGACGGTCAGGTCTCCGATGGTCTGGATGCGAACCGAAGAGCCTTTGCCCTTGATTTCGCCTTCCCAGTCCCGGTTCGCACAGTTGGCGTACCGGTGGACCTTGTCCAGGATTTCGGCGAACTTCGCCGACCAAAGGACCGGAATGAAGGACTCGACAGTCAAGGCTGTCCTCCTTTAGGAGCCTAGCGAGCCTCTTTTGCCAGCGCGGCCTGTGTCTTCTTTTCCCAGTCCGGGATGCGCCTGAGCGCTTCGTAGGACATCGTCTTCCAGCCGACGGGGAGTCCGTCCGAGCTCGGGGAGGGGCCGTCAAGGACGACCGCCGCCGGGCGTGAACGTTCGCGTGCCGCCGCCTGCTCCCGCTCGGCCGCCGCCCTTTGGGCGGGGCCCTCGGCTTCGCGCAATAGCCGCTCGACATCTACCGCGAGCCGCCGCAACCCTGCCGGGGTCGACTGGTACGGGGCAGTTTGGGCTAGGAGGGCGAGCTTTTCGCGAGCCGCTGGGAATGCGTCCAGTACCGCCACCGCCTGGAGCGCCTCGGCATTGATTTCAGCCTCAACGCGCCGTGCGACCTCTGGGGGAACCTCGGCGTGAGAATCCCGCAACTTGAGGTAGGCGTTCAGACGGTCGGGGTGCTCGGCACCCCAGGAAGAGAAGCCATCTGGGTCGCTGGTTCGGAGTTCGTCAATCTTCGCGATCTCGGCGCGGATGGTGGCCTCTTGAGCCTCCTCTTGACGCGCCCGATTCGCGGCGTTCTCTACTGCCATCTCGTTGGCCCGCCGCAGGTTGTCCTGCATGAGCTTGATGGTCTCGGCCACCATGCCCGAAGGGACCTCGTGAATGCGCTGGGGGACTTCGCTGATCACCCGCGCCCACTCCGCAGCATCGTGCTTCGGCTTCGGCTTCGCTTGGGTGCCAGTGCTGTCGGCCGGGCCGTCGCCCGTCTTGCCGGCATCCTCGCCGCCTGTAGCGTCGCCTGTGGGCTCGTCCTCGTCAGCGGATGTGTCCGTCTCCACCTTCGCCTCGGAAGGCCGAAGGTCTGGCGCGAGCATCTGCAAGACCTGGGGCGATAGATTCACCCCGCCTAATCCTGGGGACGTTTCCGGCCCTGGTGTAACCGTCGGATCTGGCATAACTGTAGCGAATGCTCCTTGGGCAACTCCCCTACGTGGGGGATGATGCCGTCCACAGCATCATCGCAATGGCACGGTGCCCGCGTCAATCTGCTGCAGCAGATATTGCCGCGGCCATCGTGGCGGCGAGGCGCCCGCGGCCGGTGAGAATCACGATCTCGGGGTGGGCACGGGCAAAGCGTTCGCGATCGCGGCGCTCCCGCAGCATCCCCAGAATGCTGCGCCGGGCGCCCTTCGCCGCCGCGGCGCTCCACGTGCCTTCGGCAAGCACCTGCCGGAGCGCCTTGAGCTTAGCAAGGTCGTCGTCACGGCGGCTGGTGTTGGACACCTCGATGAGGAGCGCGTTGATTTCCCGGCCTTCGTCGGCACTGTAGCCTCGGTACTGGGGCAGTGCGTAATACTCGCTGGCCAGTCGTTTTCGCAGCTTCTCGATCGGCGTTTGGTCGACGCCGGTATTGGCCGTGATGTGGGCGCGGTCGGTTTCGCTCAGGCCCTCCATGTAGCTGTCCACGAGTTCAAAGTCGAGCACGCCGTCTTGGGTCGCGGCATCCATGGCGTCAAAGTATCCCTCCAAGACTTTGTCTTTGCGCTCGAAGTTCTTGTCGCCATAGAGCGTCTTGAAAGCGCCCGCCTTCTCCGCGAGTGCAGTGCGCCGAGCATCAGTCCACTGTTGTACGGTCAGTTCCCCTGCCAGCAGCCGGGCGTCTCGCGCTTGCTGTTCGGCGACGGCTTCCTGCTTGGTCGCTTCCCATTGCTGGCTAACCTTGGTCTTTCGGTCGACCGCGCGCTCCCACACTTCGGGATGCGCGTCCTTCATCCCCTTCTGCTCGCTGGGGCTGAGGTCATAGAACGTCTTGTTGAACTTTGCCCTGGCCAGGGCGTCGAGTTCTTCCCGCGGCGTCATCGCCGTGGCCTTCGTGCCGGTGAGGCCCAGCGCGGTGCCGCCAAGGCCCTTTTCTCCGCCGACGAGTTCGGAGTCGGACAGCGAGAACGGGGCAACGAGGTCGCGGAGAAAGCTGCCCATGGAAACAGGCTGCCCTTGGAAGTTCGACCCGCTGAGGGCCGTCCACGCGTTGCTCACGATGGGGCTGGACTTGCTGCGGTAGAAGGCCCTCGGGTCACCGTCCTGTACGGTTCGGGTGATACCCCGGACCAGCGAGTCCCATGGACCGAACAGGGACACGTCCGTCCCGTTCGCGCGGAAGCGCATGAAGTTTGGCCCCCCAAGGTCGAACTGCTCTTCAAGGGGGATGCCGCCTTCGCCGTTCGCGATGTTCGCGACGGTGGTCAGCCCGATGCCGATCCCCAGGAACTGAAGCATCATGCGCCGGGCCTCCATCGCGCCGGGTCCCTTCCCGGTCGCGATGGTCGTCAGGAACTCAAGCTGGCTGTTGAAGAAGCGAGGCGCGAACAGTGCCATCTCGCCAACGTCGCCAGCAAAGCGCTTCCGGCTCCAGCCCGTCGCGGCGTTGACGGCCTTCGCCACGCTCTCCAGGTTGGCGGGGTCATTCATGTCGAACTTGGCGAGCCGGGCCGACCCGTATCCCACGTTGGCCATCTCCAGCCGCATGGCGTCGCCGAAGTTGCCGAAAGCGCGGTTGGAGCCACGCAGCGGGTTTAGCTTCGTCTTCGGGATGTTCCCCGTGAGCAATGCATCCCCGATGTGCCCGAGCCCTTGGCCAATTTCAAACTCAGTCTGCGTGCCGCCGATGCGAAGACCCTTTGAAGCCCAAACCCGCGAGGTCGGGCGGCCAGCGGCCAACGCCTTTTCGTCGAATTGTTGGATGTAGCGGCCGAGCACTGTCGGGTCGGCCATGGATTGGTAGGCGACGCGCAGCGCCCTTGCAAACCCGACCGGGTCGCTCGCGGCGCCGATCGCGCCCTGGATGCCCATAAAGCTCACGTCCGCGGTCGCCTTGATGCCGCGAAGGAGCCCGTTCAGGCTCCGCACGAGGGTGACGCCACCGGCGCCAAAGCCCGTCGCCGGGCGCTCCGCGAGCACGTACTTGTTTGCCACGTTCGCCATTGCGGTCGGGAAGCTGTAGCCCTGCAACCCCACCAGGTCGATGGCCGATGCGCCTCGCGGCGTCTGGCGGCTTCGGGTGAGCGCGGCTTTGTACTCGGGCCGGAGGCCCTCAATGGCGGCCTTCAGGCGCGCCATGTCGGCACTGAGACTGTCCGCTGTTGCCGCATGTGCGCCACCGCGAGCTCGCAGTGCAGCCAGGCGGCGCTCTGTGCGATTCATTGCGGTATCCAGGAACCGAAGCCGGTCGATGTCGGCAGGGATGGCCTCATCGATCGCGCCGACCACCCGTGCCACTTCCTCGGCGCGTGCATCGTAGATCTGTGCCCTCGCCAGTTCAGCATCTGTTGCTGGGGTGGCAATGCGGACTGGCCCACCGGCCGTCATCTTGCGGCGCGGTTTGTCCGCGCGCTGGGCCTCTGCGTTTGCGGCCAAGCGCTCACCGCGCTTCGTCTCGTTGGCCACCTTGGTCGGAAGGGTGGCCACCTTGCGGGCGCCCTGGTCAGCAGGGACCGCACGCCCAAACTCACCGATGGCCCGGTCGACCTCGTCTTGCTGCTTCGACGCGATCGCCGCGCGCTTCTCAGCCGTTGCCAGGCGGCCTCGCAGCTTGGCCAGTTCACCCGTGGCGTCTTGCCACATCCCACGGATGCGGGGGTTCATGCGGTCTGACGGCGTGGTCGCGATCAGGTCGCCAGCATCGTCCGTGACCGACTTGAAGTAGTCGGCGACGTGCTTGTCGACAGAGGCACGGCCTGCCGCCCGGCCATACGAGGCCATGGCCTCTTCAAACTTGGAGTACTCGTATCCGGCGTTGATGCCATCGGACATGGAATCGAAGGTGGCTGTCTTTTGGAATCCGGGCTTCCCCTTACCGCCAAACAGCTTCATTGGCTCGTCGGTGCCCTCCAACTCGGCGCGCCCGCGTGGCAGATAGAAGCCGCCTTCCATCACGTCGGTGCGATTGCCGACCTCTACGCCCGCCTCGTCCAAGAGGCGCTTAAAGGGCGCCACCTCGGCTTCAATGCGGCGCATTGCCGCGACCTGCGTAGGGGTCATCAGCGGTTCGTAGTCTGGAAGGCGGGCGGCAAGGTCCTGCAAGGTCGGGTTGCCGGGGATGTCGGTAATCCGCTCGCGCTCGTCGAACTGGAAGGTCTTCCGGGAAATGCTGGTGGCGACCGTCGCGAACCGGTTGCCCTGGGACTCGATTACCGGTTTCAGGCGTTCGCGCGCCTCCATTGCTGGGTAGGCGATCTCGTCCGTCAGCACGGCGTCGCGGCCGAAGATGACGTGCTTGACCGAGTTCAGCGCCTCTTGCGGGCGCGAAAGCGGCGTGACCCGCAGGGGTGGCAGCGTAAAGATGTCTCCCTGGCTGTAGTCGGGGGTAAGGCCCGAAGAGGACGGTGGGGCAGCCACCCCCGAAGGTGGCGATGGCATACCGGGGGGCGCGTTCCTGAGCGCTGTTCGTGCAGCGAGGCCACCGCCCGCGATCGCGCCCAGAAGGGTTGCCGCGCTTCCAGCCCCCTCACTCCCGGTGACCTGTTCGGTGGCTTCGCCCGCGAGCGCCCCACCAACGATCGCGCCGCCTGCCGCCTGGCGCGGGTTCTCGAGGAGAAGTCGCGCAGCAGTGGCGATACCTTTGCTGCCACGAGCACTGGCAAGTGCTCCGGGAACCGCCTTTCCGGCCGCTTTCAGCAACCCAGGCCCCACGTAGGTCAGCGGGTCGGTCGTAGTGCTCAGCAAGAAGCGCGACCCGGCCCCCAGGTTTGGATCGGCCATGCGTTCGCGGGTGGCGACGCGTGCCTCCGCGTAGGTGTCGAGCGGGTTTCGGGTGGCTGCCTCTACCAGGCCCCTGCCAAAGTCTCGGAATCCGGGCGCGTCGCGGTACGGCTTCCCGGTCTTGGGGTCGATCTTGGTCTCGTTCCCCGTCGTCCCGGTGATCACTGAAAACAGGGGGCCACCGACGTACTCGCGCCCGTAGTCGAGGGCCTTATACGCTGCGGCGGCGGCTGGCTTGGCAGTCAGCGCAGCGCCAAGGCCCTTCTCAGCGGCGCTCTCGACAAACTCCGGGGTGACCCGGTCGACGGCTCGCAAGGCCTTGCGAAGAAAGCCCCCGCTCTTCTTCGGTTCCTCGGCTGCGTCCGCAGGCGCTGGCTGCTCCCGTACAGGGGGTGGCGCTTCTCGACGTGCCCGGCGTTCTTGGAGAAGCGCGATCGCCTCAGCGATGCCGGGGTCGTCTGAGTCCACCAGGGCGGCGCGTGCGCCGCTGTAGTCGCCTCGTGCGACATAGGGTGCGGCCCGCTGACTGGCCGCCTGGAGTTCGGCAATTTGGCGCTGACGCCGCTGACGCCGGGACTCGTAGGCGTAGGTGGCCACCTAGCTACCCTCCATATCGCGCAACTGGGAGCGTTTGCCCGAACGGGGCCGCTCGGCGGGACTGCGCGATGTAGTCGTCGAAGTTCGCGCCCAGGTCGTCCTCTACGAGCCCCTGGGTCATCGCCAGTTCGGTTGGGTTCATGTTCATCAGCGTGCGGTAGTTCACTCGGTTGCCCCACGGCACGTCTGTGCCTCCGAGCCGCTGGCTGGTGAGCGGCGCGCCGTACCCCCGGAAGGCGGCGGCCTCGCGAGTCCCGCGAAGCTTCTGAATGAACGGCATGTTGTTGAGCGTCTCCGGCGAGTACCGGTTGAACGTCATGCTTCCGCCGAACATCCCCCCAGACGCGGCCCGCGGAAGCCCCTCCGGGAGTCGCCGCATCTGGCCAACGGGGATAACGCCGATGCGCCCGCCATCAGGGTTGAACGCGATCTCTTCGACGCCAGTCCGGCCGTAGGGCGAATCCCCCGTGACGACCGCGGGCACGCCGCTGTTGATGGATCCTTGGCCCCATTGGCGAGGCTGACCACGGCGAGGATCGGGCACTGGCTGGATCTCGACGGTTTGATCCTCGTTGAAGGTCGGGGCCGGATTGGGCTGGGGGGCGCCGGGCTGCCCACCACCGAACCCGCTACCGCCACCGATGGGGATGGTCCCTTGACCGCTTGGCCGCGGGGCGGCCTGTGGCGCGCCTGGAGGCTGCTGGCCACCCCGCAAGGCGTTAAGACGACCGAGGACATCGATCGTCTGGGTGGCCATGGGGTCAGGGGCGCTCAGCCCGTCCAGGAGGTTGGCGTACTTGACCCAGTCCTGCGGGCCACTCCGATCTGCCAGCATCCCGAGCGTCGCGAGTTCGCGATCGTAGAGCGATGTCTGACGCCCGAAGGCGGCGTCCTCGCGGCTCGCTCCGAACTGCGCCCGCTCCAGTTCGAGCCGCGCCGCGTTGTACTTCGCGTTTTCCGCGTCCAGCGCTGTCTGCCGGGCGAGGTTGAGCTGCGCCATCCGCTCGTTGAACTGCCGCGATGCCTGGGTCTCGCCGAGTTGGAGTTTGTCCAGTTCGTATTGCCGCGCGGCCTGCTCTGACCCCTGTTGGAAGTTGGCGTCGAACTGCCGCCGACTCTCAGCGAGACTGTCCTGGGCATGCTTGGCGGCGGCCGCGAGTGCCGCGATGTTCGCCTGGTCTAGCGGGATTTGCGAGCCCGTGACGACCGAGCCGCCCGACGACGGCATCCTCGTCCCGTTTACCACGACAGAGTTGGTGGTGGGGTCCCACGATCCGGGTGGCGGCGGCGCTTCGAGCGAGATCCACGCCCCCGCGGGAATCACGGTGCCCGGAGGCAGCCGCGTGCCATCTGGCGCAAACACCGCCTTCCCGCCGTAGTCCTCCACGGTAGAGGTACCCGCGGTGCCCGTCTGGACGAGTTGCCCGGCGACGTAACCGCCGGCTGGTACTCCTGTGTAAGCCATTAGTTCGCTACCACCTTCCACCAGGCTCCGCCAGCGCTCGGCGCGCGGGATGAGGTTGCGGGCTGCGTGATGCTCGGGCGTGTCGCCGTCGCCGCTGCGTTGGTCCCGGTGTTGATATCAATGATGCCAGCACTCGTGGGCGCAGGCCCTGGAGGCACGGGAACGGCTGCCGTGGGGGCTACCGGGATGATGCCACCGCCCAGCCCAGGTGGGACAACCGGCGGTTCACCGCCAACGCCGAGTGCCCTATCTCCCTGAAAGAGGTCCATCTCCGGGTCGATCCATTGGGTGCCGGAGTACCGTGCAAAGTCCTGGGCGTCGGGGTCGACGCCCAGGATGTTCGCGAACGTCGTCAGCCCAGCCCCGAGGTCGCGGGCGGAGAATGTGTTCTTGCCCGGCAGCGTCCCGTACTTGCCGATGTACGCCTGCGCCTCCGCCTTCATCCCAGCGCGGGCGCGGCTCTCCTCCTTGCCCGCGAAGAATCTGTCGATGTCGGCGATGGTCCGCGCCAGGCCAGCCCCATCAAGAGCGATGCTCGTGTTCGCCGCGGTGATCTTGTCCTGAAACTCACCGCGTGCCGGGTCATCCTCCGCGGGCGGCCTCAGCGTTCGGGCGTTGGAGGCGAGCACGGTCAGTGCTGCCAGCCAATCATCGTAGGCATCTGTCCCAAACGCCGGGGGGCTCTTCGAGAGGGCATCAATCTGCGCCAGGATGGCCGCGTAGGACGATTGGCCAGGCTGTGGGCTGGTCATGCTGGATCCTCCAGTGGAGCCGCCGGCGCGGTTCATCACGCTCGACACGTATTCGTTGATAGACGGTTCGTCCCCGTAGCCTTGTTTGCGGCTCAACTGCTCCGGGGTGTACGCGCTGCGCGGCGAGCCCGAGTACCAGGCCGACGCCACGTCCTCCCAGTTGCCGAACCGGTCGTAATACTGCCCGAGCTTGAACCTCGCGACGCGATCTTGGTTGGCGGGCGTCGGCTCCGCCCCTGGGATCCCCGCCTCCTTGGCCCAGGATGGCCAGTTGGACGGCATGATCTGGAAGCGCCCGTAGGCCTTCGTCCGCTTGTTTTTCGCATCGTAGAGGCCGCCCGACTCCTGGCCGGACAGAGCATCCATGAACTGATCGAGTGTGATCACCGCGACCCTCCGGGGTACACGCTCTGAGTGGGCAACGCGGGGCCGGGGTCAGCGAACCGGATCGCCAGCCTCGCATACGTCTGCTGCGCCTGCGGGTCGTCCCAATACAGCGGGTCACCCGCTGCGCGAGCAGCGCTCAGGATCTGGAATTGGCGCAGCGGGGAATTGGGTTCATGGAACGGCGGAAACCCATCGGCCAAGAGTGCCTCGTAGGAAGAAGCAAAGGCCTCCTGGAAATACCGGACGCCGCTGTCCGTTATCCGGTTCCACCGCCGTCCTGAAACGGGACCCTCGCGTGTCATCCACCTACCCCCGGAGGCCGTTGCCCACGATCCTGGCCCGCCAGAGCCGTCATGGGCTGCTGCGATGCCGGGCCTGGACCCGGCTGGAACGGAGCGCTCGACGCGCCCGAGGCTGCACCGCCGACCGTTGGCGGCTGGACTGGGGCGGGTGCGCCACCATTGGCTACCGGCGCACCCTGTGAGGACGGCATCGGCTGGCCAAATTGGTCGACCAGCCCTGGCCCCGGAGCGGCCTGCTGCCCCAAGGCCAACACCTGCGTCATGGCCTCATCGATAGCCAGCGTCAGGAGCTTCGCCTTCATGTTGTCCTGCGCGATCTCCTCGTCCTCGGCGTCCGGATCCTGGACCCCATAGCCGTCCTGCTGAACCCGCCACCTGGAAATGTAGCCCTCCTGGTTGCCCTGCCGGAGCGCCTGTTGCACCGCGATGCGGTTCACGTCTGACAGCGGGTCGATCTTCACGGTCGGCGGGGAGTCGTCCACGTCGTCCGGCCCCAATGTCAGCCACTCGGCCCGGCTGGCGCGGGAGCTTCCGCGGCTCGAACTGAGCCCCCACGGCTGCTTGAGCTCATCCCGGATGAGCAGCCTCAAAATGGTGAACACCAGCGCATCACCACGGGCGCCGTTGTCAGAGAGGATCTCGTACATGCTCTGCGCCGCGCTCTGGAGCGCGTTGATCGCGTACCCGGCGGGGTCGCTGCCGGGCGACTCGCCCTGGGCAATCGGGTTGAGCCCCGAGATCTGGATCAACTGCATCAGCTCGGCCCGGAGCCCGCGCGTATCGTGCGCCTTGAACTGCTCCGTCACGTTTACGATGCGCTCGCCTGGCCCCAGGGTGGGCACGTTGCCGCCCTTGAAGTCGATAGGCTCGCCATTAGGCTGCGCCTTCGTCCCGAGCAGCGTCCGGTCGACCCCGCCCGTGGTGTCGTTCTCGCGGTAAATCACCAGTTTCGGACGGCTCAGGACGAACCCATTATCGAGCTCCAGCGTCGCCAGCCAGTCCACCGCGCGCTCAAGCTCGGCCATGCCCCAGAACACGCCCTGGAACCGCTCGCTTCGGTTCGGACTCCCGGTAGACATGCCCTCGTAGAGCACGAATGGCACCACGCCGATGGCGTTGGGCTCGGGCTCGGTCACAAACGCGCCGTCGACCAGCAACGCCGACCAGCCCTTATCGACGTAGCGGATCACGGATACGGTGTCGGCTGGGCGATCCCGGCCCGTGTCGTACTTGGCCATACCCTCCTTGGCCAAGTACGCGCGCGCCTTCCATTCCTGGAACTGCGGCTCGCCCAACTGCCGCCGCAGCCTCGGCTCGATAGTGGCCCGCGCCACTTCCTGCTCTACCCACGCCCGGCAAATCTCGTCCCCATCCTGCTCCCAGAAGAACGAAAGCGGGTCGATGACCCGGATGTTATAGGGGTGCCCCGCGCTTCGGTAGGCCGTCTCCGTGCGGCGCAGATACTGCGCCGCGGACTCGCTCTCGCTCCGCTTCAGGTCCAGTTTGGAATAGGCGCCCGTGCGGTAGATCTCCACGATGCCGAGCCCGTCGCCCACCTGGTTGTCGATTACACGGCGGCGCTTGGGCTCTCGCTGCTCCAGCGCGGGCCAGAGATTGTTGGCCCAGCGCTCCTGACGTTTCGCGCGCTCCTCGGCCTCCTCGCTGTCACCCGTAGGCTCCAGGTGGAACTGCGGCGGGTTCCGCGTCAGCATCGCAGCCACCCGCATGATCATGTTGTGCCCGAGACGGCTATGGACGTGCTCCCGATCGCCAATGGTCAACTCGTCGCGCCACCGCTTCGGCATCTCCGTCCGGCGGTATCGGTCGTTCCGGTACTCGCGGATCTGGTCGTGGAACGCGGTGAAATCCAGTCGCTGCGTGTGGAGCCCGCTGAGAATGTCTGCTACAGCAGGTTTCGGGTAGTACAGATCGCGGTCTCCACGCGACTCCCGTTCGTACTGCGCCCGGAGGCCGGGCTCCTGCTCATCCAGTTCGCGGGCCAC
>JBJXGC010000007.1:0-6772 GCA_046154545.1 Dehalococcoidia bacterium | reverse complement strand
GCTCCGTGCCTGCCGCGACGGCTGAAGTATTCGAGGAGGCCGTAGCCTGGAGGTTCGGCCCACTGGTGAAAGGCGGCGACCGCCTGGCGCACCGAGTCTCGACGCTCGCCCGGGGCGAACGGCAGCGCGATCTCCACAGGGACAGCGAGTGATGACCGCCAGGCTCACAGGGCGAGCGCCGGTTGGCCGGACTGGTCGAGAAGCAGCTTGTAAACCTCCTCGGGCGGGAGCGAGGCACCCGATTCAAGCCACCAGGTGACGAGAGCGAGGAAGGCGCCGGCCCGCATTTCCGCCAGCGCCCGTTCGGCGGGCTCCGGGGAGTGCGGGTTGAGGCCGCGGCGGGCCAGGTCCCGCCGTACAAGCAGTCCCTGGAGCCTCGGCACCAGCGCGACGAGCGTGCCATCTCTCGCCAGTGCGCGGTGCAGGAGACGATGGTCTGCGGCGTGACGCATGAACTCGAGCGCGGGGAAGCCGGCTGATGTCCCGGTGCTCGGAGCCTCCGCTTCGAGGGACGAGAACAGCCACTCGAAGCTGCCCAAAAGCAATTCGTCCTTGTCCCGGAAGTGTGCGTAGAACGTTGATCGGCCGACGTTCGCACCGTCAAGGATGTCCTGGACCGTGAGGCGCCGGTATCCGCGTTCGAGGATGAGCGTGGTAAGCGCGGCGACGAGGCTTGATCGCGTCTTCGCGACGCGGCGGTCCGGGCGCGGACCGGCACAATTCGGGTCGGTGTGTCCGGTAGTGGACACCCGGGGCAACACTGTCGCTTGTGGACTGCGCACCATCAGTGCAACTCTCTTTTCGACGAATTGTGAGGAATGCCCAAATGCATCATGTGCCTTCAGTACACACAGGGAAAGCGGAACGCGCACCGCACGACCACGGCGTCATCCACTGGGCCGGCCTGTACGACCGTGTCTTCGGCCCCCTTGTCCGCATGAGTGACAGGTCCGTCCTGAAGGCCGCTCGCGTCAAGGCCGGAGAGGCGGTGTTGGACATTGGCTGTGGGCCCGGCCACCTCACGGTCTCGGCGGCCCGCCGGGCTGGGGCGAACGCGCACGTCGCGGGGATAGACCCGTCGCCCGAGATGATCGACGCGGCCAGGAAGAAGGGTGTTCGCAACGACGTCCGGCTGGACCTGCAGGTCGCCAGCGCCTCGGCTCTGCCCTTTGGCGACGAGAGCTTCGATGTCGTCGTATCCAGGCTGGCGTGGCACCACATTGAAGACAGCCTGAAGGACGGCGCGCTGCGTGAAATGAAGCGCGTGTTGAAGCTGGGGGGAAGGGCCGTCCTCGTCGATGTCCGGTTCGGCCGGGTGGACGTGCGGCGTGCACCGTGGGCTTTCCCTGAACACGGGTTCCGGGTGGCGAAGCGCGGGACGCTCGGGCTGTTCCTCAGCTACGTGATTCTGACGCCGGCGCCGGCGGGGTTGTGATCGGGCAGCCGGAGAGGCACGATCGGCTGCGGAGAAGGTGCCCGATGGAGCTGTTTACACGGTTGTACGCCCACAACACCTGGGCGAACGCACGGATGCTGAAGGCGGCCGCTTCGGCGCCAGCCGGGTTTCTCGGCGCTCCCGGTGGCTTCGGGCAGCCGGTGGAATCGCGGCTGCAGCAGTTGCAGCACGCCCTCGGCGTTGAACGCGGGTTTCTCGATGCCCTCAAGGGCGTGGCGACCATGCCAGAGCCACCGAGGGATGCAGCTGGATTAGCGGCCTACGCCCGGGAGACCGGCGAAGGCTTCGCTGCGTTCTGTGCTGGCCTGGACGAACAGCGCATCGAAGCACCGTTCTACGTCCCCTGGTGGGAGCGGGAGTTCCCGGTGAGCGCCGGGTTGCTCCAGGCCCTCTCGCACTCCGCCCAGCATCGTGCGGAGATCGCCCTCGACCTTTCGCGCGCGGGAGTCGATACGGGGAACCTCGACTACATCGTCTGGTATGCGAACGGCCGGCCAGGCCCCGGCGACCCCTGGCCGGCGTCCGCCTGAGCCTCAGAACTGCCTGAGAAAGGCCACGACGGCGGCGATACCCTCGTCCCGGTTTTGGCGCTGCGTGCGCCCGGAGGCAGCCCGCGGCTTGAAGTCGTGGTCGCCATCCTCCAGCCAGTGAACCTGGACGCTCGGTGACAGCGGGTAGTCCCCGACCTCGTCCGGCTTTCCGAAGGAGTCGCGGGTGCCCTGGACGATCAGGGCTGGCGTCCGCAGCGCCGCAAGGTGGGCGATCCTCGTCCCGGGCATCCGGCCGGGCGCGTGGAAGGGGTAGCCCAGGCAGACGAGCGCCCGAACGCCGAGTTCGTCCGCCACCATGCTGGCCATGCGACCGCCCATCGATTTGCCGCCGATGGCCAGGCGCGGCCCGCCGCCCAGTTCCGCGACGACATCCCGCCAGGTCTGGAGGAGGACGGGTTCGCGGTCCGGGGGGCGCCGGCCGCCCGTGCGGCGCCCGGCCATGTAGGGGAATTCGAAGCGGACGACCCGGACGCCAGCCGCCGCGAGGCCTTCGGCGAAGGCCTCCATGAAGGGGCTGTCCATGGGCGCGCCGGCGCCGTGGGCGAGCACGAGCGTCATCTGAGCGTCCGCGGGACCTGTACTGAGCATATCGACCATGAGCGCCCTCGCTTCGAATCCGGTATCGTCCGGCCACCATCGTACGAGCCTTTTCAGGGAGGGGCAGCGTGGCCGAACAACCATTCTCCGGCCTGCGTGTAATCGAGTTCGGGCAGTTCGTGGCCGTCCCGTACTGCGCCCAGCTGCTCGCCGACGGCGGTGCCTACGTCATCAAGGTCGAGCCGCACGAGGGCGACCCGACCCGGACGCTCGCCCCGACCTTCCCCCGGGAGTCGCGCCACTTCATCTCGCGAAACCGGGGAAAGCACTCACTCCCCCTCGACCTCCGCCACGAGCTGACGCCACGCATCCTCGATAGGCTCCTGTCGGGGGCCGACGTGGCGCTCTTCAACCTCCGGCCTGGCCTCGCCGCCGAAATGGGCCTGGACTTCGCCACGCTCTCAACGAGGTATCCGCGGCTGATATGCGGGAACGTGACGGCTTTTGGGCGGGAGGGGCCGGACCGGATGCTCGCCGGTATGGATTACGTCGTCCAGGCGCGGAGCGGCCTGATGGCCGCGATGGGGAAGGTCAGCAACGGGCTGCCGACGGCCGGTGATTCACCGATCGTGGACTTCATGGCGGCGACGCAGCTCGCCTTTGGGGTCGCCTCGGCGCTGTACGAACGGGAGCGCACCGGCCGCGGCGGGGAAGTCGATGTTTCGCTCCTTGGCGCCTCGATGACCCTCCAGAACACGCTCTTCACCCGTGTCCACTCCGTGGACGCGGCGCCCGACCAGGAGCTCCGCGAGTGGCTCGGCCGGGCGCGGGCTGAGGGGGTGCCCTTCGCCGACCAGTTGCAGCGCAGTGCTGGCGTCCGGCCTTCGTATATGACGACCGTGTATTACCGCACGTTTGCGACGGCCGATGCGGCAATCGCGGTTGCTGCCTCCGGGCCGGGGCTGCAGAAGCGGCTGATGGCCGCGACGGGCCTCGCGGACGAGATGCTCGGCCGCACGGCCGGGATCGACCGTGAGGCGATCGCGCTCCACTACGCTGGCCTCCAGCATCGGATCGAGACGCGCTTCGCGGAGAAATCGACGGCCGAGTGGAAGGAGATGCTCGACGGCGCGGGCGTGCCGGCCTCGCCAGTGCGGTTGCCGGTGGAACTCCTTACCGACGAGCAGGTGCGGGCGAACGGCCTGCTCGTCGAGCAGGACCACTGGGGCCTCGGTCCTGTGACGAACCTCGGTCCGCCCGTGAAGCTGAACGGCGACGGCTTCCGAGCGGGACCGCCCGCCGCTCCATTCGGCAGCGAGGCGCGCGAGCTGCTCCGTCTCGCGGGCCTCTCCGAGGGCGAGATCGACGAGGCGGTCGCGAGCGGCGCCGTCCGCGAGGCTGACGCTTAGCTCGACCGGGGCGCCCCTTATGCCTTCGCCTGCTCGGCCTTGAACTGGGCGAGCGACTTGCTCACGCTCCACCAGACTTCGGTGTCGGCGAGGCTGGTGATCTCCGACCAGTGGGCCGCCACTTCGTCCGCGCTTGGCGTCCCGAGCTTCACCTGCTTGTTGCGGACGACAGCGGCACGCCCGAAGCTCCCGCCCGAGGCCTCGAGGATGATGCCGCTGTCGGTGCACTCGGGGCTGCAGAGGAAGGTCACGCCCGGGGCGACGAGGTCGGGGCTCATGGCGGCGAGGCGCTCCTTCGGCATGAGGTTCTCGGTCATGCGGGTCGCGGCGCCCGGGCCGAGGCAGTTGACCATGACGTTGTACTTGGCGCCTTCGAGCTTGGCGACGTTCATCAGGCCGACGAGGCCGCCCTTGGCCGCGCCGTAATTCGCCTGGCCGAAGTTTCCGACGAAGCCGGAGTTGGAGGAGGTGAGGACGACCCGGCCGTAGCTCTGCTGGCGGAACACCGGCCAGGCGTGGTGGAGCACGTTGTAGGCGCCGGTCAGGTGGGTGTCGATGATCGCCTGCCAGTCCTCGGGCTTCATGTTGTGGAGGGCGAGGTCGCGCAGGAAGCCTGCGTTCGAGACGACGATGTCCAGGCGGCCCCAGGTATCGACGGCCCGTTTGACCATCGCGTAGGCCGCTTCGTAGTCGGCCGCGTTGCCGTGGTCCGCGACGGCCTCACCGCCGGCGGAGGTGATCTCGCGCACGACCGCCTCGGCGACGGACTCGTCGGCTCCGCGGCCGTCAAGGCCACCGCCCGAGTCGTTCACCACGACCTTCGCGTCGTGCCGGGCGAGGTCGAGTGCGACGGAACGGCCGATGCCGCGCCCTCCGCCGGTGACAAGGGCTACCTGCCCGCTGAGTGAAATGGCCATCGGTGTGAGCCTCCTGGACTGAAGAGTGTTGTGGCGATTGGCGGCCCGCCGGGGTCCGGCGGATGACGGCCGGATTGTACGCCGTGCGGCGTGCTCGCCGCATTCTGGCCGGTCGGCCAGTTTTGCCTATAATCCAGCGCTCAAGGCCAGGAAGGCGAAGGAGCACCCATGACATCGCTGAAAGAGATCAATCCAATGGCGCCCGAGACGGTCGAGTGCCCGTATCCCTTCTACAAGGCGATGCACGACGAGCAGCCGGTCTACCAGGTGCCCGGAGCCGGGTTTTTCATCGTCACGCGGCACGAGGACATCAAGCAGGTGAGCGCGGACATCGAGAGCTTCTCCTCCAACTCCGGGCCTGGCGTCGGCACTGGCGGCGGGGGCGCCGATGACGAGATGCGGGCGATCGTGTCCGAAGGCTATCCGTCCGTGAATACGCTCCTCAGCGCCGACCCGCCCGACCACGCCCGCTACCGCGGCCTCGTGAACAAGGCGTTCTCGGCCCGGCGCGTCGGCAGCATGGAGGCGAGCATCCGCCAGATAGCGGATGAGTTGTTCGAGACCTTCAGGAGGAAGGGAAGCGTGGAACTCATCCACGACTTCGCGGCGCCGCTGCCCCTGACGGTGATCGCGGACGCCCTCGGCGTGCCCCGGAGCGACCTCTGGACGTTCAAGCGCTGGTCGGACGACTCGGTGGCGCCGCTGAGCGGCTTCCTCACGCGGGAACGGCAGCTCGAATGTGCCCGGAGCATCGTCGAATTTCAGCACTACTTCGCCGCGAAACTCGATGAGCGCCGCGCCCAGCCCCAGGATGACCTGCTTTCGGACCTGATCGCCGCCCGGCTCGACGGTGAGACGCCCCTGAACACCGCGGAGATGCTGAGCATCCTCCAGCAGATCCTCGTGGCTGGGAATGAGACGACCACGAACCTGATCGCCTCGGGCACGATGCTCCTCTGTGCACACCCGGGGCAGCTGGCCGCGGTGAGGGCCGACCCTTCGCTCATCGGGAACCTCGTGGAGGAGGCGCTGCGCATGGAGTCGCCCGTCCAGGGCCTCTTCCGGATGGCGAAGGTGGACACCGAGGTGGGCGGCGTCAAGATCCCGGCTGGTTCGCGGCTCATCCTGATGTACGCAGCGGCAAACCGGGACGAGGGCGTGTACAGCTGCCCCGCCGACTTCGATGTGTCGCGGGATAACGCGCGCACCCATCTGGCGTTTGGCCACGGGATTCACTTCTGCCTGGGCGCCGCGCTCGCCCGGATGGAGGCGATGATCGCCTTCGAGACGCTCCTGCGCCTTCCAAACCTGCGGTTCGCGCCGGATAAGAACGACCTTACCCACGTGCCGAGCTTCATCCTCCGCGGGTTGAAGGCGCTTCACCTCGAGTTCGACCCGGTGTAGGGCGGCTCGATGGGGGCTGAGCGCGGCGGTCTGGGGGCAGTCGCTGCTGATATCATGCTGGACATGACCACGACCACGAGGATCAGCGTCGCCGAGTACCTCGCCCTCCCCGAAGACGGGCCGCCATGGCTTGAATACATCGACGGCGCGGTGACGGAGAAGCCCGTGCCGGACGCGAGCCACTCTCTGATCGAGGGCAGATTCGCCGGCAACTTCGGCTCCTACGCTGAAAGCCATGGGGGCCGGGCCGGCGCAGAGGGCCGCTCGCGGTTCCATGAATCGCCGGACCCGCCGTACATGCTGCCCGACCTCTCGTTCTTCCGTCGCGGCATGCGCTATCGGGAAGGCCGCATGCTCCTCCCGCCGACGCTGGCCGTCGAGATCCGCTCACCCGGGCAGACGATCGAGTCGCAACGTGAACGCTGCCGCTTCTACCTCACTCACGGCGCCGAGGAGGCGTGGCTCGTCATCCCCGAAACGCGCACCATCGAAGTCTTC
>JBJXGC010000006.1:0-30634 GCA_046154545.1 Dehalococcoidia bacterium | reverse complement strand
GCGGGTCCGGGAGGGCTTTCGCCCACCGGACCCGCGCCATTGAGCCGGGGGAAAAGGCCTGTTTAGCCTTCGCCCCCGAAGTCGCGGAACGCCCAGTCGAAGACGAGCGTATTGGTCCGCCGGCGATGCGCTTCGATGAGGCGCGCACAGACCAGGGCGCGCTGGAGGAGGACGGTGGGGTCAGTCGAGTCCCTGGCCTGGACGCCTGTGGCGGCGATGACGAGGTCGTTCGCCTGGGAGATGGCGAGCGGGTGGTCGCCCCAGGCCCGCTCAATGTTGGCGACCATGCCAGGCTGGCTGGCGGCCAGGCCGGCGAGGACGCCGTGATCCGATTCGCACTCACGGGCGTGTGCCTGGAGTGCCTGGGCGGCATCGACCGCGGCGGCCGTGAGCCCCCAGAGCGAGAGGCGCGAGGGCTGGCGGGAGTAGGTGTGTGCAGACCGCTCAAGATTCGCGGCGGCGCGGCCAAGTGAGTCGTCGTTGCAGTTAGAGCGCTGGCCAGGCGCAGCCTGGGGCGCCGATGGCCGTTCGAGTAGTACCGCGGTTTTCACGGCAGTGCCTCCTTCGCCCGTTGTGGGCTATGGCGGACCAGTCCGGGGGGCGAAGCCCTGGCCCATGTCGCCCGGGCGGTTTGCCCTGGGCGGCGTCCCCCGAATCGATGGCTTCGACCGGGGCCGTTTGCGATGCGCCCTTCTGGGGCGTCACCGGTAGCGGGAACAGTAGCAGCCGAAAGCCGACGCAGCGGATGCTGGGCGTAAACTCTGAGATCGAATGTCAGACCCCGCCGGGCCGGGCCGCATACGCGGGCGGTTGGGGGCGCATGGGCGCCCCCCGGATCCAACCCGGTTACGCTGTGCCGGCATTGGGGGCGCCTGGCGCGCGGCGACGCCGCTAACCAGCGCCGATCCGTCCGGCCTGGGGCGGGACGAACGTCACTGGTGCCCGAGGACCGGGTGCGGGACGTAGGGCGCTTCCAGCTGCTTCATCTCCTCATCGGTGAGGGCGATTTCGATGGCGCCGATCGCCTCTTCGAGCTGGTACATCTTGCTGGCGCCGATGATTGGGGCGGAGATCCACGGTTTGCGGACCATCCAGGCGAGGGCGACCTGGGCGGGTTTCACGCCCCGCGCCTCCGCCACGGCGCTGACCGCGTCAACGACCTGGAAGTCCGTCTCTTTGTAGTACATCGCGTGAGCGAAGGCGTCGGACTTCGCCCGGAGGGTCTCGCCTTCACGGTTCGCCTGGCGGTTGCCCGCGAGGAAGCCGCGGGCCAACGGGCTCCAGGGGATGAGACCAACGCCCTGGTCGCGGCAGAGCGGGATCATCTCCCGCTCCTCTTCGCGGTAGACGAGGTTGTAGTGGTTCTGCATGGAGACGAACTTCGTCCAGCCGTTCTGGCCGGCCACGTGCTGGGCCTTGGCGAACTGCCAGGCGTACATGCTGGAGGCCCCGATGTAGAGCGCCTTGCCCGCCTTCACCACGTCATGGAGCGCCTCCATCGTCTCTTCGATCGGCGTCCGCTCGTCGTAGCGGTGGATCTGGTAGAGGTCGACATAATCGGTCCCAAGGCGTGCGAGGGAGGCGTCGATGCTCTGCATGATGTGCTTGCGGGAGAGGCCGCGGTCGTTCGGGTCGTCGCTCATCTGGCCGTGGACCTTGGTGGCGATGACGACGTTGGCCCGGGGCGCGAGCTCCTTGAGCAGGCGGCCCGTCACCTCCTCGCTGGCACCGACGGAGTAGACGTTCGCCGTGTCGAAGAAGTTGATGCCGGCGTCCAGGGCGCGCTTCACGAAGGGGCGGGCGTCGTCTTCGTCGAGCACCCAGTCCCGCCACTTCGAAGAGCCGTAGGTCATCATGCCGAGACAGATGCGGGAGACTTTGAGGCCGGTGTTGCCGAGGGTGGTGTATTGCATGGGGCGAGTCTAACGAGGTGCCCGGCAACGGCGAATCAGTCACCCCGACCGCTCCGGTTGATCCGCGACCTTACGGTCTGGGCTAGGAAGTTGGGTCCGAGGCCCGGGCTCGAAGTGTGGCCACGAAGGCCTTGCCGCGAGGGGAGAGCCGATAGCCGACCTCGAGGCTCTCCGTCAGGCCGAGTTCCTTCAACTTGCGGATGCCGGCCTTGAACGAGAGCCGTTCGCGGCCCATCTCGGCCGCCAGGTCGCCCGCGCGGATCCCGGGCTTGCGATCGATCAGGTCGAGTGCCTGCGCCGTCCACGGCCCGTGGGTGCTCCGGGCGTCCAGCCGTCGCAGACGCTCGCGGGCGACCGCCAGCTCCTCAGACGAGAGCCTATCCGCCTCGCGTAACGCGACGCGGGGGTCGGCACCGCCGCGGTGGAAGGCGATGCGGTAGAGCTCGCCCTCCGGGTGCAGTGCCAGTTCGCGCAGGAGCGCTCCGGCGGATGGGAACCCGGCCCGGGCGGCCTCGTCCTCGCGAATTGCTGCTTCTTCGATACGCTCGACGGACTCGATCACGAGCACACCGATCGGCGTCCGCAGGTGTGTGCCCGGCTTGACCGAGAGGCGGCGCCAGCGCCGGAAGGCGAGGGTTACCGACCCGGCGGCGATACCGTCGAGCGTGTCCTGCCGGAAAAGCACGGGGAAGCGCCGGGATCCGGGTTACGGGCGGCCGGAGCGGTTGAGGCTCTCGGCGGCGGCGAGCACGGGCTCGCGGCGGGTGGCCTCGAGCTGGTCGAGCTGCAGTTGCACGTCGATCGGGTAGCGCCCTGTGAAGCAGGCGTTGCAGAGCGCCTGATCGGTCTGGCCAGTCGATTCGGTCAGCCCCTGGACGCTGAGGAAGCCGAGGGTGTCGGCGCCGATGTGCTGGCGGATCTCCTCCAGGCTCTTGTTCGCGGCGATCAGTTCAGACTTCGTGGCCATATCGACGCCAAAGAAGCAGGGCGAAATGAGCGGCGGTGTGGCGAAGCGCATGTGCACTTCGCTTGCCCCGGCCCGGCGGAGAAGTTCGACCACGCGCGGCGTCGTCGTGCCCCGGACGATGGAGTCATCGACGGCGATGACGCGCTTACCCTCGAGGACTTCGCGCAGCGCGTTGAACTTGAGGCGGACGCCGGCCTCGCGGATGCGCTGGTCGGGGGCGATGAAGGTGCGGCCGACGTAGCGGTTCTTGACGAGCCCCTCGCGATAGGGCAGGCCCGCCTCGCGGGCGTAGCCGATGGCGGCCGGGATGGCGGAGTCGGGCACGCCGATCACGAGGTCGGCCTCGACGGGATGTTCGCGGGCGAGGCGGGCGCCAAGCTCTTCGCGGACCGGGTAGATGAGCTTGCCCATGAAGCGGCTGTCGGGCCGTGAGAAGTAGGTGAATTCGAATGTGCAGGCGGCGCCCTTCGCGGGGCGGGCCACGGGGAAGAAGCTGCGCATACCGTCGGCGTCGATCTGGATGACTTCGCCCGGCTCCACCTCGCGCTCCATCTCGATGCCGAGGTGTTCGAGGGCACAGGATTCCGAGGCGACCACCCACCCGCGGTCGCCCAGGCGGCCGATGCAGAGCGGCCGCACGCCGAGCGGGTCGCGGACCGCGAAGAGACGGTCCTTCATCATGATCACAAGGGAGTAGGCGCCTTCGCAGCGGCGCATCACGTAATGGAACTTCTCTTCCCACGTGCCGGCCGGGGCGACGGCGAAGAGGTGGGCGATCAGTTCGGAATCGGCGTTGGAGAAGAACGTGACGCCCTGGGCTTCGAGGTCGTCGCGGAGGATCTCGAAGTTCGTGAGGTTGCCGTTGTGGGCGAGGGCAATCTCGCCCTCCGTCTCACGGTCGCGGACGATCATGGGCTGGGCGTTGCAGGCCAGCGAGCCCCCGGCCGTGCTGTAGCGGGTGTGGCCGATGGCGATATGGCCGCGAAGAAAGGCCAGGTCTTCTTCGTCGAACACCTGGGAGACCAGGCCCATTCCGGTGCGGAGGCTGAAATCGTCCTTGCCGTTGCTGGTGGCGATTCCGGCGCTTTCCTGACCGCGATGCTGGAGGGCGTAGAGGCCGTAGAACGTCAGACGCGCGACATCATCGCCCGGGGAGTAGACCCCGAACACACCACAGGCTTCGCGCGGGCTGTCCGAAAACACTATCGCGGTGACTCTCTCTCTGACCTGAGCCGACATGGGCAGTATAGGCGAACCGTTAACGGCGCGCACAGTCTCGGCGCCGCATAGGAAATGGGAATGCCGTCATAGGGCGGGCGGTGCCCTGGAGCGCGCCGGGTGTGGGTAAAGACCCCTATTCCGACAATGTTCCCGAGAATGATACCATGTCCGCATGGCCCGTCCCCTGGCAGACGTCGTCCTTCACCCCGTCCGGCTGGCGGTCATCGCGGCGCTCGGTGACGGCGAAATGACGACCGGCGACCTGGCGGAGCGGCTGCCTGCCGTGCCACAGGCGACCCTCTACCGGCACGTCGCCCGCCTTGTGGATGCCGGTCTCATAGACGTCGTCGCCGAAACGAAGGTCCGCGGGGCGGTCGAGCGCACCTACCGGCTGGGGCCGCCCGCGACTGTGTCCGCTGGCGCGGGCGCGGCGGATGCGCTGGAGTCGTTCACGCGCTTCGCCGCGAGCCTGCTGGCCGATTTCGCACGGTATGCCCGTTCTCCAGGCGCCGACCCCACGGCCGACGGTGCCGGCTTCCGCCAGGTGACGCTCTGGCTCACCGACGCCGAGTTCGGCCAGTTCGCGTCCGACTTTGGCCGGGTGTTGGCCGCCGCCGCCGCTCACAGGCCCGGCGAAGGACGGTCAGCCGTCAACCTCACGACGGTGCTCATCCCGGCGCCGGTCGCCAACCCCGGGTCCTGACCCGTGGCGCCGGGTGGATGCCCGTGCCCAGGCACTCAGGTGGCCTTCCACTTGGTGAATGATGGCCAGGCCTGGGCGGTGCCCCAGTGCTCCCAGTGCGTGTGAAGGGCGTTTTCGAGGCTGAACTCGAAGAGCGCCTCGAAGTCGTGTGTGCCAAGCGCGCCGCCGGTCGCCGCCACGACGGCGGCCCGGGCCACGGCGTCTGTCACGGCATGGGCGACGCCCGTGACGTAGAACTCCTCGCCACCCTCGGGTGTTGGGAACGCGTGCAGGGCGAAGCGGCCATCGCGCAGGAGGTCACGGTACTTCGGCCCGAGATTGACGATGAAGGCGTAGAGCCGCCCGTCGGCCAGGACCGGGCAGATCGGGTGGATGCGTGGGCCGCCGTCCTTGCGTACGGTGCCGAGGAAAGCGTAGCCGGTGCCGCCCTGGAAGAGCAGGCGCCGGCCTGTCTCGGCGAGGGCGGGGGCTCCTTGTTCGAAGTCTGACCAGGTAGCCATGGGCATCCCTCCTGCCATCAAAGCCGGAGAGTCGAACGGACGCAGGCTTGCACCAGCCCGGATGTATATGGAGAGACTAAGGCGCCGTCCTGAATGCGGCGCAATAGCCCCACGGTGACGGGATCCCTTGGCGAGTAAAGTCCCCCCGAAAGGTTGCCATCGAGGATATCGGCATCCGCCAACCTCGCCCGGGCGTAGAAGACGATGCTCTCATGCCTGAGAAATGGATGGTCGCGGGCTTGCAGGATGCAGGAGTCGTCACATGGTGGCCGCCTGGTTGTGAGATTGACGATCGCCAGCTGGTTCTGGGGTGTGGGTGCGGAGATCACGACCCACAGGTGGCCGTCGCCCCTCGGAGCAATCGGGACGAAGGTGTCACCGGGTGTCACACTCGGGCTTTCTCAAGGGATCGCATGAACCAGATCTCCTCGGCGTCCGCCACGAGCGACTCGATCTCTGACTCTGGTCGCCCGGCGCTCCGCAGAATACCCACGGGGTCGATCGGGTAGGTGGAGCCCTCCGGGTCGGACCATTCAGGCAGCGTGTGCGTGTAGTCGCGGAGGGCCCACTTGTTCAAGCCGCCGAACTTCGCATGCACCTCAGCCAAGACTGCCAATTCGTAGGCCGAAAGCTCCTCCGTCGCCGATACGGCCGTGGTCTGGATGTCGTAGCCGGATGGCTCGGTGAGGTGCTCGTACCACGGCGAGGAGCTGGCCCGCTCGGGACAGCCCATGTTAATGAGGTCGTATATCCGGCTCAGGACCGGTCCGTGCGGCATGGCAACCATCCGGTCACCGGTGATGGGCGCACCGGTTTCGAGAAGAGATCGGCGGTCGCTAAGGTAGAGGAGCTTAATCAACACCATGTAATTCAGCCGCCCTCCGCTCAGCCTGACGAGATGCGCCGCCGCCTGAGCAGCCTTCCGGTCATCGAACATGAAACGCATCGATCCCTCCCGGACCTCTTGGTTCAATGGTAGCAGGTGCCGGAACGCTGTTGGCACGATCGATTTCCGGCTCGACCGCAACGACTACGACTGGCGGTCGAGGCGCCACGAACGGTAGGCGGGCGGCGCCCACCCCTCCGAGCGGGGACGGTAGGCGGCGTGGAGGGCGCGGTCGATGAGAAACTCAAAGCAGGTCTCGTCCCCCGTGCTGACCGCCCCTTCAGCGGTCAGGAAGGTCGCCCGGACGGTCTCGATGTCCTCCCCGGCGAGCCGGGCTACGCCGCTCACCAGGAATTCGTCGTCGCGGTCGATGGGGCCGCAGGCGTGTATGGAGAAGCGTCGGTCGCGGCGAAGGTCGGCCTGTTTCGGCCCCGGGATGATCAGCCCGTAGAGGCCGTCCCCACTGATGATCGGGCAGAACGGATGGAGCCGCGGCGCGCCATCCGCCCTGAGGGTGGCGAGGTAGCCGAGGCCTATCCCGAACTGGTAGAGGAGCTTGCGTCCGGCTTCGGCCATCTCGGGCTCAAGTGCCGCGAATTCGGACCAACGGACAGTCATCGCAGGACCTCCAAGGGTGGAATGCGGATCGTGCCGGCCGTCGCGACATCTGTTGACGCGAAACGAGGGTCATCGCGCGGCTTCGTCCACATCGACGTAGGATGCGCCCTCATGGGAGAGGCGGCGGCGCTCATCGCGGCATTCATGTGGTCCGCGACGAGCGTGGCGATGGCGGCGCTCGGCGCGCGCATTACGCCCGTGGCGATGAGCGCCCTGCGGCTAAGCGTCGCGACGCTCGTCCTGCCGCTCGTCCTCGCCCTGAGCGGGCAGTGGCACGAAGTGCTCGACGCGGACCGGGAACAGGTGGCGGCCCTCGTCGGCAGCGGCCTCCTCGCCTACGCCATAGGCGACACGATGTACATCGCCAGCCTGGGCAAGCTCGGCGTCCAGCGGGCCTTCACCCTGACGATGACCCTCTTCATCGCCCTCACCGTGGCGGGTGGTGTCGTCTTGCTCGATGAGGAGCTGCGTTGGCTGCAGGGGGCCGGGGCGGTGCTCATCGCCGGCGGGGTCATCGTCCTCGTGCGGTCGCGGCGCGCGGCCAGCGAGGAGGCGAGGAGCGCCGACGTGCGGGGGTACGTCCTGGTCGTCGCGGTGGGCGTGTTCTGGGCGGCGGCCACGCTCTGGTTGGCCGGTGGGCGCGGCGACATGGGGAGCATTTCGGCCTCAGCCCTGCGGACACCGGCCAGCGCCGGGGCGATGCTCGGGTTCGCGCTGATCACCGCCCCGCGCGACCTCATCTCGCCGTTCCGGCGCCGCCGGGAGTGGATGAGCGTGGTCGCGATCGGCCTGCTCAGCACGCTTTTCGGGAGCCTCCTCTACGTCTACGCGGTCGGGGAGGCCGGCGCCTCGACGACGACGATCCTGAACGCGACCTCGCCGCTCCTCGCCCTGCCCCTGGCCGTGCTCGTGCTGAAGGAGCCGTTCACGCGGAAGGCGGGGCTGGGCACGGTCATCTGTGTGGCCGGGATCGTCTGCGTGGTTGCACCCTGGGGCTGAGGCTGGCCCCGATGTCCACCATCTCGCCACGTGATTGGCCCTCGATCTGCCCGTTTAGTGGACGTACAACTGTTCTCACGCCCCGCGCCGGTCGCGGTGCTAAGGAGGACAACTATGTCAGACACCGAACATCCGGCGACCGTCCTGTGCCTGTGGTGCAACCGGGTCATGGATTGGGGCCGCAAGGAGATCCTCTACGACGTCTGTCAACGCTGTGTGCCGACGGTGGTCGCGACGATCGACGAAGCCCGTAATCCCCGGCCGGCCGTGGTCCGGTCAGGGCGGCCTGTGCGCGAGGTGCTGCGGGTGGTGCGGTAGCGAGCGGTCCTCTTGTCGCGGCCATGCCCCCGGCTATGGTTCAATAGGGGCATGGACCTCTTTCAATTCCTCTCTGTGGTTGGATTCCCACTCCTGATTGGCGTGGGCGGCATTGCCGCCTGGCGCGTGTCGAAGCGGAACAACGGTGGTTTCGTCGAGACGCCGAAGGCCACCCAGTGGCGGGATGAATCGCTCGACGACTGGCGGAGCCGCCGCGACAACGAGATCGAGGCGGAACGCCAGGCCCGGGTCGCCGTCCAGCCGTCCTTGCAGGAGACCACCGGCGCCGACTCAGGCGAGACGAAGCGCCACCAGCGCATCGGCGGCTGAGCGAGAGGAGGAGCCTACCCGTGGAAAGCGAATCCCTGGCCACTGCTCCCAGCGAGCGCCTGCTCAAGCGGGTGATCCGGCTCGACATCGCCTTCGAGTTCGCAATCGGCCTTGCGCTGCTCGCGGCCTTCAGGCCGGTGGCCGGCTGGCTCAACGTGCGCGAGAGCTTCATCCTTGCGGGCGGCGCCGTTTTCGTCGTCACGGGGGCGCTCATCTGGTCCCTCACGCGGGGGCCCATCGTCGAGCGGCGGGTCCGGGCGCTCGCCCTCGCCAACATCGCCGGGGGCTTCGCTGGCTGGCTGGTGTTGGTGGCCACCTGGCCGCGCTTCGAAGGTGAAGGCCGCTGGCTGCTCGGGTTCGTCGCCGATTCGACAATCCTGCTCGGCGTGGCCGAGCTGCTGCTGCTCAGGCGCCGCGATTCCGCGTGAAAACCGGGCGGCGCCAGGCCGGCCACCTCAGGCGATCAGATCGGCCGGCTTCAGGTTGAATTCCTTCACGACGTCGTCGGCGTAGGTGATGCGCCCGGTAATCACGGCCGGGTCGCCGTTCACGAGGCGAAGGCAGGCCTCGGCCATGTTCTCGGGTGGCGTCACTGTGTGCTCGTTCTCCGGGGTGACGAGCTTGAAGAAGACCGCGCCGGGCGTCGCGATCAGCCCCGGGGAGATCACGTTGACGCCGATCCCGTCGTCGAAGACCTCCGAGGCCAGGCCCGTCGTGAACCGTTCGAGCGCAGCCTTGCACATGCCATAGACGGTCCCACCGATGCGCGAAGCGTCGGGCTTCGGGTGGATCGCGGCGTGCGAGGAGACGTTCAGGATCCAGCCTGACTTGCGCTGTTTCATCCCGGGGAGCACGAGCTGGGCGAGGTGGAAGGGCGCGTACACCTGGACCTCCATCATCACCTTGAAGCGCCGCTCCGGGAACTCGGTCACGGGAATGAAGTAGGTCACGGCGCCGTTGTTGACGAGGATATCGACCGGGCCGTACGCGCTCTCGGCCGCCTTGATCAGCGCTTCGCGGTCCTCGCTCTTCGAGAGGTCACAGCGGACCGCCGTCGCTTCGCCGCCTGCAGCCTTGACACGTGCGACGACGCTGTTGATGCTCCCGGGGAGGATATGGTCGCCATCCTCGACCGTGCGGGCGGAGACGATGACGCGGGCGCCCTCCTGGGCGTAGCGCAGGGCGATGTGCTCGCCGATGCCACGCGAGGCGCCAGTCACCACGGCCACCTTCCCCTTGAGGATGCCATCCCTGTTCACGATTGCGGTCATCGGTTTCTCCCGTTCCAAAGTGTGCGCGCCCTATGCTGTCCTACGCGGGCGGGCCGGACAAGGGTCGAACATGCGCTACCCGGCGACGACCGTGTTCCGCAGTACACCCACTCCCCCGACCTCGACCTCGACGACATCGCCGGGGTTGAGGGCCTGGGGCTCGCCGGGCGTGCCCGTGTAGATGATGTCGCCGGGGATGAGCGTGATCACGGCGCTGACCAGGCGCACGATCTCCGGGATATCGCGGATCAGTTCGTCCGAGACGGCGTGCTGGGCCACGGCGCCGTTGACCCGGGTATCGAGCGTGATCTTGTCGTGTTGCAGGCCGGTCGCGATGGTTGGGCCGAAGACGCCGAAGCTGTCGCTGCCCTTCGCCCGCCACCACTGGCCGTCGGCCCGTTGCCAGACGCGGGCCGAGACGTCATTCCCGCAGGTGTAGCCGAAGACGCCAGCGAGCGCTTCCTCGCGGTTTGCGCGGCGGAGCGTGCGGCCGATGACGACGACGATTTCGCCTTCGGGATCGACCCGTCCCGCGTCCGGGGGCAGGACGATCTCGTCGCCCGGGCCCGCGATGCTGGCGAGCGGCTTGAAGAAGAGCGTTGGCGGGTCCGGCGCCGGGCGGCCCTGGAGGTGGCTGCTGTAGTTCAGGCCGACGCAGATGATCGAGCGGGGCTGGCAGGGCGGGAGCAGCCGGACGGATGCCAGCGATACCGTTTCGCCAGTGCGGTCGGTGCGCTCCCAGAACGGTTCGCGGATGACGGCGATCGAGTCGCCTTCGAGCAGGCCAGCGCCGGCTGCGCCATCGGGGCGGGCAAAGCGGACGTAGTTTGGCATGGGCATTCCTTTCCAGTCGCGAATGCGCGAAGGACAACTGAGGGACGAAGCGGGAGTGTAGCCGACGCGCGAGCGACAGGCACCGCGGCGCTGGACCGGCGGGGAACCGAGCCGCGCGCGTGCGCAAGCGCTGCGACGTTGCCCGTGGCATGTTCTGCAAAGCGATGCGGCGCTTGGACGAATCGCGGGGTTCAGGAGCGTGCGGCTCCTTCCACCCCTGGACGGCCGCTTACGCGGGGTATTGAATGTGCCAACGGCCCCGAACGGCGCACACATGGCCCCGAGGAGAAGAAGATGCCCGCGAAGCTCAGCAAGGATGAGGTCAACGCCTTCCTCGACAGCAAGCCCGGCTGGATCGCGTTGACGACCATCAGCCGCGACGGTTACCCCCACACCGTGCCCATCGGCTACTTCCGGCTGGACGACGACGTTTACATTGGCTGCCGGGCTGGCTCCCAGAAGCTGAAGAACATCGAGCGCAACCCGAAGGTCAGCCTCATGCTGGAGAGCGGCGGTTCGATGCAGGACATCAAGGGCGTCGTGATCCAGGGTGAGGCCACGATCACGACCGACGAAGCCGGGCTGTTGCGCCTGAGCCGGGAGGCGGCCGCGAAGCGTGGAGTGCCGGAGGCCCAGCTTCCTACCCAGGCGCCGCCCGCCGCGGCCTACATCCGGGTGGTGCCGAAGAAGTACCTGAGCTGGGATTACAGCCGCCCCTAGCCGTGCTCCTGGTTACGCGCGGACGGCGGCGAGGACGGCCTCCATCTCGCCGGCGAGGAGCGCGGCGACCGGCAGCCGCAGTCCGGGGAACACCCGGCTCTCGATGACCCCGGTAGCGTCCGGCTCCAGGGACACGTATTGGCCGTCCACCAGGGCGAACCAGTCGAGCCGCCCTTCGTAGAGCTGCCAGACGATGTACTCGGCGACGCCGTTGCGGCGGTAGGCCTCCTTCTTCCGGTGAAGGTCGTTGGAAGCGCTCGAGACAGCGACCTCGGCGGCGAGTTCAGGAGGACCATCGACGCAGTCGTCGTCGGACACGGTCGATGTGCCGCCTTCGACCCGGCGGACCTGGACATCGGGCTGGGCCACCGTCCCGTCAGGTAACCGGACGGTTGTATCAGTCAACCGCTCCAAATGCGGCTGGCCCGCCACGAATACGCCAAGCCAGTCGGAAATCTGGCCATGAGGCTTGCCGTGCCTTCGGCTGACGGTCATCTCGAGGTACACCTGGCCATCGATTAACTCCGCCTTCTTGATCTCCGGGTGGAACTCCCAGCGGCGTTCGAACTCCTCGGGCGTCAGGACATCGCCCGACTCGAGGGGCGGGATGTCCGCGGAGGGCGGAGGGGGGTCGAGGACGAGGCTGCTGCGGCTGGTCATCGCCCTCCAGTATAGCGGCTGGCCAGCGGGTGAGGCCTCACCGCAAGAGGGCGTTGAGCGCGGAACGCAGCTCGTCGATGCTCCAGACCTCCGCTTCGGGGACCTCGTCGATCGAGCGCGGTTGCTGGGCGATGTGGCGGCCCGTGCGGAAGAGGACGGTGCGCATGCCCAGCAGACGGGCAGGGACGATGTCGTTATCGACCCGGTCGCCGACCATGGCGCACTCCGCGGGTTCGACGCCGAGGTCGGCGCAGGCGCGGAGGAAGAGACGGATGTCGGGCTTGCGGAAGCCGTGGTGGCCCGAGACCTCGCGGTGGGCGAAGTAGTGGCCGACGCCGTGGGCATCCAGGTCGGAGAGGACGGCCGCCGGCTGATTGGCGGCGAGGGCGAGGAGGAGGCCGCGGCCGTGGAGTTCGCGGATGAGGTGGTCGATGCCCGGGCGGAGTTCGAACGTGCGCCCGGGGAAGCGGACGCTTCCCACGCGCGCTGCGACCTGTGCGCCGCCCAGCCGCCAGACGATGGCAAGGTAGGCATTGGGCGCGAAGGAAGCGACCGCCCAATCGTTGGCCGCGGCGTACTCAGCGGCAGTAACCACGACCCCCTCAGCCGCCAGCCGCGCCCGGATCGCCGTGTCGATGGCGGCCTCGGCCGAAACTTCGGTGTCGATCGGGCCGCCAACATCGAAGAGCACCGCCCGGACGGGCACGGCCCCGCTCAGCGGAGCTGGCCCAGGGCGGCGAGCACGCGCGCGAGGTCACCCGCAAGGAGGGCGGGGACATCGAGGCGGAGGCCGGGGAACGTCGTGCTTTCAATGATCCCGTTGGCGCCGGGCTCAACCGTCTTGTAGCGCCCGTCCTCGAGGCGGAACCAGTCGAGCCGGTCCTCGTACAGCTGCCAGACGACGTATTCGAGGATACCGCCCCGTTCGCAGGCGGCCTTCTTGGTGTGGAGGTCGTAAGCGGCACTGCTCTCGGAGATCTCAAAGACCAGTTCGGGCGGGCCCTCGACACGGTTCGCCGTACTGGCGGTCGAGGTGCCACCTTCGCGCCGTCTCAGGACCGCATCGGCCCGAAGGTCGTCCTCGGGGAGCCGGACGGCGACGTTGTCGAGGGCCTGGACTGCCCTGTATTGGGAACGGTAGAGGCCCAGCCAGGCGGTGACGTCGACCTGCTGCTCGCTGTGCGGGACGGCGTCCGTCATCGCGAGGTACACCTGGCCGCCTATCAGCTCCGCCTTCTTGATCTCGGGGTGGGACTCCCAGCGCCGCTCGAATTCTTCCCGGGACAACGTGTCGCCGTTCTCCAGCGGTGGAACCCGGTGCGCCGCGACCGCCTCTGTCGCCATGGGCGCAGGATACCACGGCCGGCTAGCTGATCGGATCCCAATCGACGATGGCGTCCAGGTGGCGGGCGCCCTCCGCCGACCAGTCGAGTGGGTCGATCGTCCGCAGATGGCGCTCGGCGTAGGCCCTGGCCACGAGCAGCTTTCGCGACCCGCCGCCGGAAGCGAGCTGCGCGGCCGCGTCCTCGATAAGGAGCGTCGTGCAGACGAGGGCGGCGAGGCGGTCACACATCCGGGCCATCTGGGGCTCGCGCTCATCGGGGCTCGCGGCGAGCAGGCCCTCAAGCCGTCGTCGCGTGTCGGCGAGCGCCCGGCGAGCGGCCTCAGCCTCTCCGCGGACGGGATCGGCGGTCACCGCCCCAAGCCGCGCTTCCAGATCGCCGAAGAGCGCCTCGTGGGCTCCCTGGCGGCCGGCGGCGCGGGCGACGTCGAGGGCGACGACGTTTTCCGCGCCCTCCCAGATGCTGCCGAGGTGGGCGTCGCGCAGGAGCTTCGCGTTCACCCACTCTTCGATGTAGCCGTTGCCGCCGCGCACGTTCATCGCCATCCCGGCCGTGGTCCGCGCCTGGCGGCAGACCGCGTACTTGATGAGCGGCGTCACGATCCGGATGATCTGCTGGTGGGGCTCCGAGCCCGCGTCGGCCTCGTCGAGGGCGGCGGCGGCGTAGAGGACGATGGCCAGCGCCGCTTCGACATCGAGGGTCATGTCGAAGAGCTGCTCCCGCAGGAGCGGGTGCTGGAAGAGCGGGCGGCCGAAGGCGGAGCGGCCGCGGGCGTGGACGACGGCCTCGAGCAGGGAGCGGCGCATGATCGCGGCGGCCCGCATCCCGTTCGAGAGGCGCGAGACGTTGATCATCTCGGCCATCTGGGCGAACCCGTGGTCGAGTTCGCCCACCACGTAGCCCACGGCCCCGTCGAACTCGTACTCGGCCGTTGGCATCGAGCGTGAGCCGAGCTTCTCCTTCAGGCGCCGGATGGTGTAGCGGTTCCGTCCGCCGCCGGGGAGGAGCTTCGGCACGAGGAACATCCCGAGGCCGCGTGTGCCCGGAGGCGCGCCAACGGGCCGGGCTAGCGTCAGATGGACGTCGGCGCCAGCGTTCGAACAGAACCACTTTTCGCCGCTGAGCCGCCATTCGCCATCGGCGAGCCGGGCCACGCATTCGTTCGCGCCGACGTCACTGCCGCCCGTGCGTTCGGTGAGGAGCTGCGCCGATTGGAGGAGCGACCCGAAGTCGGTGCTCGTGAGGCCGGGCACGTACCGCGCCCGCAGCTCATCGGAGCCGAAGAGGTTGAGTATCCGGGCCGCCGAGTCGGTCATCGAGACGGGGCAGAAGAGGCCGAACTCAGCCTGGACGAACAGGTAGCTGAGGGCATACTTCACGACATGGGGCATGCGGCCAGGCCAGCCCAGCACGCCGTCCCGGTGCGACATGGCGGCGAAGCCGTAGCGCGAGAAGGCGTGCTGCTGCATCTCGATGAAGGCCGGGTGGTAGACCACCTCGTCGATGCGCTGGCCGTGCTCGTCGAAGTTCCGGAGGGCGGGCGGGTGCTGGTCGGCGGCCATCGCCAGGGCGTCGAGTTCATCCCCCGCACGCTGGCCCAGCTCGGCGAGGAGCGGCAGCGCCCGCGCGGCGTGTTCCGGGCGGGCGTGCTGGCGCAGGGTGAACGCGAGATTCGGGTCCGCCGCGAAATAGTCTAGACCCCGGGTGGAGGGCATGGCTGAGTTGGAGGGAGCGGGCGCAGTCACTCCGAGAGTGAAGCGCACGCGCCCGGCGCCGTCCAGCCGCTCCACCGTCCGGTCGAAGCTTCGGCGGCGGCGCGCTACAGTCGTTGGATGACGAGCGAAACAGCAGAGCGGGCGCGGACAAGGTTCCGCGAGGTCTACGGATGCGACCCGGCCGTCGTCGTGCGGGCGCCGGGACGCGCGAACCTGATCGGCGAACACACGGATTACTCGCACCTGCCGGTGATGCCGCTCGCGATCGACCGGTCGCTCTACGTCGCGGCGGTCTCGACGGACGACGCCACGGTGCTTGCCCAATCCGGGCAGTTCGAGGGCGCCCTGACGCTGCCGCGGACCGCGGGCCGCGTCGAGGACGGCTGGGGCCGATACCTGGCGGGCGCCCTGCGCGAAGCCGCTGACATTCAACCCGCCCGGGGGCTGCGGCTCTGGGTGGAATCGGACCTGCCCGCTTCCGGTGGGCTGAGTTCATCCTCGGCCCTCACCCTGGGCATTTTGGCGGCGATCGACGCGGCCTTCGGGGCGTATCTTGGCCGCGAGGAGTTGGTCAGCCGCGCCATCCGCGCCGAGCGCCACGCCGGCGTGGAGTCGGGCGGGATGGACCAGACCGTCATCGCGTTCGCCGAAGCAGGGCACGTCCTCCGGATCGACTTCGCCCCACCGGGCCGGCGGGCCGTGCGGGTACCCGAAGGACTTGCGTTTGTGGTGGCGAGCTCTGGTGAGGAGGCGGCCAAGGGCGGGGGCGCGCGTGACGCCTACAACGAGCGCGTCATCGGGGCACGGCTCGCGGCGGCCATGCTGGCCGACCAGGTCGGGCTCGAGATCTCCGTCCCTCCCGTGCTCCGGGATATCGTCGATGTGGACGTCGTCGAGGTACTGGTTGAGGACCTGCCGGACCGGATCTCGGCGCATGAAGTGGCCCACGGTGTCGATGCCGCGGACGTGGGCATGCTGGTGGCGCTCACGTCCGGGAGCTGGGATCCCCGCGCGAAGGTGCCCGTCCGGCGAGTGGCCCGCCACATTCTCTCCGAGGCCCAGCGGGTGGACGCAGCCGAAGCGGCCATGCTCGCCGGCGACCTCGAAGCCCTGGGCGAACTGCTCAACGCCTCTCACAACAGCCTCCGCGAGGACTTTCGTTGCAGCACGCCGGCCCTCGACCGGCTCTGCGCGGCGATGCGCAAGGCGGGCGCCCTCGGGGCGCGGCTCACCGGGGCCGGCTTCGGAGGGTTCGGCATCGCCGTGGCCCGGCCCGAAGCCGTGGAGGCCGTGATTGCCGCGGCCATCGCCGCGACCGGCGGACCAGCATTCGAGGTGCGGGCCTCCCAGGGGTTCGAGCTGCTGTGATCCGGAAGGCTATCCTCCTGGCGGCCGGCCGGGGGAGCCGCCTCGGCCCGCTTACCGCGGAGACCCCAAAACCGCTTCTCCAGGTCGGCCGGCGTCCGATCATCGTGCGCATCATCGACGGACTTATCCGCGCCCAGATCGAAGAGTTCGCGGTCGTCACGGGGTACCTGGCGGAGCAGGTCGAGTACGAACTTGGCAACGGTTCGCAGTCCGGCGTGAGCACCCGCTACTTCCGCCAGGAGCGCCAGGAGGGCACAGCCCGGGCGCTCGCCATTGCGCGTGACTTCGCCGGCGAGGAGAAGTTCTTCTTCGGCTGGGGGGACATCCTCGTCCGGCCCGAGAACTACCGGGCGGTGATCAAGGCTGGACGCCTGGCGGATGCCGCCATCGCCGTGAATGAGGTCGATGATCCCCACGCTGGCGCGGCCGTCTACTTCGGCGAGGACCGGCTGGTCACCCGGATCGTCGAGAAGCCCGCGCCGGGCACGTCGGCGACCCGCTGGAACAACGCCGGGTTCGGGGTCCTCGGCCCCGAAATCTGGCCTGAGATCGAGCGCCTGGAGCCATCGGAGCGAGGCGAGTACGAACTGCCCCAGGCGCTCGCCGCCCTGATCGCGGGGCGCGCCCGGGTGGTTGCCGTGCCGATCGAAGGGTCGTGGTTCGACATCGGCACGGCCGAGAGTCTCGCGGCGGCGCGGCGCGAGTTCGGCAGCGGGTGAGGCTGGTATACTGGGGAGGATGGGCGCCCTCCCGAAGTCACCCGAGGCTACACAGCGCGAGCGGATCGAAGACATCGAGCGTCAGCGCGGGCTGATTGTGCTCCTCAACGAGTGGCTGGCCGATGAGTCGGGCTACGACGAGGAGACGCTTCCAATCCTCAAACGCCTCATCGACGAAGACCGTGAGGGCGGGCGCAAGTTGTTCACAGAGTGACGACACCCTGGAACCTCGATTTCGTTGCCATTCCAGCGCCGGGGCTCTCCGTCACCAGTGACTTCGACGAGATCACGTCGCGGTTACAGGTCCGCGTCAAAAACACCGGCGCCGCAGCCGTTTCGCCCGTTGAAGTGCGGCTGAACGCGCAGCTCGGCTCGCCTGCGGCATCTGGCTACGCCTGGCTCCAGGGGCGGTACATGCAGCGCGACGCCCTCGTCCGCGAGTTCGCGTCCGCGGCGCCCGTTGGCTACGAGGGTGGATACCTGCGTGAAGCGCCCGAAGGCCCAGCCTACGTCAGCAACGAGATGGCCGCCCTCGTCCTGCCGGTGAAGCCCGCCCCGGCGTTGGTCATCGGTTCGCTGGAGATGAGCCGCTTCTTCCTGGACATCGAACTCGCCCTCGACCCCGAAGAATCCGAGGTCCTTGGGCTGGCGCTGGTGTTCGATGTCGCCGGAGCCGTGCTCGAACCGGGCGAGGAGCTGGAGCTGCCGCCCGTGTTGGTGATCGACGGGCGCGACGTCCAGGCACTGGTGGAGCGCTACGCGGACGAGGTGGCCGAGACGATGCGGGCGCGAGTGCCAGGCCATGTGCCGACTGGCTGGTGTAGCTGGTACTTCTACTACAACCGCGTCAGTGAAGCCGACATCGTCGCGAACCTGGAAGCGATGGTGGCGGCGAAGCACCCCGCCGAGTACGTCCAGATCGACGACGGCTATCAGTCGTGTACCGGCGATTGGCTGGAGCCGAATGAGAAGTTCCCCTCGGGCATGGGAGCACTTGCCGCGCGCATCAAAGCGTCTGGCTACCGCCCCGGCCTCTGGCTTGCGCCGTTCGTGATGCACGAGGCGTCGGCCGTGCTGCGCGACCACCCCGAGATGGCGCTCAAGCAGCACAACGGCGACACGCTGTTCGTCGATACCTGGCTGGGCCGCTGCGCCGTGCTCGACTGCACCCACCCGGCCGCCGAGGTCTGGCTCAGGGACGTGTTCCGGACGGTCACGCGCACCTGGGGCTACGAGTACCTGAAGCTCGACGCCCTGGCCTACGCGGCTGCTTCGGCGGAGACGGTCCGCTTCGCTCAACCGGGGACCACGGCTGCGGCCAACCTGCGGAGGGGCCTCGAGGTCATCCGCGAGGCTGCCGGCGACGAGACCTTCATCCTCGGCTGCACCTGCCACTTCGGCCCCGCGGTCGGGCTGGTGGATGCGATGCGCGTGGGGCCCGACGTCCGTGAGGCCTGGGAGGATGGGCCAAGGCCGTCCGTCAAGCATGCCCTGCGGATGACCCTCCAACGGAACTGGACGCACAACCGCTGGTGGGTGAACGACCCCGACTGTCTCATTGTGCGGGAGAGCGACACGGAGCTGACCGAAGCCGAGGTGCGGTTCCTCGCCACCGGGATCGCCATCAGCGGCGGCATGGTGGTGGCCAGCGACGACCTCACGAAACTTTCCGAGGACCGCCGGTCGATGGCCATGGCGCTCTTCCCGCCCGCGGGCGTGGCTGCCCGCCCGTACGACCCCGGTGAGGCGCCCGTCCCCTCGGCCTGGCGGGCGGACCTCGGCGATGGCCGCTCCGTGGTCGGTATCCTGAACTGGGCCGAGGCCGCTCGCTACGTCGTGTTGGCCGAGTATCTGCGGCCGGGCGAGATCGCCTTCGACCTCTGGAACGCCCGCATCCCGGGCATGGGCGACATGCTTCTCGGCCCACACGAAGGCACGCTCTGGCAGGTCTCCGCGCCGGCGAAGGCGCCTCGCGTCGTCGGAGACTCGGGCAGCCTCACCTACGGGGCGCTCTACCAGCGGCAGGTGAGCGGCCGGATACAGGTGCGGAACGACCTGGACCGCCCGCGCACGATCGCGATAGAGGCACGCGGACGTGTCTTTGAGGTCCCTTTGGCCCCCGGTGAGATGCGCTGGTTCGACTAGACTGGAGAAGCGATGCGCACCTGTCCCCGCTGCGGCACGGAGTTCAACATCGGCGTCTGCCCGACCTGCTACGACATCGGTCCGGGCACGGTGCCACCTGCTCCGAAGCCACCGCCGGGCAGTCCGTCGCAGGGAGGTCCGTCCCGGTGAAGTTCACGATTCTGTTCGACCGCAAAGCGGATGGCCGCTGGCTGGCTGACGTCCCCGAACGCGCTGGCGCGACCGGCGAAGGCGAAACCGCCTGGAAGGCTGCCGCGAACGCACAGGCCATCGTCCTCCGCGCCATCGCGGACGAGCTGGAGCAGCTCGCCGTTTCACCGGAGCACCTGGTGATCGAGTTCGAGCACGCCGAGAGCGAGTGAGACGCGTGATCCGCACCTGATGAGCAATAGTCCCGTGGTATCATCTTCGAATGGCACAGCTCCGACTCGACGCAGCAGAGTTTCCCGGGCGCCTGGACGAGGCGCTCGATAGGCTGCGGTCTGGGGACTGCGTACTGGTCGAACATGGCGGCGCGATTGTGGCGGAAGTCGTCCTATCGCCGCGTCCCACCGCGTCCGAAAGGCCCGGTAGCGCCCAGCGCTTTGTCGAAGAGCTCGCGGGGGAGGCCCCACTCGACGATGACTTCCGCAAAGCGGTGCTGGAAGCGGTGGCCTTCGGGAATCAGCCCGCGGAGTCAGCCGCATGGCCACCCTGATCGATACGGCCCCGCTGATCGATGTTGAACGGCTGGCCAGTCCTACCCTGGCTTCACCGGCAGAGCGACCAGCCCCCGGAAGGCGGGCACGCTGCGGTGCTCCACCGTCCCTGTCGCCAGGCTGAGGTTGGGGAAACGCCGGACGAGGGTGCCGATCGCGATCTGGGCCTCCAACCGCGCCAGCGGTGCGCCGAGGCAGTAGCGGCGGCCGCCGCCAAACGAGACGTGCTGCGTGTCTTCCCTGGTGATATCGAACCGGTGCGGGTCGGGGTGGGCGGCCGGGTCGTGGTTCGCCGCCAGGAGCAGCGGTGAGATCGATGTGCCGGCGTGGACAGGACAGCCGCCCACTTCCATCTCCTTCAGGGTGAGGCGGCCCGACTGGGTGACCGGCGGGTCGAAGCGCAACATCTCTTCGATAGCGTTGTGGAGCAGTTCGGGCTGGTCGCCCAGCTTCTCCCACTGGTCCCGGTTGGTCATGAAGGCGTAGACGCCGTTGCCGATGAGGTCGGTGGTCGTGAGGTTCCCGGCGGCGAGGAGGAGGCCGACCATCGTCACGATCTCCTCGTCGGTCATCTGCTCGCCGTCCTCTTCGGCCTCGACCATGGCGCTGATAAGGTCGTCCCGGCGGTCAGCCCGGCGTACTTCGACGGCCTCGCGCAGGTAGGCGTTCATCTCGTTTCCGGCCTGTTCGATCTGGGCCCGTTCTTCTGCGCTGGCGAACGGGTTAAACCCCTGCACGATCGCATCTGACCACGCCTTAAAGCGGGCCTGGTCGCCCGGATCGATGCCCAGCATCTCGGCGATCACGATCGTCGGCAGGGGCGCGCTGAAGTCGCCGATGAGGTCGAACTCGGCGCGCCCTTCGAGGCCGTCGAGCAGGCTGTCGGTGATGTCCTGGATGCGGGGGGCCATGCGATCGACCGCTTTCGGTGTGAACGCCTTGTTCACGAGGCCGCGCAGACGGTCGTGGTCGGGGGGATCGAGAAAAAGCATGCTCGGGGAGCCGCCGCGGTCGTCGCGGCGGCTGGCGAGCATGCGCATGAACGACCCCTCGGGTGCCTTGCGCGGGTCCACGAAGAGGTCCCGGTCGCGGAGGACCGCCTCAACGTCGGCGGCGCGCGTCAGGATGACGCGCCCAAGCACCGTGTCCTGGACCACGGGCGATGTCTCGCGCAGGCGGTCGAGCATTTCGTGGGGGTTCTCCCGGAATGCCGGGTCAAGTGAGGTAACTGAGAATCCGAGTGGTTCCGATTGAATGTCCGCGTGCTCCGCTGCCATATCGCTACCTCCGCTGGCGTCGAACGTTGTCCCCAACGAGGCTAACGGTTTGCCCGGCGCTGTGCCAACGACTGGGGGTGGGCCGTGTGCCAGGCCGGGCGCGTCAAGGCTGTGGCGTGCCCGGCGCCGCCTGACTCGCGAGCGGTCGCCTGGGGGTCACGCGGAGGGCGAGCAAGGACAGCGTGAGCGTGCCGGCCAGCTCGACGACCGTCACCAGCCGCAGGCCCTCGAACGTACGGTTGTATAGCAGCGCATCGACGGAGTGGAGCGACACGAGCCGCACCGCCGCGAACCAGTAGAGTCCAGAGAAGACGACGAAGGCCGGCATGACTGACCGCAGCCAGCCACGGCTGAAGGCCACCAGAGAAATCAGGCCGAACGCGGCAGCGACGGTCAGCTCCAAAATGAGGTCGCGCTGGACCGGGCGCCGCTCGCGGTACCACCCTTCCGTGCGGGCGGCTTCCCGAAGGCGGTCGGTGATCCAGGCGCCTCCGTCGAGTTCACGGAGAAGGCCGAGCAGGACCAGGCCGGCGGCGAAGGTCCACCACGCATAAACGGCGGGTGGACGGGGCGTCCCGGGTGCGGAGTTGCGCCCCGCGGCGACCACACAGCAGCACGCCGCGACAAAGTAGAGTGCGACTCGGAAAGCGGAGCCGTTCAGGATATCGACCACGTGAACCTCAGGTGGCCCGCGCCGTCTCAGGCGACCGGGACGTCATCTAACCGCGACCGTTCGGTCTCGTCACCGCGGCCGTAATCGTCTTCGAGGCGGACGGTGGTACCGCACTCGGGCGTTGAAACCTCGAGGATGTTGGAGTCCTCGACGGCTACGAGCCGGTGCCGCTGGAATGGGCGGATCGTGTAGCCCTCGCCCGGCTCCATGTCGATGACGGCGATCTCGCCACCTGGCTGCTCGAGTTCGAGACTGGCCTTGCCGTTCAGGAGCATCTGGGACTCGACCTTCTGGTCGTGGTATTGAAGCGAGAGGCGGCAACCCGCCCGGACGAAGAGCACCTTCGCGCAGTAGTGCTCGGTGCGGGCCCAGTGGAGCTCATGGCCCCACGGCTTTTCGACGCGTTTCGACTTCGTGCTCGAACGGGTGCTCAACATCGCCATCTTCCCCCGGCCGCAGCAGCGGACTTCGGCCCTCAGCGCCAGTATGACGGTTCGCTGTCGAGGTGCGGTGAACGGAAAGTGTCCGGATGGGTTCGGGGCTGGCCGCGGCTGCCGCGGCGGGCTCTGGCCGGCGGTACAGCGCCGTCCGGCGGTCGACCGGCAGTTCGAAGCTGCGCCAGATGCCCAGGCCGAGCGCGAGCAACCGGCCCATGCCCAATGGCCGCTTGCCCTGGACGGCCTGGCTGCCACACTCCCGAAGGGCGAAGCCAAATTGCTGCAGGAGCAACAGGAGGCCGATGGGGTCGCCGGCACGGACGTGCTTGAAGTAGGCGGCGCCCACGGCTACGAAGGTGTCGCGGACAAGGCCAGTGCCCTCACGCCAGGTGCGCAAGCCGTAGTGGGTTACCACGCTCTCGGGCACATGCAGCACGGCTCCGCCGTGCTTGAGCGCGCGATAGCTGAGGTCACCGTCCTCGCACGCCCTGAATTCCGCGCCGGGCCCAAGGTAACGGTCAAAGCCGCCGAGCGCGATGATGGTTGAGCGCCGCACGGCCATGTTCGCACCGATGCCGCCATCGAGGAGCTTAGACCGCCGCCCCGTGAGGCGGCGGCGGCGCATGACGCGGTAGCCAACGATGAAGCCTTCGCGAGGGTCGCAGGCCGCGGGGACGACCTGCCCGAAAGCGAGAGCCGCCGACGCGTCCCCTCGCAGCGCATCGCTCATATGCCCGACCCAGTCCGCGCCCACTCGGCAGTCATCGTCGGTGAAGAGGATGAACTCCGTGTCACAGGCTCCGAGCGCGAAATTCCGGGCGGTGGAGACGCCCTCGGCGGGACGCTTGCGGTAGAGGACACGCCCGTCCACCCGGGCAAAGCGGCGGACGACGCGTTCGGTCTGCGGGGTGGCGCTCTGGTCGACGACGAGAAGCGAGCCGAACGGCGCGTCCGAACGGAGGACGCTGGCGATGGCGTGCCGCAGTACCCGTGGGCGCTCCTTCGTACAGATGGCGACGCTGACGGAGCCGGGCTCCGACAGCGGGAGGTGGGGGCCGATCGCGGGTTCGGGTCGGATGCCCGGACGCGGCGAGAGGCGAGCCGTCACGGCCGCGTGCGCGCGGCGGGCAGGCACCGTGCTATCCCAGAACCCGGCCCGTGCGCCCTGGACGAGGCCAAGCAGGCCCCTGGCCCCGATCGCCCGCAGGCGGCCGCGCAGCACGTTTCGGACGACGACAAGGGCGGCGAGTTCGACCTCGCGGGCGAAGAGCAGTGCGGCCCTGCCGCTACCGGCCCGGACATGCTTCCCGTAGCCGGCGCCGATGGAGTAGTAGGCGTCATTGATACAGGCACGGGCGGCGCCGCCGGCCAGTGACCGGCCGCCGTGGTGGGTGGCTTCGACGTCCGGGTCCTGCACGACCGGGAAGCCGTTACAGAGCGTCCGGAAGGTGATCTCGAGGTCCTCACCCGTCCGGAAGCGGCCGCCAGGTCCGAGCTCCTCGTCGAACCCGCCAACGGCGGCGAGCGCGTCGCGCCGGGCGAAGAGGTTGCCACCGTAACCGAGGATGCCGTTCCAGAGCGACATGGCCCCTCTCGCCACGCGCCGCGACGCGGGCCGGAACTCCGGGATGAACTCTTTCCCCGGGTTGTGAGCGGCAGCGGTGAAGGAACCGAAGAGGAGGCCAGCCGACGGTTCCGCGGCCAGCGCCGCCGCCCCTTTCGCCAGCCAATCGGGTGGGACGGTGCAGTCATCGTCGGTGAAGGCGACAATCGGCTCGTCGCCGAGGGTGAGCGCGTGGTTGATGGCCCGGCTCTTCCCCGACCAGAGGGTGCGGATGTAGGTCACCTTTCCTTCGGGCAGTTCGCCCGGCGCGAAGGGCGGTTCGTCTCCAGGGGTCTGGTCGATGATGACCAATCGGAAGTTCGGATACGTGTTGGCGAGGATGGAACGCACGGCCAGCCGCAGCGCCTCCGGACGTCCGCGCGTGGCGAGGATCACGACAACCGGTAGCGACAGGCCGGCTTCAGCGGTGCTCTGGTGCATGTGCAACCCTCCCCCGGACGCGGCTGCTCGCGCCGGCCGTCCCGGCGCCCGGCACCGGCAGACGGCTCGACGTAAACCCGACCCACGCCCCCTGGATAATGCCGAGGACGCGGCGTGCCCCTGATTCACGGACACGCCCGCGGAGCACGTTCCTGGTCATGATCGAGATAGCCAGCTGGAACTCGCGGAGGAGCACCAGGCCCGCCAGCCCATCCCCACGGCGGAGGTGCTTCCCGTAACTGGCGCCGAGCGCGAAGTAGGCGTCACCGACCCACTGGCTCGCCGACCCATCGGCGAGCGGGCGGCCGCCGAAGTGGGTCGCTTCCACCGCGGGGTCCTGGAGGACGGCAACGCCCCTGCGCAGTGCCCGATAGGTGAGTTCGGTGTCTTCGCCCGTCCGGAACCGGCCCCCCGGCCCGAGTTCCTCGTCGAAGCCGCCAAGGGCGGCGAGCGCCTCACGGGTCGCGAACATATTGCCGCCGTAGCCAAGCGTGCCCTTCATCTTCCAGGCTTGAGTCGAGAGACGGCGGCGCGATGGCACGAACTCGGGCACGAATTCCCGCGCCGGGTTATGGGCGGTAGCGCGGAATGTGCCGAAGAGGATGCCGGCCGAGGGCGCTGATCGGAGGGCGGCCACGCCTTTTTCGAGCCAATCGGGCGGTACGGTGCAGTCGTCATCCGTGAAGGCGATGATCGGCTCCGCCGAGATCGCCAGCGCATGGTTGACCGCCCGGCTCTTGCCGCTCCATTCCGTCCGGACGTACGTGACGCGGTCAGCGGCCAGTTCGCCCGGCGCGAACGCGGGCTCACAACCCGGAGTCTGGTCGATGATGTAGACCCGGTAGGGCGCGTAGGTGTTCTCCAGCACGGACTGCACGGCCCGCCGGAGCGCCTCCGTCCTGCCCCTGGTGGCGATGATGACGGCGACGCCAGGCGGTCCCCCCCACGCTGCCTGCGCAGTGCTCAACGTGCCGAGCCCCCGGACGGCGTGAGCGTCAGGCGCCCGCCCTCGTGCCGTAGCCGGCGGGCCCGCAGGAGGCCGCCAGCGCCTTTACGCCCGGCGACGACCGCGTTGCTCAGCGGTTGGGTGAGGCGGTTGCGGAGCCGGCCAGGAAAGATCGACATGCGCAGGGCGAACTGCTCGAACGCTTCAAGCTCCCGTCCGCGGCAGGTGTAGCCCCATTTCTCAACGAAGCGGGCAGAGTCTTCTTCGAAGCGGGTCTTGTTCCATCGCTGGGAGTAGAACTCGTAGTCGCGCCAGCTCAGGGGCGGCGGCTGGTTGAAGAGCGCCAGCGCGGAAGGCTCCCGGACCATCAGCCAGCCGTTCTTCTGACAGGTGAGCGAGAAATCGAAGTGGAACAGGTGGATATGATCCTGAGCGAACGGTGCGGTCCCGAGCAGGGATTTGTCGATCAGCATGATGTGGGTCTCCACCATCCCTAGCTCGGTCCGGTCGAGGGCGAAGGCACGCGAACAATCCTGGTCCATGTAGTCGCCCCGGTAGGTGATCTCACCTGAGGGGCTGTCAGGGATAACGAGTTCGCCGCCGGAGCTGTGGATGACGCCGGGCCGTTCGAGGATGAGCGGCACGACGACGGCAGCACCGGACTGGTCAGCCCCTCGCCGTAGCTTCTCGATGACGTCCGCCGCGACTGTCACCTCGCCATCGACCAACAGGACCCAGGTGGGAGCGCGTGCCGCCTCCAGGCCAAGGTTCCGGGCGGCTCCTTCCGAAAGGAAGCTCCCGTCGCCGATCACGCGGAGCTCGGCCGGCGCGACCACCCGGGCGGCACGCGCCAGGTCGGCCCTGGTGTACCCCTGGTTAATGACGATGAATTCGGTGTCGCAGTCAGCGGCCGCCTTGAGCGAGCGGAGGCACTTCTGGAGGCCCGAGAGCCGTTCGCGCGGCGTCACGACGATGCTCAAGTCTGGTGTCAAGGTTCCCCCCAATCACATCCGCCCAACTGCTGCAATGGCTCTCCGCCGCCAGCCAACATCAACGCCGCGATATACAATGGAACGCAACGAGTGATGGGTCGTGGCCGCTTCTGGCATTGCCCGTGAGTATCCTGTCACCGTGTGGAGTGCGAGTGGAGAAACGGTTAATCGGTCAAGAATAAGTGACCAAGATCTCATACGATTCACGGGTCCGCGGCAAACACCGTGCGCGGTCACCTCTGCGGCCGCACGTCGTCAGTTCCGGCCTGAGACGGTTGGGCTACACCGGTGTGACGGTCCCCAGGGGATCGCCGCGCCGGAGCGACTTGCGGACCAGTTCGAGTAGCTGACTCGGGACGTAGAGCCGGAGCAGCGTGGCGACACCGGCATAGGCGGCGAGCGCAAGGAGGCTTGCGACGAGGGGCCGGCTATCCCACATGGCGAAGACGACCAGGGCAGCGACGCCTGTAGCCGCGGCCACTTTGGCGTAGAAAATGGCTTCGCTGCGGGTGAACCACCCCCTCGGCATGAACGCGAGGATGGCGATGGCCATGGCGCCTTCCGATATGACCTGCCCGACGGCGGCGCCGAGGGCGGCGTGGTCAAAGCGGTCGATGAAGAACGGGATGAGCACCAGGGAGAGGCCGATCTTCGCGATGAAGGCGCAGGCGCTGATGGCGACCATGGCCCGCTGGCGGTTGGCTGCAAAGAGGACGCGGCTGGCGACGATGGACATCGTCATGGGCGTGAGCGCCAGCGAAAGCATGGCCAGCACGGCGCCGGCCTCGATGAAGTCGTCGCCGAGGAAGTGCCCGAGCGTCTCGTCCCTGAACCCGACGGCGACGATAGTCATCGCAATCCCCAGCACGACGGTCGCTTGCATCGCCACGGACGCGACGCGGACCAGCCGCTCAACATCGCCGGAAAGCGCCGACATCCGGGGGAAGAGGACAGCCATCATCGCCACGGGCACGAAGAGCATCGTCCCGAACAGCCGTTGGGGTGCCGTGAAGAGACCGATGTCACGGTCGTCCCCCAGCTTCGAGAGGACGACGACGTCGACCGAGCCGTAGAGCACGAGGAACACGCTAATGAGGAAGAACGGCACCGAGAGCGAGATGAGGTTCTTCGCCCCGGCCCGCGTCACCTGGAGGCGGACGCCGATGTGCAAGACGCGCCGCAGGTAGACCATTTGCACCGCGAACGTGACGGCGGCGAGGACAAGCGCCGCCATCATCAGATCCTGGATGCCGCCCCCGAGGACCACGAGGACGAGGACGAGGATGCCCATATTCGCCAGCTTGGAAACGACGTCGAGGATGGCAGCGTGGCGCATCACCTCCATCCCCTGGATGGTTGCCAGGACTACACCGCTGGCAAGGACGAACGGGATGGCCACGCAGGAAAGGGCAATGGCAACCTGAGTCTCTCGCGCATACCCCGCGACGGCCGCGACGAACGTCCCAACGACGGCCGCGACGAGGCCAAGGGCGACACTCAGCCAGAGGGCTGTCGAGACGAGCGCTTCGCACTCCGCCGGTTTCCGGGCCACGTCCCGGGTGATGGGCGTCGTCATCCCGAGGCCCGCGATGGTCGCCCCAAGCGCTGCGAACGTCGCCGCGAGGCTTATGACGCCGAAGCCGCCCGCTCCGAGGTAGCGGGAGGCGATAGCCAGCGAGCCCGCCGTGATCACCCACGTGAGGACCTGGCCGGAGAGCATTGAGATGAGGTTGGAACCGAGGCTGTGGCGTGCGCGAGAAGGAGGCACGGTCTCAGAGTGACAGGCTTCAGTGGAGCGCGGGTAGACCCCGGGTTGAGGCGAGGCTGCCGCGTCGCGGGTGCCAGGTGGCGCTGAAGTGCGGCCACGGACCGTCATCAACCGGTCCGGACTGCCGACCGGCCCGCCGGGAACGGCCGGTCATTCAGCCTGCGGCGCGCCCGTCATCTGACGGTAGGTCGTCAGGGCCTGGGCGACGACCTGGTCCATGTTGTAGTACTTATAGGTCGCCAGCCGGCCCACGAAGTGCACGTTCTCGGTCGCGTCGGCGAGGGCCCGGTACTGGTCGTACAGGGCGGCGTTCGCGGGCCGCGGGATCGGGTAGTACGGGTCGCCCTCAGCACCCGGGTATTCGAAACAGATCGTTGTCGAATCCGACTCCTGGCCGGTCAGATGCTTGAACTCCGTCACCCTCGTGTAGTCGAACTCGTTCGGGTAGTTCACGGTCCCTGTGGGCTGATACACCGGCGTCTTGTGATGTTCGAATTCGAAGCGCAAGGAGCGGTAGGGGAGGCGGCCATAGCGGTAGTCGAAGAAGGAATCGACCGTGCCGGTATAGACCAACTCGTCATAATGACTGGCGTCCACGTCGGCGTAGTCGGTTTCCAGGGCGACATCGATAAGCGGATGCTTCACCATGTTCTGGAACATGGCCGTGTAGCCTTGGGCGGGCATCGCCTGGTGCTTGTCCGTGAAGTAGCGGTCATCGTGGTTCGTCCGCGTGGGAATTCGGGCGGCGACGCTCGCGTCCAGTTCGGACGGGTCGAGGCCCCATTGCTTGCGGGTGTAGCCCTGGAAGAACTTCTCGTAGAGTTCCCGGCCGATCTTGCTGACCACCACGTCCTCAGACGTGCGGACGTGCTCCACCGGCTCGCGCCGGGCGGCCAGGAAGCACTCCATTTCCTCGGGCTGGAGGTCGGCTCCGTAGAGCATCCGAATCGTATCGAGGTTGATCGGGAGCGGGACGAGTTTGCCGTCCACCGAGGCGAGGACGCGATGCTCGTAGCCGCGCCAGTCCGTGAACCGGGAGAGGTAGGCGAACACCTGGTCAGAGTTCGTGTGGAAGATGTGGGGTCCGTACTTGTGGATGAGTATCCCGGACTCGTCTTCGTGGTCGTAGGCGTTCCCGCCCAGGTGCGGGCGCCGGTCGATAAGCAGGACGCGCTTACCGGAGCCAGCGGCGAGGCGCTCGGCCAGGACGCTCCCGGCGAAGCCGGCGCCGACGACGAGGACATCGTACTTGGCCATCGCTAAGCGCCGACGTACATACGATGCTGGCGATCAACGCGGTAGGAAAGGCTGCGGCGGCCGCCAGTGAAGAGGCCACGCGCATATTCGGCCGACCGCGGCCGCCGTAGCGCCCAGTTACGCGCCACTTTCAAGGATTCCCGTACCGTCTTCCGGGCGAAAAGTTGCGCGGCGTAGAAGTCGCCGCAGCGGACATGTTTCATGTAGAACGCACCGTCGCCGACGCCGTATGCGATGGCCGTGCTGGGCCACTGCTCGTCCGTCCGAAGGCCGTAGTGGAATAGCCAGACGGCCGGCGCGAGGAGCTTGACGCGGTTCGCGCGGTAGGCGCGGTACTCCAGGTCGAAGTCCTGGGAGGACCGCAGGGGTCCACCACCGCCGAGCATCTCGTCGAAGCCACCGATGGCCTTGAACAGGCGCCGGCGGGCCGCGAAGTTCGCTCCCATTCCGTAGATCTCGAAGCCTTCCTTGCGCGACATCAGCCGCCGCTTCGCGATCGGCAGCGCTGGCACATACCCGGGCGCGTCGCGGAGCTCCTCCGGGACCAGGACCTGGCCGTAGATAAGGTCGGCTGTCGGTTCGATTTCGAATTCGTGGCGTATCGACCCCAACCAGTCCACCGGTACCGAACAGTCGTCGTCGGTGAAGGCCAGGAGCGGGCCACTGCTCGCTGCGATGGCGGCGTTGTACGCGGCTGAAAGGCCCACCTTCGTGGTGTGGACATACCGCAGACGGGGGTCGGTCGCCAGATCGCCGAGGGCACTCCGGGTCGCCTGTTCGTCGTCGCTCTGGTCGATGATCGTCAGGTCGAAGTTGCCGTCGTCGTTGGCAAGGACGCTTCCGACCGCCCGGGCGATCATGTCCGTCCGGTTGCGCGTGCAGATGATGGCGCTGATCAGTTCTTGAGTCATTGCACCCAACCCTACGGAGTTTGCGTTGCGCGTCCGTTGAGCGATGGTGGCAGGTTGGCCGCGCCCGCCGGGTGACCCGTGCCCAGGCGGTACCAGCGAAGCTGTCCCACCGCCGTTGAGCTTCCCAATTGGGGTCACCGAACATCCACTCGACTTCAACTAAACCGAACTCCACGAGTATCGCGCCATGGCTACTCTTGCCCCGGCCCTGATCGATCCCCCTCTCCACGCACGCCCGGCTGCCCCGCTCGCGGTCGGCCTCATCGGCTACGGGTACTGGGGGCCGAACCTCGCCCGCAACTTCGCCGCGCACCCGGACGCCCAGCTCGCGATGATCGCCGACCAGAGCCCCAGGCGGCTCGAGGCTGCCCACGCCGCCTACTCCTGGTCGCGCCTCACCG
>JBJXGC010000346.1:0-4659 GCA_046154545.1 Dehalococcoidia bacterium | reverse complement strand
TCGATGATGGGCGAGGCCGTCCCGACCTCAGGGCGAAGGCCCCAGGGCATGTCGCCCACGGCCTTCTGGAGCGCCTCGAAGGAGCCGATCGTCATGTCCGAGCGGGAGACGCCGATCTTCTTGCCGCAGAGGTCGGCGTGGCGGATGAGGTCGCCGACCCACTTCGCGTGCTTGCCTTCGCTCTTCCAAACCTCGAAGCCGCGGGGGGCGGACTGGCGCTCGGCCTGTTCGAGGTAGCGGAAGTCGGCGGCCAGGATCGCCCGGTCGCGGGTGATGAGGGCGATGCCGGACGAACCGCTGAAGCCGGAGGCGTAGAAGCGGTTCTGGGAGTGGCGGCCGTAGACATCGTCAACCGGGCCTGAGATGTAGATGGCGTCGAGTTTCTCCTCGGCGAGGGCGGCGCGGATGCGTTCGAGCCGGCTCAGCGGCGTTGAGGTCATGGACGCATCCTACCGCTCGCCCAGGGGAGACGCGAAGACAGCGGTTGACTTCTGCGAGTACCCACAACGCCGCGACCTTACGGTCGCGGTGCCGCTGGTACTCATGCGTGCCGCGGGTGTTCGTGGCCGAGATCTGCGACCTGACGGTCGCGGCTATGACGCGCGGCTATCCGCCGCTTCGAGGTGGTCGAGGAGGAGGTCCACGGCGGCCGTGTAGCCCTCGCGGCCGAGACCAGACACCTGCCCGAGGCAGACCGGGGCGATGAGCGAGATGTGGCGGAAGCCTTCGCGGGCGTGCGTGTTCGAGATGTGGACTTCGACCACGGGAAGCTGGATCGCTTCGATCGCGTCGCGGAGGGCGACGGAGGTGTGGGTGAAGGCGCCGGCGTTCAGGACCACCCCGTCGGCGAAGCGGCGGTGTTCGTGGAGGAAGTCGATGAGCGCGCCCTCGTGGTTGCTCTGGTAACAGAGGACGGCGGCGCCGCGGGCGTTGGCGGCAGCGGCGACCTGCGCTTCGATGTCGAGTAGCGTCGTCGTGCCGTAGACCTCGGGCTTGCGCTCCCCGAGGAGGTTCAGGTTGGGGCCGTGGACCAGCAGGACGGTGGCGGCGTCGGGCATCGATCAGGCCTCGTTCCGGGCGGCCTGCCAGGCGGCGAGGCGCTCCTGGGCCCAGGCGGCGTCCTCGGCGGTGAGCGGCGGCGGGGGTGGCGGTTCGGCGTAGTCGAGGCTGCCGGCGTAGCGGCCCATCTCCTGGATGTACTCGAGCGCCTGCTGGAGGTCGATGACCGCGTCGGGGTCGTCGGCGAGGAGGGGGAGGGGGATGCGGGGGAGGGGTTCGCGCAGTCCGATGGGCCAGGCATCAGATGCGGGGACGCCCGCGCGCGTCACGGTGACGAGGTAGGGCGAGCCCGCGAGCTCGACGTGCTCGAAGATCCGCCGCCCCCGGCGCACGAGGTCGATGTCCACGAGGTGGACGCCGCTGCGATGGCGCTGCCGCCACTTGTCCCGGAACTTCGAAAGGCCGGCGCCGCGCTTGTTCACCGGCGAGATAATCTCGATCGAGGTGACGAGCGTCCGGCTGCCGCGAAGGCGGATGCGGACGCTGGGGATGCGCACCGTCGTTGGCGCAAGGAGCGGCAGGGTGAGCGGTGCCGTGATCGTCGCAACACCGGAATCGAAGAGGGGCGATTCGAAGGTGCCTTCAGCGCGCACATGGATGTCGGGGTACATGATCCCGAGTTCCTCCTCGGGGTGGTCGTCCTCGACCAGACGGGTTTCGATGAGCACCGTGTACTGCTGCGGGATGACACGGGCGAGTTGGTCGGAGAGGGCCGAGGCCAGCCGATGGTGGAAGTCGGGCCAGATCCAGCCTTCGATGTAGGGGTCCATGCCGGGGAAGGGTGAGCCCATCTCTCTGCCTCGTGCCCAGATTACCAGACGCCGCACCGGGCTGTGGGCTACTGGCCGCCGGCTGCTTCGGCGCGTTCGGCGGTTACACGGGCGACCGCCCGTGCCCGCGTGCCGACCGTTGCCCGCCGCAAGGCCTCAATGAGGAGGATGGCGACGATGCAGAAGGCGCCCATGATGACGAGTGTCTCGCGGATGCCGACGGCATCGGCGAGGAAGCCGAGCGGGAGCGAGGCGAGGCCAAACAGACTCCAACTGAGCATGTTCATCGACTGGACGCGGCCGTGATACTCCGCGTCTGTCATGGACATCACGAGCGAGTTGTTCAGGGACTGGAAGGCGGCGGCGAGAGCGCCGACGAAGACCATGGCGAGGAGCCCGACCGGGAAGCTCGACGCCGCGCCCAGGCCGATGAGGGCGCCGCCGAAGGCGAGCGCGGCGAGCGGCTGCCAGTAGGCGCTGGTCTTCGCATTCATGGAGGCGACAAGCACAGTCGCGACTACCGCGCCGACCGCGCCCACCGTCGAGAGGAGGCCCAGCCCGCCGGAACCGACCCCGTAGACGCTCTTGGCGACGGATGGCAGGAAGGACTGGTAGGGGAAGCCAACCATGACGATGGCGAACGACGAGAGGATGAGGAGGCCGACGTTCGGCCGGGCGGCGATGTACTTGAGGCCATCGACGAGGTCGGTCGCCGCCGACGGGCGATTGGCCCGCGGCTTCGGTTCGCCCTTTGGCAGGCGGAACATCATGAGCGTGGCGGCGATGAAACCGGCGGTGGTGATGTAGTAGACACCAGCCGTGCCGATGAAGTGGACGGCGATGAAGACACCGGCCAGCGAGGGGCCGATGACGCGCGTGCTATTCATCGAGAGCTGCTGCAGGACGACGGCGTTGGGGAGCTGGTCCCGGGTGACGAGGTCGCTGATGAAGGCCTGGCGGGCGGGGCCGATGAAGGAGAAGCCTGCCCCCTGGATGACCCCGGAGAGCAGGAGCATCCAGTACTCGACCATCCCGGTGGCGATCATGGTGGCCAGCCAGGCGGAGTTCAGGCCGACGATCACCTGGCAGACCATCAGGACATGGCGCTTGGGCAGGCGGTCGGCGATCACCCCTCCCCAGAGTGAGAGCACGAGTTGGGGGACGCCAAAGGCGAGCATGACGCCGCCGAGAGCGCTGTTCTTGTGGGTGAGGTCGTAGGCCAGGTAGCCGCGAGCGATAACCTGCATCTGCATACCGAGGAACGAGAAGACGTTCCCGAACCAGAGGGTCCGGTACTCCGGATTTTCGATGACGGTACGGAAGGTCCGCTGGAAGGCGCCACCGTGGGTCACAGACGAACTCTCACTCTCACGTAAACGTTGTGTAATCGTACCAGATCAAAACGCCCCCGGGCGACCGTCCGGCTGATACGGCCGATTCGACGTTCCTATCCGGCCCGGGGCCGCCGCCGCTGCTGAAGAGCCTGATCCGCGAGCGCCTCCCAGGCCTTGCCCGTGACCTCGGCCTGGCGCGCCTGGCTGACGTGCGTGTAGATCTGGGTGGTGTTTGCCGAACTGTGGCCAAGCAGGTCCTGGACGATGCGGAGGTCGGCGCCGCCATCGAGCAGATGGGTCGCGAAGGAGTGGCGGAGGAGGTGGGGCCAGACGTCCAGGGCGATCCCGGCCTTCAAGGCGGCCTGCTTGATGGCGGTCTGGATGGAACGGACGCCAAGGCGCCCGCCGGAGCGGTTCAGGAAGAGGGCCTTCTCCGGACGCCGCGCGAGTTGAGGCCGCCCGGCCCGGAGGTACTCTTCGAGGGCGGTCATCGCAGGCTCGCCGAAGAGGGCGAGGCGCTCCTTCGCCCCCTTACCGTGGACGATGGCAGCGCCCTCCTCGCGGTCGATGTCGCCCTCGTCGAGGGCGGCGAGTTCGCTAATCCGAAGCCCGCCGCCATAGAGGAGCTCCAGCATGGCGCGGTCCCGGAGGCCGGCCGGCGTTGTGGGGTCGGGCGCCGCGAGGAGCGCGGCGATGGTCGCGGGGTCGAGGACCTTCGGCAGGCGCTTCGGTTTCTTCGGCAGCGCCACGCCGTAGAGGAGGTCCTTCGGCGTCGCCTCCTCGCGCAGGAGGTAGCGGTAGAAACCGTGCACCGTGCTCGTCCGGCGCGTGACCGAGGCCGCGGCCATGCCGCTCTCCCGGAGGCCACCCATGTAGCGGCGGAACTCCTGGCGCGTGGTCTGAAGCGGGTCAAGGCGCTCTTCCCGGAGCCAGGCGAGGAAGTGGCCGATATCGGAGCGATAGTTCCGGATGGTGTATTTCGAACGGTTTCCGGCGGCGGCCAGCTCCCGCAGGTAGGCGTCGAGGAACGCCTCGGCGGTTTTATGGGCGGGCGGGGCCTCGCTGGTCATAAGGGCAGGATATCGTTAAGGGCGGTGCGCGCGAGGCTGCCGGGTCAGACACCCCCGGCGTCCCTCGGAGCCACGACCGTGAGGGAGTGTTACGCGCTTGAACCCGCGATTCGTCCAAGTGCGCCGCTCGGCAGGCCGGGCCACGGGCACCGTCGCAGCGCTTGCTTACGCGCGCGCCTCTGGCACGCCGCGCACGGCGCCCCGGCGGCGTTTTGGGTGGAGGGACGTGTGGCCCGCGGCCAGGGCGAGAGATGCAAAATGGCCGGATACGACGCGGCATGCGGAGCGCAGCGTCCGCCGTGCCCCGGTCGAGCCCGTGCCCTACAATTCGCCGGCGATCCCCGCCCGTCGCGGGCAGACGGCGGGAACTTCACACATCTCGAGGGGCGGTATCGATGGACTCGGAAGCGAACTTCGGATTCGACC
>JBJXGC010000332.1:0-6753 GCA_046154545.1 Dehalococcoidia bacterium | reverse complement strand
TTCGCCCGGAGATCGATATCATCCGCGTCCTGGACCCAGGTGATGCGCTTGTCGTCCTTGCGGAACCACTGGGCCTGGCGGCGGGCGAAGCGGCGGGTCGCGCGTTGGGTCGCCTCGAGGGCCTCTTGCAGCGAAAGTTCGCCCGCGAGGTGGCGCGCTACCTCCCCGTAGCCGATCGAACTCATCGCGGGCGCACCCGGCGAGACGCCCCGGTCGAGCAGGGAGCGCACCTCATCGACGAAGCCAGCGGCGAACATCTCCTCCACCCGGCGGTCGATGCGCAGGTCCAGCTCGGCGAGCGGGACGTCGATGCCGAAGAGGAGGAACTCGAAGTCCGGGCTGCCCTTGGTCTGCCAGGTGCTGATCGGCGTGCCCGTCCGCTCGAAGACTTCGATGGCGCGTATCACGCGCCGGACGTTGCGTGCGTCGAGTCTCTCAGCCGCGAGCGGGTCGATACCAGCGAGCCGGGCGTGGAGTGCTCCCGGCCCCTGCTCCTCGGCGACGGCCGCCAGTGCCGCACGCAGGCCGGCATCCGGCGGGACTTCGGGGACGGTCCAGGCCTCGAGCATTGCCCAGGCGTACTGGCCCGTGCCGCCCACCAGCCAGGCGAACGCATCGCGGGCCCAGATCTCTTCGAGGGCGGCGCGGGCGTGCTGCTGGTAGAGGGCGAGGCTGTAGGTCTCGGCGGGGTCGCAGATGTCGTAGAGGTGGTGACGGACGCGGCGACGGTCTTCGGCCGCTGGCTTGGCGGTGCCAATGTCCATCCCCCGGTAGACCTGGCGGCTATCCGCATTCAGGACCTCGCCACCGAGACGAGCCGCCAGTTCGAGGGCGATGGCTGACTTGCCCGAGGCGGTGGGACCGACGATGGCGACAAGGCGGCGGAGCATACTACTAAGTTCCGAGTTCCGAGTTCCGAGTTCTGAGTTCTGAGTTCTGAGTTCTGAGTTTCTGAGTTCTGAGTTCGATTACGCGCTGGCCGCGGCGATGATCGCGGCGAACTGGTCTGCCTTGAGGGAGGCGCCGCCGACCAGGGCGCCGTCGATGTCCGGCTGGGAGAGGAGGGTAGCCGCGTTCTCGGGGTTCACGCTGCCGCCGTACTGGATGCGGATCTCGTCCGCGACCGCGCCGCCGAGTTCGCGGAGCTGGCCCCGGATGTAGGCGCAGGCCTCCTGCGCCTGCTCGGGCGACGCCGTCTCGCCCGTGCCGATAGCCCAGACCGGTTCGTAGGCCACGGTGACGCGCGACGATAGCGCGATACCGGCGAGGCCGGCCTGGAGCTGCCTACGGAGCACGGTCATGGTGGCGCCGCTGCGCCGCTCTTCGAGCAGTTCGCCGACGCAGACGATCGGGTCGAGGGTCGAGGCGAGGACGGCCCGCAGCTTGCGATTTACCCACTCATCGGTATCGCCGAAGAACTGGCGGCGCTCGCTATGGCCGATGATCACGTATCGGCAGTAGTCAGCCAGCATCGCCGTACTCACCTCGCCGGTGAACGCGCCCTTCGCTTCCCAGTAGACGTCCTGGGCGCCGAGGGCCACCGGGCTCCCACGCAGCGCGTCACGGACGGGGCCAAGGTGGGGGAAGGGGACGCAGAGGGCGATGTCGCAGGCCGCTCCGGCGGACGCGGCCACCACCTCGCTCGCCAGCGCGACCGCCTCCGCTTCCGTCGTGTTCATCTTCCAGTTCCCGGCGATGAAGGGTGTACGCACGTGGGTCCTCCCGGCTGTTAGCGGCGCCTGCGGCCGGCGGAGGCCATCTTACGAGGGCGGGCGGCCGAGGGCGACGATTGCGTGGGGGGCTCGCCGAAGCGCTCGACGAGCTTTGCAGGGTGGCGGACGCTGACCCGCAGCCTCCGGCCAAAGAGCGGCACGAGGCGGGGCACCAGCCAGATCCGGATCGGCCGGTTCAACGTGATCTCGGCGACTTCGCCCCAGGCGCTCGAGAGGGAGACGGTGCCGCGAAAATCAGTACGGACGCCGAGGCCCATGAAGAAGGACTGCTTGACGACCCGCACGCCCGCAATGTCCCGGTTGTCGATGACCGTATCGACGAAGCCGGCGAAGCGGATGCGCGTGCGTTCAGGGGCAACGGCGACGAACGACGTCGGGGCGCGCAGCGCCACCCCGAAGAGCCAGAGGAAGAGCAGGCCGAGCACCACCGCGGCGATGACGTACCCGACCGAGCCGCCGTCCGTGAAGCGCTTCAGGAGGAGCGTCGAACCGAGCGCACAGCCGAGGGCCACAAGGGCCATGAGGATCTGAAAGGGGCGGATGCCCCGGAAGCCGAAGATCATGGCTATCGGTCCTGAAGGGCGGCAACGCCCGGGAGCTCACGCCCCTCCAGCATCTCGAGGGAGGCACCGCCTCCGGTAGAGACGTGCGTGAACTGGTCCTGAAGGCCGAGCTGGGCGACGACGGCCGCGGTCTCGCCGCCGCCGACCACGGTAGTGGCCTTGAGCCCCGCGATCGCCCGGGCGATAGCGAAGGAGCCGCGGGCGAACGGCGCCATCTCGAACACCCCCATCGGGCCATTCCAGACTACGGCCGCGGCGGTGCGCAGGGCCTCGGCATAGGCTGCGACCGTCCGCGGGCCGATGTCGAGGATCATGTAGCCAGCCGGGACGGCATCGGCCGCGGTCGCGGCGACGGCGGCGTCAGCCGCGAAACGGTCGGCAGCGACCACATCGACGGGCAGGTGGACGGCCACACCGCGGCTCTCAGCCGCGCTAAGAATCCGCTTCGCGACCTCCACCTGGTCGTCTTCGACGAGCGAGGCGCGGGTATCGACGCCTTTGGCCTTGAGGAAGGTGTTCGCCATGCCGCCACCGAGGAGGAGCATATCCAGTTTGGGGAGGAGGTGGTCGATGGCCGCGATCTTGCTGCTCACCTTCGCCCCGCCGACGACGGCCGCGAAGGGCCGGGGCGGGTCCGCAACGAGCGCGCTCAGGTAGCGGACCTCTTTCTCCATGAGCAGGCCCGCGACCGCGGGGAGGTGGTGTGTGACGCCCTCCGTCGAAGCGTGGGCACGATGGGCGGCGCCGAAGGCGTCGTTCACAAAGATGTCAGCAAGGCGGGCGAGTTGGGCGGCGAATTCCGGGCCGTTCTGCTCTTCGGCGGCGTGGAAGCGGAGGTTTTCGAGGAGCAGCACCCCACCGGACGGAAGGTCCGCCGCAAGTTGCTCGACCTCCGGGCCAACGCAGTCCGGGGCGAAGCCGACATCCTGGCCGAGGAGCTCGCTCAGCCGCCGGGCGACCGGCGCGAGCGACTGAGACGGGTCGATGCCCTTCGGCCGGCCAAGGTGCGAACAGAGGACGACCGACGCGCCCTGCTCGATCAGGTAGCGGATGGTCGCCAGCGACTCCTGGATGCGGGTGTCGTCGGTGATCGCCCCGGCGGCGAGGGGGACGTTGAGGTCGGCCCGGACGAGCACACGCTTGCCAGCGGCGGCGATGTCCCGGACGGTCTTCTTCGCGATCGACTGCTCGCTCATACGGTGCTCAGGGTGCGGCCGATGCCGCGCCGCTCGACGTCCATGATCTTGGCGACCCGTCGCTCGTGGCGGCCGCCTTCGAAGGCGTTGGAGAGGAAGGCGGCGAGGATGTCGTCGGCGACAGCGCGGCCGATCTCCCAGGCGCCGAGGGCGAGGATGTTCGCGTCCACGTGTTGGCGGGCGCGCGCCGCGCCCCAACTCGTGTGGCAGAGGGCACAGCGGATGCCGGGCACCTTATTGGCCGTAATGCTGATGCCAACGCCGTTGCTGCAGAGGAGCACGCCGAGCGCAGCCTCGTCGGCGAGCACGGCGGCGGTGACTTTTTCCGCGAAGTCGGGGTAATCGACGCTCTCGGGGCCGTAGGTGCCGAGGTCGAGTGGTTCGTAGCCGAGGGAACGGCAGGTTTCAAGGAGGTGCCGTTTGAGTTCGAAGCCGGCGTGGTCCGAGCCGAAGGCGACGATCATGCTGTGCTCCGTTGTTTGTGTGCGGGGATGCAGCCAGTATCAGGGAAGCGGCTGGCGCGATCCATGTGGGGGCCGGCGAGTGGGTTGCCTGGACTCACCTTACGGCTGAAGTGACCCGTTTTGACCTGGGAAGGCGCGCGCACGGTCCTCCTTTCTGACGCGACATGGTTACTTGACATCATTCATAGTATCTCCTAGCATTCCGCCCCTGGCCGGGTCAGAAGCAGAATCGACCACATGACAATCCGCGCGATTGTCACCACGCCGGTGTCCGGCAGGGACGTCCCGGAGTGAACCAGGCTCAAAGGAGAGACCACGTGATTGAGGCTCAGAACATTGCCTGCGTCAACGACGCGGGTTTCGTGATGTCGTTCCAGGCCGTCTGTGCGGGCGGGAGCTCGAACGGCAGCGGTGACTACCCTATCGGCCAGAGCCGGCTCATCGACCTTGGCGCGACGCCCTTCAAGACCGGGATCGAATTCTGGCCGGAAGTGCATGCGATCCTCGGCAAGACGCAGTCCGCGCCTGACCACATCGTCTTCGCCATGAACGGCCAGACGGCCACCTACGAAGTGCGGGGTACCACGCTGGACTACAGCATCAAGCTGATCAACTAGGCCAGCGACATCCAGCGATCGCTGCCCGCGACGCCGGGTCCACGACCTTGCGCCCTTTATCGTCGCGGGCAGCCTCGCTCTTTTACCGGTATCTTGAGTGCGAGCTTGCAGACGTTGTGCCGGCAGTTGACCAGGCGCGACGCGCCATGCATGCAGAAGAAGAGTGGGGAAGTCACGATGATCAGCGCACAAAAAGTAGCCTGCACGAACCACGCCGGGTTCGTGATGTCGTTCGTTGCCGAGACGGCTGGAGCTCACAGTCTGGGGACGGGGAACTATCCCATCAACCAGACGGAGGTTATCGATCTCGGGACGAGCGCGTTCCGTGAGGGCCTCGAGTTTTGGCCCCTGGTGGATGCCGTACTGGGTAAGACGGTGGCATCCGCTGACCACTTCATCTTCGCGATGAACGGACAGACTGTAACCTACGAAGTGCAGGGTACGACCCAGGACTATAGCGTAACGATGGTGGGACAGCCGAACCCGGGGACGCTCCCGGATTTCCCCGCGAACGTGCTGCTCAACCGGTACCCGTTTACGGACTGGGCGGGCGACCTGACGGTGCCGAACCTGTGGACGTGCGCTCCAGGGACGCCACAGGAGGTGGCGGACGTGTGTAACTGGGCTGCGGGGCACGGCTTCCGGGTGCGGGCGCGCGGGGACATGCACGGCTGGTCGCCCCTGACTGTGACGCAGGGCATGTCGAACGCGTCGGTGCTCCTGGTGGATCTGACCAAGAGCCTCAACCAGCTCGCGTTCATCCCGGCTGCAGGTGGCCGGCCGCCCATGGTCCGCGCCGGGGCGGGCGCCAACATGATCGACGTGCTTACGTTCCTCGAAGCACAACCCGGCGGCACGGGAACGGCACCGGGCTACAGCTTCCCGCACACACCGGCGCCGGGGAACCTGACCGTCGGTGGAGTGCTCGCGATCAACGCCCATGGGACGGCGGTGCCCACGCCCGGGCTGGAGGACATGGCCTCGGGCTATGGCTCGATGAGCAACCGGATGGTGGCGTTCACGGCGGTGGTGACGGACCCGCAGTCGTCCACGCCGGGGCAATACACGTTGCGTACGTTCCAGCGCGGCGAGGGCGACGACAAAGCCTTTCTCACGCACCTCGGGCGGGCGCTGCTCGTAGAGGCGGTGCTGGAGGTCGTGCCGAACTACAACCTGCGCTGCCAGAGCTTCACGAACCTCCCCGCGAGCACATTGTTTGTGGCATCGACCCAATCTCCGCCGCCGGACTACAGCTTCGCGGACTTCGTAGACCGCTTCGGGCGCGTGGAGATCATCTGGTTCCCGTTCACGACGAACCCGTGGCTCCACGTGTGGCAGTGCGCGCCGACACTGCCATCCGGATCGCGCCAGGTGTCGGCCCCGTACAACTACCCGTTCGCCGATAACCTTGCCCCGGCGCTGCAAACGTTCCTCCAGGGCGCATTCGGGAAGGGCGGTTTGAAGGGCCTGACGCCCGAATTCGGCAAGATGATGTTCACCGCCACCGACAACGGGTTCGACGGCAAGGACTTCCTCGGCATCCCCGGTGCCTACCCGGTGTCGCGGGACATCTGGGGCCCGTCGAAGGATGTCCTCCTCTACGTCCAGGACTCGACGCTCAAGGTGACGGCGAACGGGTATGCGGTGCAGCTGCGGAAGGCCGACCTGCAACAGGCCGTGTGCGAGTTCACGACCGCTTTCACCGGCCTGGTGAGCAAGTACCAGGCGAAGGGCCAATACCCCGTGAACTCGCCGCTGGAGATCCGGGTGACGGGCCTGGACGACCCGAGCACGATCGGTGTGGCGCCCGGTATGACCGCCCAGACGCCGGTACTGTCATCGTTGACGTACGACGAGGTGGCCCAGGCGAATGGCTGGGATGTGGCGCTCTGGCTGGATGTGCTTTCGATCCCGGGGACGCCGAACAGCAACGATTTCTACACCGAGCTCGAGAGCTGGCTGCTCGGCCGCTTCACGGGTACGGCCGGGCGGGTGTTCCCGGAATGGTCGAAGGGCTGGGGCTACACGCCAGCAGGCCCATGGACCAGCCAGCAGTTCCTGGATCACGTGCGCGCGGCCTTTTCGACTGGCCGCGGCGGCGACCAAACGTGGAGCTGGGCGGTGGCAACGCTCCAGGAGTACGACCGGGCAAACCTCTTCGGGAACCCGTTCCTGGACTC
>JBJXGC010000328.1:0-4334 GCA_046154545.1 Dehalococcoidia bacterium | reverse complement strand
CCCTGGGCGTTCCGCTGGATCAGGGCGTCCAGCTCCGGGTCGCTAAACTCGGCGATATCCCCACACGAGCTGCAGATGAGGTGGTGATGGTGGGCGCCGCCGGATAGCTCATATCGCACCCCGCCGTCCTCCAGCACCATCCGGCAGACCACGTCGGCTTCCTGCAGCAACTTCATCGTGCGGAACACCGTCGCCCGGCCCACTCCCGGCGCCGCCGCACTCAGCTCCTCTATCGTGAACGGGCCCTCAATCGCCGAGATCGCGTCGATCACCGCGCGGCGCGGCCCGGTCACGCGGTGACCCACTTCGGCCAATCGTGTCGTCGTCTGGTCGGGCGGGCTCACACGCACGATCGTATGGACGGCGCTGGAGGCGTGTCAACGCGCGGCGGCCCTTCGTGTCGCGACATAACTCGCGCCGGTTGCGTCGCCAAGCAGGACTCGTAGAATCCGCCTTGGCCCGGGAGCCCCCGCCGAACGGCCAGGTTGAATCTTTTGGGAGTTTGCCGTGCGCGCTGATACATCAGATGTCGCTTTCCGGTTGCTGCTGGCGCTGGGGGACCTCTGGGAAGGTCTCCAACGCTCCAGCATCGACCCGGGCAGCAGGGGCCTCCATCTCACGAAAGAGTTCCTCGGCGGGTATACGCGTTACTCTGCGGGGCCCTCTTCCCACGCCCGTCTGGTCGTCGAGTGGAACGAGTCGTCCCGCCATCTCCGCGTCCTCCGCTGTGCCGAGTGGCCCGGCTTCGAAGCCACCGTTTCCGCTTCCGTGGCCTTCGTCCGCCACGAAGCGCGCGCCCGTGGGCTCACCGACATCGTCGATGGAGCATTCCTCCATGCCTGTAAGGACCCTGCCCCCGCCCGCCGCACTGTGGTCCATACACACGCGCCGTCGCCTGTCCCCGTCGCCCGCCGAGCCTGACGTCCGGGCTCACGACCGCAGTTCGCACCACTGGCGTGCGTGATAGCTGATCACGATGTCCGCCCCCGCCCGCCGGATCGACGTCAGCGTTTCGTCGATCGCCCGGTCCCGGTCGATCCAGCCGCGCTCCGCGGCCGCCATCAACATGCTGTACTCGCCGCTCACGTTGTATGCGGCCACCGGCACGTTCACCCGCTCGCGCACCGCCCGGACGATGTCGAGATACGGCAACGCAGGCTTCACCATCACCATATCCGCCCCTTCGGCGATATCCGTGTCCACCTCGTCGAGGGCGATACGCCCGTTCGCCGGGTCCGCCTGGTAGCCCCGGCGGTCGCCGAAGGCCGGCGTGCTCCCCGCCGCTTCGCGAAACGGCCCGTAGAACGCGCTCGCGAACTTCGCCGCGTACGACAGGATCGCGCTATCGGTGTGGCCCGAACTGTCCAGTGCCGACCGAATCGCCTGGACCCGGCCGTCCATCATGTCGCTCGGGGCGATGATGTCGCAGCCGGCCTCGGCCAGGCTCACCGCCATCTCCGCCAGCAGCGGCAGCGACGCGTCGTTGTCCACCGAGCCGTCTGGCTGCAGCAGCCCGCAGTGCCCGTGCGACGTGTATTCACACAGGCAGACGTCACCGATCACCACCAGCTCAGGGGCCGCGTCCTTCATCCGCCGGATCGTCTCCTGGACCACACCGTCGCGAGCCCAGCCTGAGGAGCCCCGGTCGTCTTTGTAGGTGGGCAACCCGAACAGCAGCACTGCCCCAATCCCCTGGGCCGCGATCGCCCGCGCCTCCGCTGCGACGGCATCGAGGCCCACCCGGTCCTGCCCGGGCATCGCCTCGATCGGCTGGCGGCCCGTCAGTTGAGCGTCGATGAACATCGGATACGCCAGGTGCGCGGGCGTCAGCTCGGTCTCGCGGACGAGTGCCCGGAGCGCTGGCGTCCGGCGGAGCCGGCGGTGGCGGCGAAAAGCAGGACCTTCCATGCCCCGATCCTAGCATGAGGAGGCGCTCTCGCGCCGCCGTTGTATCCTGATACCGATGACACGAAGGTTGCCGGCGCAGTACGAGGGCTGGGAAGGACACGAGCGGGCGTTCCGCCGCCTCCAGACGGCCGAGCTCGTCCGTGAAGTTCAGGATGGCCCTCCCGACCGCCGCCTCGCTGCCCTCTCCGTCATCGACCTCGCCGACGTCCCCCTCGCCACCATCGAGGACTGGATCGGGAACCTCCCCGACCCCGAAGCGAACGAACTGGCGGGCGCCATCCCCGCCCAGCGCCCCCACGCGAGCTGTAAAGAGGACCTCCACTGGGTGGATATCGCAGCCCTCGGCTACGCCAAGCGCCGCCTCCCGACCTTCCTCGTCATGCTCTTCTCCTCGCTTGAGTCCGTCGAGGCCCGCGGCTGCGCCGAGTCGGCCACCGCCTGGGAGCGCACAGCCGACTGGTTGGGCTCGATCTACGACCTGCTCGACGACGAGGACGACCTCGAAGCGATCGAGGACATCTCGCTCTTCGTCTTCGAAAACTACCTCGACCGCGCAGCCGTCTTCGAGGCCTTCTGCGCCCTCCTCGCGAAGCACCGGCCCCTCGCCCTCGCGGTCAGCGCCAACCCCCTGAAGTTCCTCGGCGACCTCGATGAGGCACACCAGCGAGTCGCCCTCGAAGAGGCCGCCCGCGGCGGCGGCCTCCCCTTCTGGGATAGCTGGTCCGCCCTCCAGGGGTAGCGAACGGCCTCCGCGTCTGCGTATCATCCGGCATGCCCGCCGCGGACGGCTCCCTCGCCCGGCTCCAGGCCATCATCGACCGCAGCGCCGCCACCGCTGGCCCGGCGATGCTCCGCAACTTCATCGGCCCCGGCTGGCGGATGAGCGCCGGCGAACTGGCCGCCTTCTTCGCCTCACCCCGAATGGCCTCGGTCTCGACCACCTCGACTACCGGTCGCGTCCACGTCGCCCCGCTCGAGGTCACCCTCGTCGATGGCCGCTTCCGCATCCCGACCTACCCCGATTCGCGCCGCCTGCGGGACCACCGCGCGAACACCCGCTGCGCCATCGCCTCATGGGAGGACGCCTACCACGCCGTCATCGTCTACGGCACCGCCCGCGAGCTCCGCCCCGATGCCATCGCCGCCCACCTCGAGGCCTCGCAGGGCTACGGAGCCGGTTCCATGGTCACCATCGAAGTCGAGCCCACCCACATCTACGCCATCCGCCCGCCCGCCGGCCACCCCCACGCCTGACCAGCCTGCCGACCCCTCGATGCCATCGTCGGCCTGCGGGTCGCGGTGCGCGTGCAACCGGGGCCGGGCGGCGTCAGCCCCGCGCCTTTGGCCTCATGCCTCAAGCCTCTATTGGTGCAGCGTCTCGTCCGGCACGTCGGCCGTGACTCCGTCCGCGTAGAGCCGCGCAATCTGCTCCTCGCTGAGCTTCAGCACGTCGCGAAGGACGTAGCCGTTGTGCTCGCCGAAGCCCGGCGCCGGAAGGCGGACGCCGGGCGGCGTCCGTGCCATCCGCCAGGGCGGAGCGTCCACCTCCCAGGTGCCCGCGTCCGGGTGAGTGCTCGCCACCCATTGGCCGCGCTCGCGTAGCTGCGGGTCGCTCATCAGTTCGGGCACGGTCAGGACCGCCCCGGCCACCACCCCCGCCCGCTGGAGCAGGAACATCGCCTCGTAGTGGCCTCGCACCGAGGTCCAGGCTTCGATGAACGGGTCCAGCTCAGCCTCGTTCGCCTTCCGCGTCGCGTTCGTCGCGAACCTCGGGTCTTCGTTGAGTTCCGGACGGCCGATAGCGCGGCAGAGCGCCCCGAACTGGGCGTCGTCTTCGCAAGCAATGACGACCCACGACTCGTCACCGGCGCAGCGGTACCGGTTGTGCGGCGCGAACACCGGGTGGCGGTTGCCCAGCGGTGCTCGCGCCGTCCTGTTCATGCTGTAATCGGCGATGTACTCGCCGACGAAGGCCGTCAGGTTCTCCCGCTGCGCGATCTCCACGTACAGGCCCTCGCCCGTGCGGTCCCGCTGGCGCAGAGCCATCGCCACCGCCGCCGCCAGCGACGTCCCCGCCATCGGGTCGCCGTAGCTGAAGCCCGTCTTCAAGGGCTCGCCACCTTCGTAACCGGAGATCGAGACCAGCCCCGCCAGCTGCTCGACGTTCGACCCATAGGAGACGTAGCCGCTCTCCGGCCCCGTCTTGCCGTGCCCGGGCATCGAAACGTAGATGATCCGCGGGTTCACCGCCTTCACTGCCTCGTAGCCCAGGCCCAGGTTATCCATCACGTCCGAGCGATAGTTCTCGACGATCACGTCGCTTACCGCGCAGAGCGCCAGCAGCGTCTCCCGCCCGGGCGCGTTCCGCAGCTCCAGCGCCAGCGAGTACTTGTTCCGGTTGTTGTAGTTGAAGTAGGCCGACATGT
>JBJXGC010000276.1:0-11066 GCA_046154545.1 Dehalococcoidia bacterium | reverse complement strand
CCATCGGCTGGACATTGCTCCCGGGAAGCGTCTTCCCCGCCGCGTCGGCGGCGAGGTCACCGGCGATGAAGCCGGCCATCTGGTGCGCCATCGCATAACTTGCCTTCAGGACATCCGCGCCGTTCATTCGGAATCCCTCCCTGGGTAGTCCGCCCGGCATCCTACCACGCGCGCTGTCGCCCCCCACCCCCCTCTTTGATAGATTGGCCGCGTGCGCACCGTCTACGTCGTCCCCCACTGTCACTGGGACCGCGAGTGGTATCAGCCCCACGAGCTGTTCCGCTGGCGGCTGGTCCAGATGATCGACGAGCTGCTCGACTACATGGAGGAGCACCCGGAGTACCGCTGCTTCAACCTTGACGGCCAGACGATCGTGATCGAGGACTACCTCGAACTGCGGCCCGAGAACGAGGGCCGGCTGCGTGCGCTGATCGAGCAAGGTCGCATCGTCATCGGGCCGTGGCTCGTACAGCCCGACGAGTTCTTGCCGAGCGGCGAGTCCCACATCCGCAGCTTCCAACGGGGCATCCGCTATGCCGAGCGGCTCGGGGGTTGTCTCATGGTCGGCCATTGCGCTGACCAGTTCGGCCACATCGCGCAGATGCCGCAGATTATGTCCCAGTTGGGGCTGACGAGCGCCTGTCTCTGGCGCGGCGTGCCGGATTCCGTCCCGGGCTGGAGCTTCCAGTGGGAGGCGCCCGACGGGACTCGGCTGCCCGTGCTCTACCTTCGCAACAGCTACTCGAGCGGCTGGCGGCTCCCGGATGACACCGATGAACTGGTCGAACGTATCAAACGGGAAGAGCGGGGCCGCGCGGACGGCGAACCCGCGGTGCTGATGAACGGCACGGACCACTCCCGCATGGAGAAGCACGTCCCGGCGGCCCTCGCGGCAGCCGGGGGGCGAGGGTACGACTTCCGGATGGCCACCCTCGCCGAATACGAACGGGCGATGTTCGCAGCCGGGATCGACGGCCACGTCCACCAGGGCGAACTCCGCTCGCCCGACCGCTCAAACGTCCTCGCCGGCGTGCTCACCGCCCGGATGAATATCAAGCAGCGGGACTTCCAGGTTGGGTCGTTCCTCGAACGGGTGGCGGAGCCACTGGAGCTGCTCTCGTGGCTCCATCACGGGCCGGACGCCGCGCCAGCGCTGAAACAGGTCTGGCGCCTGATGCTCGAGAACTCCCCGCACGACTCGATCTGCGGCTGCAGCATCGACCAGGTACACCGCGAGATGTTGCCGCGCTACGACCGCGCGGAGCAGCTCGCCCGCCAGGTCGCCCGCGAGTCGATGGCCCACCTCGTGGCGCGGGTCGGGGTGCCCGGGGAGCAGGGCCTCGCCGTCTTCCGGACCGTTCCGTTCGCCGCCCAGGTGGTCGAATGCGAAGTGCCCGCGGACTGGGAATGCGAGGGGCTGCGCCTGCCGGACGGTACCGTCATCCGGGCGGCGCTCGCTCCGCTCAGTGACCCGGGCGAGGTGCGGCAGCACAACGAAACCTCCGCACGTGGCGCACTGCGGCACCTCGACTTCCTCCGCGAAGGCCGCTACGACGACCTCTCCATCCAACGGCAGGAATGGCAGATCGACGGCCGCCATCTCACGTTGGAGACGACGGTGGGTGACGGCCTGAACGCCGTCGACGACGGCCTCGTGCGCCACGAGGTCCGCGAAGTCGTCCGCCAGGGGGCGGCCGATACGGCTGCGGTCACCGTCCGGCGCGAGGCGACACGGACCCTCCGGGCCGTCCTGCCGGCGACGGACACGGTGGGCCTGCAGCTGCTCACGCAGGCGGGCGCTTCACCCGCCGAGAGCGGCCACCTTGCCGTGACGAAGGACGGCATTGCGAACGAGTTCTATCTCGTCCGCTTCCGCAAAGGCCGCCTCGAGATCATCGACTGGGCCAACGGGATCGTCCTGAAAGACGCGCTCACCTTTGTGGACGAGGGTGACCGGGGAGACGAGTACAACGCGGACATCCTGGCGGACGCCGTAACTTCCCGGCACAACCCGGATCCGATCCTTCGGAACAGCGTGAAGCTCCTCGCAATCAGGCGAGACCTCGTGAGCGCCACGCTGGTGGTGAACATCGTGATGCCACTCCCAATCGCGCTGAACACCCGCCGGACCCGGCGGGCCCACCGCGCCTGGAGCGCCAACCTGGTCCACGCGAACGTGCGGATCACGGTTTGGGCGGGAATCCCACGAGTCGACTTCCGCGTCCGAGTCCAGAATACGGCCAAGGATCACCGTCTCCGCGCCCTCTTCCGCCTCCCCTTCGTCACTGACCAGGCCATAACCGAGAACCAGTTCCACGTCGCCGAACGGCCCCTCACGCCTCCGCCCTGGAACGGCACGAGCGCGGAGCAGCCACCCACGACCTTCCCCCAGAAGACGTTCGCGGCGTTCGAGGGCGACGGCATGGGCCTCGCCGTCCTCAACCGGGGACTGCCGGAGGGCGAGGTCGTGAGGGACGGGAAGGGCCGCCAGTCGTACGCGCTTACCCTGCTGCGCTGCGTCGGCTGGCTCTCGCGGAACGACCTGCGCAGCCGCAGGGGCGGGGCCGGGCCGATGATCGCCACCCCGGACGCCCAGATGCCGGGCATCCACACCTTCCAATTCGCGCTCACGACGTACCGCGGCGGCTGGCGCGAGGCCCACATCCAGCCGATGGCCCACGCCTTCGCCTATCCGCCGCTCGCCTACCCGACCAACGGCCACGACGGCTCGCTGGGCCTCGACCTGCCCCTGGCCCGCTTCTCCGGGCCGGAGGCCGTGCCTTCGGCCATGCACCGGAGCGAAGCGGACGGGGCGCCGGTGATCCGCGTGTACAACAGCTCAGCGGAGCCCACGGTGACGCGTATCGGCGTGCCCCCGGCGGCACCCGAGGCGGGCCTGACCGGCCTGATGGAGCACCATCGGGAGTCGCTTGAAGCCGGCCCTGAGGGGTGGGCGCTTGGCCTCCGGCCGTGGGAGATAGCCAGCGTGCGATTTGGGCGGCGGGAGTAACGCCCCCTCATCCCTCATCCCTCATCCCTCGTTACTGGTACTGGGCGCTGAGGTGCTCCCAGGCGAGCTTCACGAGCTGCTGGCCGAGTGGGACGTCGCTGTACGGGCCCTCGAGGTCCATCGCGAGGAACGTTACGGCGTAGGCGTACTCCTGGCCGTCCCGCGTGAAACGGACGATCCCCGTGTCGTTATCGACCCATCCGCCGTACTCGACCAGGTAGCCGTTCTTGTGGCTCACCGTCGCCTCGCCCGGGGTGGCTGCCACGAGGTAGTTGAGGCCCGGCTTCACCCGCGTCATCGCTTCGAGGAGGTAGGCGCGGTGCTCCTCATCGAGGAGGTGGCCCCGCCAGAGCTGCGCCAGCGCCCGGTTGACGTCGGCCGCGGTGACCCAGTTGCGTTCGTCCACGCCGCGTGTCTCGCCGGGGTAGGCCGGTGGGTGGTCGGCGATGCTCGAGGTCATCCCCAGGCGCTGCATGAGGGCGGCGACCTTCGCCACACCCTCCACAACACCCTCGCCGTCTGCCGTAATCGCGTAGAGCTCATGGGCGGTGATGGCGTTGCTGGCCCAGAGCGTCTGTCTGATCAGCGAATCGACCACCTCGAGCCCGTACAACCCCTCCTGGACGTCGAGCACGGCTGAGAGGATGACGAAGAGGTTGAGGACACACCCTGACACCTGTGGCCGGCCTTCGTTTACACCGACGGTCTCTCCCGTCTGGAGGTCGGTCACGGCGATGGCGTACGTGGCCTTACTCCAGTAGCCATCGACCGCTTCCTGGAGTTGCAGGCGGAGGGGCTCGAGGCGGGAAGGGAGAGGCTCGGGGTCAGAATGGGTCAGGTCGGGCACGACAAGCACCACGGGCCGGGGCGGGGGCGCCTGATCCGCCGGGCCTTCACTGGCGAGAGCCGCAGCCCCCGCCACCCGGCCACCTGCCCGATCCGAAGCTGGCCCGCGGTAAGGGACGAACGATGCCACCATCAGGGCTAACCCGGCGGCCGCGACCGCCATGCCAGGCCAGGTGGGCCGTGTGTGAGCGCTTGCGTCCGGACGAAGGTCCGGATCTGCCCGCGCTGGTCCTCGGGCGAAGTGGGGAGCCGGCTGGCGTCGCGCCACGGGCCGGTTCGCGATGCGCCGGACAGCGTGCGAAACAAGCGCCCACCGAGGGCCGCGGCTCCGGGACGGGCGCTGATGCGCCCACTCGGTCTGCGAGACAGACGCCAGAAAGGGCCCCGTTGCCGGGGCCCTTCCAGGTTTTTGGCTATGCCAGTTACCGGCCGCGGCGGACCGCCACCAGGCCACTCGCGCTGAGAGCGAGGAGGCCGGCCCCGATTGCGACCATCAGCCAGAGGCTGCTGTCGCTCTCGGAAGCGATACCGCTACCCGTCACTGGAGGCCTCGGGACCGAGACCCCAGGAGTCGGGCTGGTCGGGGTGGTGTAGGTCAGGTTGACGGTGTTGAGCTGGTAGTTATGCCAGACACCGGTCTCCTTAGCCTTCTTGTCGCCAATCCAGAACGAGACTGGTGCCCCGTCGGCGCCGCAGTTGGGCGACGCGCCTGGATCGAGTGCTGGCGAATCCAGCACGTAGTTCTGTGTTGCCCCTGAAGCGAAGGTGGTGGTCACTCCACAAGTGGAGGCCCCGATCCTCGCTTCGATGCGCGTCCCGCCAGGAGGCGGTACACCATCGACGAGCACTGTGCCGACGAAGCGCGACGGCGGGTTCGGTGGGGATTCAGCCTGGGCTTCGTGAGCGTTGAAAACGCTGCTGAATCCCAGCATGAGTGCCCCGAGCACCGCACCACCGGCGAGCATCCTCAGTCCTTTGGTCATGAGTGCTTGCTCCATTCCTATCTTTTCACGGCCTTGCGTGGGCTTTGGCCTTCCAAGGGTCTCACCGGCTCCCTCCGCCCGCAAGGGCGGAGGGAAAGCCGGCCTGACCTGGGAAGTTAGCGGCCCACGTTGGTCGCGATGGTCCAGGTGGTTGGGCCCGGTGCCTTAATGGCGATCCAGTAAGCTGAACCGTTCTTCAGAGACACCAGGTCGTTGGCACCAGGGACGTTCACGCCTTCGGGGAAGAAGCCGAGCCAGTCCTGTGCCGCCGCGTCCCAGCCGTAGACGGCTGTGACTACGTCACTGATGTCGTTACCGGCGTCGTTGGCACCACTGCCCTTCAGCGCGTCATTCACAGGAATGTTGTCCGCGCCGCTCCAGGTCACGAGTGACCAGCGGAAGTTGAGGGTGTACGTCGCCGTGTTCTGGAGGTCGATGATGCGGTCGAAGGTGATGTCACCTTCGTCGTCGTGCGCGATAACGAGCACGTTGAGGATGCCGAGCAGGCTGTTCGACACGCGGATCCACGCCTGGCACTCATCGGTGGCGCCTGCCGCAGCGAGAGCTGACAGCGGGAACTCCTTGATGCCCGTCGTGGCCGGGTCGTTGACGCCCGTCGAGAAGGTCTTGACGCCCGTCGCGAACTGGCGGTTGCCACCTGTGTTGAGCGTCCCGTTGAACGCCCCGTTCAGGATGATGCCCTCGCCAGAATCGATGAGGAAGTCAACAGTCTCCGCCGGGTAGGCAGTGATGCCTGTCCAGGCGTCCGTCGCCGCGGCGCCAGCACCGATGGTGCCAGCCGAGAGGACGGGGTGGAGCGAGACCTGGCCAACGGCCGCGAACGGAACGTTGCAGAAGCCATCGCGGTCCATGCCGTGGAAGACCACGTACTTGAACTGCGGGTCTTCGCCGGCCTCAACCGTCACGTCCTTGTAGCCGCCCCACGTCCAGTTGGCCGTGACGCTGTTTGAGGCTACGGGGAAGTGCTTGCCCCGGAAGTCCGGGTAGTCAGCGGTGGCGGTCACCGTGCCGGTGCCGACCTTGTCGCCGGGCTTGCAGTGCTTGCCGCCGCCAAGGACGTTGGTGGCACAGGCGCTGAGGTCCGTCTTGAAGTCACCATTGGCAGCAACCATGAACTCGCCGTGGTTGTCGCTGTAGATGACCATGTCGCGGGTGATGGACGAATCGCCGAAGAAGGTGCGGATGGCGGCCAGTTCGGTCCGTTCCGCAGCCGTCAAGGCTTCGCCGATGCCGGCGCTGTTCTGGTCGCGGTAGACCTGCTGCCAGAAGGAGTAGACTCCCTGGCCAGCGCCGCCCGGACCGTCGAGGCCCCAGCTGTCCCAGTCATAACCGCCGCCGGCCTGGACCGCCGAGAGGAACGGCGAATCCGGGATGTTGACGATGTAGAACGGGTTCGGGTAGTTCTGGGCGGCAGAGTTCGGCGTACCGTTGTAGTACACGTCGCTCTTGATGACCTGCTTCATGAAGCCGGTGCCGCGAAGCCGTACGCTGACGAGCGCCGGGGGCATGGGGGCGTCCCACATGTCCACGTCGCCGTCCTGCCAGATGGTGTCCCGAACGTTGTTCGGGTCGAGGTTCGACAGGGCGGCTGAACCAGCGCCAGCGCCGCCGAGGTCGGCGAGCGTCCCGGTGTTGGTCAGGTCAGCGATGTCGAGGAGGCTGTACGGGCCCTCGAACGGCGTGCCGTTGACGAGGAAGACCGGCGTACCGGCGGCGGGCACGACGCCCGTGGCCGAAGCGCTCAGGGTGAGCACGCCGGTGTTCGATACGACCGTGCGGACCAGCGTCTCAGCGCCGACCAGCACCGAAGAACCCACGGTGAGGTTCTGGAGCGTGCTGACGATGAACGAGTTCGCCGTGTTCGTGAACGAAGCCGGGACCGACACCACAGTCGCAACCTGCTGGACGCCAACGCCGGTAGGCGAGACGAGCGCGAGGCCGCGAGCGTTGTTCGGGGCGATCATGATGTCGTAGTACGGGCGGAACTGCTCAGCAGTGCCACTCGCATCCGTCCCATCGGCCGGGTCGGCCGGGCCACCCGCGAGGAGCGCCCAGTCGTTCGGGAGCACCCAGCGGTCAGCGGGAAGGACGTTGTTCGGGTCCGTCGTGTCCGCGGCGCGGCCCGACGGGTTGGTGTTCTTGAACCAGCCCTGAACGCGCCCGCGGATCAGGAGGTCACGGCTGACGTTCCAGTCGATCGTGGTGACGTCTTTCGACGCGTCCCACGGGTTGCCAGGAGCGAAGTCGGTCCAACCCGCGAGGGAGCTGTTGTGCGTCGGCTTCGAAACGCTGCCGACGATGCCCAGCTTCACGGTGTTGAGCTTCATGTAGTAGACAACGAAGGCGACCTTCGACTGGTTGTCGAAGATGCGCTCGTTGAGCGTACCACTCGGGCCGAACACCTCGATGTCTACTTCGCCGGGGTCTTCCGACTCATAGCCAACGCGGCTGATGCAGGCGCTGTTCGCGTCGATGTCGCTGTCGTTCTGAGTGATGTCACTCGCTGTCGCGACGATCGCCTCATCCGCGCTGGTGGAGAGGAGGTCGAGGTCGCCGATTTCAGCCGAGAAACCAGGCAGGAAGTTGCCGGGGCCTGAGCCCTTGATGAACTTCGCCAGGAAGAACTCTTCATCGTCGTACGGGCAGAACTGGGCGAGCGGCGCGGGCGATGTGCTTGCGCCACCGTCAACGTCACCGGCCGGAAGCCGCCAGTCGTGCTCGAGGATGATGCGTTGGCCCGCCCAGGCGAGGAAGACCTGCTTGGCCGGGAGCTGGGCAACCCAGCGGACCGTCACCGTCTCCACGATGGGAGCCGGGTTGATCGAGCCGAGGTTGTTCAGGTAGGTGGAGGTGAAGGTCACGCCCGTTGTGGAGTTGTTCAGGCTCACGCAGTTGGTGGCGGTCCTGATTGCGAACTTCACGGGGACGCCGATGGTCACGAAGGTCGTGGCCGTCAGGTTGATGACTGTGGTCGGGTCGATGACGACCGAACCGCAGGTGCCGGTGCGGGCGAAGGTGACCAGTGCGCCGTTCAGGGCCACCGGGCCGACAACGCCACCGACCGACTGGTGGGAACCGAAGACATGCTCATCGAAGAGCTGCTCGGTCGCGATGAAGGCCGAGGTACCCGGGTTAAAGGTGGCCGGTGCCGTCACGGTGGTGCCGTGAAGGTTGTTCTGGGCCACACCGGCACTCGTCAATGGCGCCACACCCCTGCGGGTGATGACGGTAAAGTCGATGGTGTTCCATTCCTTCACGAGAGGCGTGAAGGCGTTGATGGGCGCGGCGCAAACCAACGCGGGCGCCGTGCCGGTAAGGGGACAGGTGTCCAGGCCGTTGACCGCCACTGGAGCACCGCCGAGCGTCTGGCTGACGGTGTCGTCAGCGAAGTCAGCGATGACCTGGCCCGCGTTGTCAACGACGGTGACGTTCTGCTCGCCAGGGTTGGTCGAGTACCACGTCACGCAGTTGAGTGAAGTGTTGCCGAGGGTGCCCTGAGCGTTGCCGCCGTTGGTGTACTGGGTGAAGTTCCTCAGCACCTTCGCTTGGCCGTTCACATTCGCGCCGCCCGAAAGCGGTTCGATGCGCCAGCGCACGCCGGTGGTGTTCGGCGGCTGAATGCCGCCGGTCGCCGCCGCAAGAGCGGGCCCGATGGTGCCCTGCGCCACGCCGGTAACCACTCCGCCAACGATCGTTACGGTCGAGTCAACCAGGCACACGGTGTGGTTGAAACCGATCGCGTTCCGCTGCTGGTCACGAATGGTCAGCAGTGAAAGGCCGTCCGCGCTCACGTGATAGAGCCCCGGGGCGAGGATGTTCGCCGCGGCGGTGCCATTCGTGACGCTCGATGCGACGATGGTCGGCTGCGAGGTCGCCGTGCCGGTCGCCGTATTGGTGAACGAGCCCGTGGCGGTAGCGCCAACCGTGCCCGTGATGGTGATGGTCTCTGCGCCCGCCACGGCAAGTGCCGGGATCGTGCAGACGACGGTCACCTGCGGGCTGTTTGCGATTGGGAAGCCGGCGTTAGGCACGCAGCTGTTCCCCACGCCTGAAATTGTGACGTTCTGCAGCAGCGAAATCGCTGTTGGCACAATGTCAGAAATAACGACGTTCGCCGCCGCGACGGTGGCCGGGTTGACGCCGACGACAGCCGCGATAAGCGGGTTGGTCACCGCAATGGTGTAGGTGATGTTGGTGCCGGCAGCGCCGGTGCCAGCAGCCGTCTTCGCGAGGATGACGTTCGAGGTGGCGATGTCCAGCGCCGTCGTGGCGTTGACCAACGGCAGCGTGCCGTTGCTCGGGTCATCAGCCACGCCGACGAATCCGGGCAACGGCGCCGCGAGAACCACGCCCGGGACGGGAGCCGAGGCAATCGTCGTGAGGCGCAGGCGGAAGGTCGATGCCGCATTGATGCCGGGGTAGCTGCAGTCGATACCGTTGCCGGCCACGTTGCCACCAGTGATGGTGCACGGGCTCGGCTGTGGTCCCGCGAGCTGGCCGACGGATGTGACCCTAAAGTTCGGGCCGACGGTCGCTGTGATCTGTAGCGGAGCAACGATGGTCGGCTCGGGCCCGCCGTCGATGCAGAAATACACGGTCGCTCCAGCCGTGACGGCGGCCACAGGGACGGCGCACAACGTGTCCGAGAACGGACCGTTAATCGTTACCGGGCCTGTGACCGTTGCCTTGGCGTCGCGTGTGTTGACCAGCACGCTTGCCAGGGCAGCGAAGGCGGCGAGGATGGCCAGGAGCCAGAGAACCCTCTTACCGCCTACTGTCTGAGCAATTTCCTTACTCAAATGTCTTACCTCTCCAGTCTTGTTGGGACTGATCTGTTGCTCTCCCGGCTCTTCACCGGGAGCCGCCCACTTGGACGGTTGGTTAGTTTCATCCGGACTCACCCGGACTGCGGGCGTAACTCCCGGGTTGTTCACGAATGACCGGGTTTGAATCGCCAAGAGCGCCAAGTTCGCCAAGGTTCGCCAAGAAAAGACTTGGCGGGTCTCGGCGCTCTTTGCGTCTTGGCGTTTTCGCCAGGTTCGCGAGCCCTGAGGAGCTGTTGTGAGGTCGCCCGCTCGTCGTCCGCCGGTCCCCGGCGCAGGTCTCCGGGCGGGTCCGGGCATTCCTCGTGGTCGGAATTGAGATTCGCGTTTTTTCGCCGATGAGCGTGCCCCTTACGGCCAGCGGTGAAGCTGGACGTGCGCCGGGGCGGTGTTCAGCGGCTCACGAGCCCCCCTTTCCACGTGGAATGCGCGAAAAACTCAACCCGCTCAACGTCAAGACGGGTTCCCATCCAGGTTGGAAGGGAACCCGGTTGAACGGGCGGATTCGAAAACCGGGCCGCGGGGGAGCGGCGGCGGGATGGATGAACTGTGGCGGACACGCTGCCTCCGGCCGCCCGAGGGCGGCGCGCCAGTACCCGCGCACAGATCGACGTGCGCAGGTAAAGCCTCGTGAAAGGTACGGACGGGGAAAACAAGGGTCAATACCTTTCAGCCCAGCAGGCGCCGGGCAAGCTAGTAGTCGCCAACCGTAAACAACGCGTAAGGGGGGCCGGGGGTTAACAACGAGTTCCGAGTTCCGAGGGGCGAGTTCCGAGTGGCCCGGAGCCGCGCCCCTCCGTGGGCGCTTATGTCCGCGCGCTGGTCCATGTGTCCGGCACCCGATCGTGGCCCGCAGTTGGTCCATGTCCCAGAGTGGGGCCACCAACTGCCGGCGGACGCACCAGGCATCCCCACGCAGCGGAGCCGCGCTCCTCCGTGGGCGCTTATGTCCGCACACTGGTCCATGTGTCCGGCACCCGATCGTGGCCGGGGCCGGGGCAACCACCAGCGTGCGCCCATGGCCGGCGCCGGGACACACCGGCCGCCGTTCGAAGTAAGCGCCCACTGAGGGGCGCGGCTCCCGTTCGTGCAAAGGTCCGTGTGTTCCAACGGGTCCGTTGCGCGACGCGGGTGATCGCCGGGTGCCCGCGAAGGACGAGCGTATGGCGCGCCGGACATGGGCGCGAAACAAGCGCCCACGGAGGGACGCGGCTCCGATGCTACACTGCCCTTCGTGGACGACGACACTCGGAACCCCCCACGGAACGCTTCCCGCCGGTGGACGCGGGAGGTGGTGGGGTTGGTGCTCTTTGGGGTGGCGCTGGCGGTCGGGCTTTCGGTGGTGCTGCCGGGGAGGTCGGATGGGCGGGGGCCGTCCTCGGT
>JBJXGC010000266.1:0-3960 GCA_046154545.1 Dehalococcoidia bacterium | reverse complement strand
GGAGGAAGAGCTCGGCCGTCGGCACACACGTCGACCCGGCCGCTGCCCAATCGCTGATCGCCCGGTGAGCGCCGGGATAGAGGACTGTCGAGATGACCGTGCCCTGCTCGAACGGCACGGTGTCGTCGGTGGTGCCATGGACGGCGACGACGGGGACGTTTCTCGTGCAATCCTCACCGGGCCGGTAGACCCCCGCGACCGCGCCCACCGCCGCGATCCGGTTACCCAGAACGCAGCCAAGGCGGGAGGCGAACATCGCCCCGTTCGAGAAGCCAGCGGCGTAGACGCGCAGGGGGTCCACACAGAAGTCGCGCCCGACCTGCTGGAGGAGCTGGCGGACGAAACTGATGTCATCGCCGACGCCGGAAGGCTTAAGGAGCGCATCCCAGCCGCGGGGCGAGCCCGAGCCATCCGGCGAAACCACGATGAAGTTGTTGGCGTCAGCCGTGGCGGCGAAATTCGAGAGGTCGGCCTGCATCTTTCCGTCCGCGGCCAGTCCATGAAAATTGAGAACCAGCGCGAGCTGTTCGCCTGCACGAGCGCGGGCCGGGAAGTGCACCTGGTACTTCCGCGTCGGGGAACCGATGAGCGTCCAGGTGGTGTCGCTCCCAGGGGTCACGTTCGAAGGGAGGGCTGCGCACCCGGCCGGGTCGGCGGCCAGGTTCACGATCACGGCCCGATGGTTCGGCGCCGGACGTGGGTCAGGCGTGGGGGTGGGCGGGCCCACGATCCCCCAATCCGGTGGAAGGCCGGGGATCGGGTCCTGGGCGGGGACGGAGAGCGGCACGAGCGCGAGGCCCAGCGCCGCGATGCCCCCAAGGGCGAGAAGGAGCCGTCGCTGGCCACGGATCATGCCCGGCCACTCCGGCAGCGGACGGGCCGCGGCTCTCGGAAGGCCACTGGCCCGGGGGAACACAACTTCGCACTCATCACGCCGTCCGAGGGTAGGTTCGGCCCGTCGTACGGACTACGGACGGGCCGGCCAGTGTAAACTCCGCTGAACTGGCCACTCAGTCAGTTTCATCAACCCCACGGGAGACAATCAATGGGCACTCCACCTATTCCGCACTTCGGGACCACGCTCTACGAAGAGGCCCCACCAGAAGGGACGGACCAGGCCGCTATCCCGTTCACCGGCATGCTCGCCCGGACGGACCGCTTCCTCACGCTGCTCGGGGCCGAGTGCTTCATCCAGAACTTCTACGGCCCGCTCGGCCGCCAGTACATCTACAGGCGGGGGAAGATCGGCGACGTCGACTACTTCGAGAAGGACTCGTTCACGTCCTACAGCGCCCGGTTCGCCCCGGCGGCGTCGGGGCCGCGTATCGCAGATACCATCTTCCGGGTGGTGCATCGCGATGCGCGCTCGGTCTACCGGCAGATGCTCGCCGAGGACCTCGTCCGCCCGATCGGGCCGGATGGGGACGAGCGGCAGTTCCTCGACCGCGCCACCCGGTCGCTGCTCGTGATGGGCCCGGACGACCAGCGCTACGAACTTTCGGAAACGGCTGAGACCGTCCTCGAGAACCACGCCGTCTTCATCTGGACCGACCCGGCCCGGCTGCCCGATACCGTCCGCCAGTACGCCGTCCAGATGGACCTTGTCGATCGGTTCGGGGCGAAGCTGGACTTCCACGGCATCGGCGAGGCCACCGTCCTGACCCGGCTCTCGAACCCGATCACGGTAGGCCTCCTCACGCCCTACCCCGGCGAGCGGCTGTCCCCGCGCTGGACCGACGACATCTTCAAGCAGGTGGGCTACTCCCACTTCCGGCTCGCCTCGCCGCGCAAAGAGTATGTCGTGGCCCACAACCAGCAGGTCTTCCCGGATACCGGCGACGTGTCCTACGTGCTCTTCAACGAGGCCTACCTCGAACTCATCCAGCTCGAGGAGGCGCGGGTGCCGGTGGGCGCCTAAACGGCGAGGAAATCGAACACAGCCCGGGCGACCTCGACGGGCTTTTCGAGCATCGGCAGGTGGCCGCACTGGGGGATGAGCTTGAGGCGGGCGCCGGTGATCAGCGCCGCGAGCTGGCGGCTATTCTCCGGCGGCACCATGCCGTCGTCCTCGCCGCAGAGGACAAGCGCCGGGCAGGTGATCCGGCCGAGGCGGCTGTGGCTCTCCCAGCCCGCGAACGCTTCTTGCTGACGGACGACGGCGAACCGGCGCGGTGGCGCTTCGAGGTCCCTGTCCAGGCAGTACTGGAAGGCGGCGGGGTCGCGTTCGCGCCAGCCGGGCGATGCCATCGCCTCGTCCTGGACGGCGAAGATCTGCTCACGCGACATTTCCGGCGTGAAGTTCATGGCGCGTGCGACGCGTTCCGTCTGGGGCACGCTCCCAGGCCCGCCGTGCCGCGTACCGCTCAGGATCAACGCCCGCGTGCGCTCCGGGAAGGCCAGGGCGAACTCCTGGGCGATCATGCCGCCGCGGGAACGTCCGTAGATGACGGCGTCATCGAGGCCCAACCGCGTCCATCACAGCCGCGACGTCTCGCGCTTCGTCCGCGATGGTGAACGGCTCGTCGCGCCGTTCGCTGGCGCCCATCCCGCGGCAGTCGAACGTGACCACGAAAAGCCGCTCGGCGAGCAGGGCAGGCAACCGGCCCCAGTGGGCGAGCCGGTGGGACAGCCCGAGGATCATGACGATCGGCGGGTTCGTCCTGCCACCCAGGGTCTCGTAGTAGAGCTGCCAGTCGCCTGAACGTGTCTCGGGCATCAGTTCTCCCCCCGGGCCGGGCATGGCCGGGCCCGTGCCTATAATCAAGCATGCGCCGAGATCTTGTCCGCGCCCTCCCAATCACCGGCCGCCTTCGCGTCGCCCTCGGGCTTTTCGCCGCCGCCGTCATCACCGGGACCGTCGGCTACATGCTGCTCTCCGGGCTGTCGTTCCTCGATTCGCTCTACCAGACCGTTATCACGCTGACGACGGTCGGCTTTCGGGAACTCTCACCGTTCGGCGCCGCGGAGAAGGTCTTCACCATCTTCCTCATTCTCTTCGGCGTGAGCACCGCGCTTTATATGTTCAGTGTCATCATGCAGGAGTCGCTCGAAAGCGATATCCGCGGCCGCTTCTACCAACGGAGGAAAGCTTTGGAGATTGAACGGATGCGGGGCCACTACATCCTCTGCGGCTTCGGCCGCGTCGGCCAGGAGATCGCCCGGGAGCTGCGCGAACGGGGCGTCGACTTCGTCGTGATCGAGGAGACCGCCGGGCCGGCCGAACTGGCCCGGGCCTTCGGCTACAACGTGATCGAGGGCGACGCCTCGCAGGAGCGCATCCTCGTCCAGGCCCAGTTGCCCGCGGCGAAGTGCCTCCTCGCCGCCAGCGACAGCGACGCCGGAAACACCTACATCACCCTCACGGCCCGGAACCTGAACCCGAGCCTGTTCATCGTCTCCCGCGTCGCCCTCCCCCACAACGAGGAGAAGCTGCGGCTGGCCGGCGCCGACCGGGTGCTCTCGCTCTACAGCATGGGCGGACGGAGGATGGTCCTCGCCGCTCTCCAGCCCCTGGCCTCGGAGTTCATGGACACGCTCGCCAGCGGCCGCCACGGCGACCTTCTCCTCGCCGAGTTCGAAGCGAACGCCCAGAACGGCCTCGCGGGGCAGACCTGCAGCCAGCTCGTCACCGGCGCGAACAACGCGACACTGCTCGGCATCCGGCGGCGTGATGGCACCCTCCTGGTCGCGCCCGCCGCGAGCGAGCGGCTGACCGAAGGCGACATCCTCATCGTCCTGGCGGAGGAGCGGGACATCGCGGCGATGAGCGCCGCCGGTCCAGCCGAAAGCCCGCGCCAGCGCTGAACCGCCCGACGGCAGGAACCCCTACGCAGGGGCCGCGTTCGTGCACCCATCGACCGCCCTCGCGCCCGTCAGGGCGAGCAGGTCGCTGACGGCGAGCCGCACGTCCATGCCCCGCTGGCCGGCGCTGACGAGGACCTGCCCGAGGCCCGCGCAGCG
>JBJXGC010000222.1:0-4998 GCA_046154545.1 Dehalococcoidia bacterium | reverse complement strand
GCTCGCCGTTTGCGGCGCTGGCCGCGAGCCACCACCGCAGCCAACAAGGCCGGCGGCGGCCAGGCCAACGAACCCTGCGCCGGCGCCGCCGAGCAACTTGCGCCGGGTGAGTTGGCGAGCGGAGGTGGCCACACCGGGGATGTTACCAGCCGCGCGGTCCGTGCCCCGGCGCGGCTGCGCGCAGGAGGTGAGGTTCCGGTAAAGTGGGGAAAGGCCCACGCCGTGAAACGGCCCGGGCCTTTTGGGAGTCCACGTGCGTGGAGCGCTCAGCGGGATCACCGTCGCCCTGGCGGAGGGACTGGCGGGGCATGTCCGCGACGGCCACTGGCCGGCGCGCCTTGGGGCGCCTGAAGCGGCCCGGGCGCCGGTCATCGCGGCCATCGCCGCCGGCCACGCGGGGCCGGTCCTGGTGTTGGAACCGACGCCCGCGAAGGCGCAGTCACTTACGGAAGAGCTCGGGCTATTCCGGACCGGTCTCGAGCTGGCGCGACTGCCGGAGCGCGAACGGCTGCCCTACGAGCTGACGAGGGATGACGCAGCCGTTGGGATCGAGCGCTCGCGGGCCCTGCGGATCCTGCGTTCAGGCGGGCCGGGGCTGGTCGTCGCTTCCTGGGCGGCGCTGTCCGAGCACTGCGCCGGGCCTGGTGTTGAGGCGAGCGGCACGGACATCCGGGTGGGCGAAGCCTGGGAGCCGGGGGCGCTGCTCCGGGCGCTCGAAGCGGTTGGGTACGAGACAACCCACATCGCCGACCGCCCGGGCACGGTCTCGCGGCGGGGCGGCATCATCGACGTGTACCCGGCGAACGCTGAACACAGCATCCGGGTCGAGTTCTTCGGCAACGAGGTTGAGAGCATCCGGGTCCTCGACGTGGGGACGCAGCGGAGCGTATCGAGGGCCGACGCCGCCCACTTCCCGCCCGCCGCCACCGGCTCGCGGGAGGCGCGAGCGGCCGCGCTCGACCTGGCCGACCGTCTGGAGGCGGAGAGCGAGACAGCGGAAGCGGTCATCGAACAGCTCGAACTCCTCGCTGGAGGCAACCGGAGCGAGTTCGAGGGGTTCTTCGAACCACTCCTGTACTCGACCACGGCCCTCGACCATGTAGTGGCCGGGACGCTCCTGGTGATCGACGACCAGGAAGAGGGCGAGGCCGCGCTCGAACGGCTGGCGGCACACGAAGAGCGGACGCGTGGTGAACTGGAGCAGCGGGGAGCGATCCCGCCGGGGCTCCCCCTCCTGCGCGAGTCCGCCGCGACCGTCCTGGCGGCGGCGGGAGGGATGGAGACGGTCCATTTCCAGCGGTTTGGCACCGAGGAGCTGGGAGCCGTGCGGCTACCGCTGCGGGCGACACCGAGCTTCGCCGGGAAGTTGAAGCTACTGGCACAGCAGTGCGCGGCCTGGGCGAAGGAGGGGAAGGCCGTGGTGGTGGCTTCGCAACAGGCCCTTCGCCTGGCGGAGATCCTGGACGCGGAAGGGATCGCGGCCGAGCCCTTCCGCAAGCTGGAGGAGGCGCCGGCGCCGGGGCGGGTGACGCTCCTGCCGATCGCGCTGGCCGGCGGGGTAACGATCGGCGAGCAGTGCGTCGTGGTGAGCGACGCCGAGATCTTCGGCTTTCACAAGCGAAGGCGACCGACGCGGACACGCCAGGGGGTGCGCAGCGACCTCGTTTCAACGCTCGAGGTGGGCGACTACCTGGTGCACGCCGACCACGGCATCGCCCGCTATGGCGGGCTGCTGCGGAAGAGCGTTGAGGGCGTGGAGCGCGAATACCTCGAGCTCCAATACGCGGAGGGCGACAAGCTCTACGTGCCCGCCGACCAGCTCGAATCAGTGAACCGTTACGTTGGCCCGGCGGACCATCCGCCGGCGCTCACCCGGTTGGGCTCGCAGGACTGGGCGCGGGCGAAACGGCGGGCGCGGCAGGCAGTGGTGGAGCTCGCCCAGGAACTGCTCGACCTCTACGCGCGGCGGGAGATGGCGAAGGGCCACGCCTTCGGACCGGACGGCGCCTGGCAGATGGAGATGGAGGCCGCATTCCCCTTCGTAGAGACGCAGGAGCAACTGGAGGCGATCTCGGACGTGAAGGGCGACATGGAGCGGGAGCGGCCGATGGACCGGCTGATCTGCGGCGATGTCGGTTATGGAAAGACGGAAGTCGCCATCCGGGCCGCCTTCAAGGCCGTGGCCGAAGGCAAGCAGGTCGCCGTGTTGGTGCCGACGACGGTCCTGGCGGAACAGCACGGGCACACCTTCCGGGAGCGGACGGCGGGGTTTCCGGTGCGGGTCGAAGTGCTTTCGCGGTTCCGGAGCGATGCCGAGCAGCGGGCGATCGCGGCGGCCATCCACGCGGGCGAAGTAGACGTCGCGATAGGGACGCATCGGCTGCTGCAGCGGGACATCGAGTTCAAGGACCTGGGGCTCGTTGTGATCGACGAGGAGCAGCGGTTCGGGGTGAGCCACAAGGAGCGGCTGAAGCAGATGCGAGCGGAGGTGGACACCCTCACGCTTTCGGCCACGCCGATCCCGCGGACACTGCAGATGTCGCTGGCGGGGATCCGGGACATGAGCACGATCATGACGCCGCCGGAGGAGCGGCTGCCGATCCGGACGTACGTGCTCGGCTGGGACGACGAGATCATCCGGGAGGCGATCGACCGGGAGATCCAGCGTGGCGGCCAAGTCTACTTCGTCCACAACCGCGTCCACAACATCGAGCGGATCGTCACCCGGCTGCGAGCGATCCTGCCCGAGGCGGCGATCACCGTCGGGCACGGCCAGATGCCCGAGGAGCAGCTCGAGCGGGTGATGATGGAGTTCGGCGCGGGCGAACACGACATCCTGGTGTGCACGACGATTATCGAGAGCGGACTCGACATCCCGAACGTGAACACGATCATCATCAACAACGCCGACCAGTTCGGGCTCGCCCAGCTCTATCAGCTCCGCGGCCGGGTCGGGCGAGGGGCGAACCGGGCCTACGCCTACCTGCTCTACGACAAGGACCGGACGATGAGCGAGCACGCGGCCAAGCGGATGGAGGCGATCTTCGAGGCGACGGAACTCGGCGCCGGCTTCCAGATCGCCCTGCGCGACCTCGAGATCCGGGGCGCGGGGAACGTGCTCGGGAGCGAGCAGAGCGGGCACATCGCGGCGATCGGGTTTGAGCTCTATTCGAAGCTGGTGGCGGAAGCCGTGGCGGCGCTGAAGGCGGCCTTCCCGGGCACGGTCGCGGGCGGGCCCACACCCCTGCCGCCGGTACCGTCGATCGACCTGCCCCTGAGCGCGCACATCCCCGGCAACTACGTCGAAGACACCCACGACCGGCTGAACGTCTATCAGCGGATCGCGGGGATCGACTCGGCGGAGGGTGTGGCGGCCATGCAGGAAGAGCTACGCGACCGCTTCGGGGCGGTGCCGCCGGCCGTCGAGCACCTGCTCTACGTGTCGCTGGTGAAGTCGGTGGCCCGCCGGAGCAAGGTGGAGAGCGTCAAGACGGACGAGCAGATGTTCCACATCCGGGTGCGTGGCGGCGTGCCGGAGCGGATGAAGGCGGCGGTCGAGGGGCTCGGCCTGAAGGGGATCCTGGTGGGGCCGAACCAGGTGCGGCTGGACCGGGTGACCTATGCGAAGGACTGGGAGACGGCGCTCGTGAAGGTGCTGCGGGCGATGGCGGGGGCGGCGGCGTGAGGGGGCACGCGAAAGCGGCCGGCTGGACCAAGCCGGTTTACGCGCCCCCGTTGGGATCGAGAAGCGGCAACAGCCGAACCCGCGTGATCCCCCGATGGACCGTGATCGCAGCTCCTGACGCAAGCTCAGCCTCGAATCTGGATGTCACCTCCATGATCACGTCGCGGGCCAAGAATCGATTCAGCGGGCGCTCGCGAATGCGAATCACTGAGGGGGCTGCGGCCCCAGTCAAAGCGAGCATCTGATGAAAGTCGCCATCGAGAGTCACGATGCAGGCGCCGGTTTCGACTGCGTGGACCATCACCAACTCGTCGGGAGCGCGCGCCAAGTCGATCTCAGCCGTGTGGGTTGCGGCGCATCCGCGCGCGCGGAGCAGCGCTGCGGCGGCCAAGGGCATGTTCTGGTCGAGGAGAACGTTCACCTGTTGTAGACGAGTTCGAAGACTTCGTCGTCGAGGTTCCCGGCCGCGTAGAGGAGCGCTTGTTTGATGTCCTCGTCCTCGAGTTCCGGGTAATCAACAGCGATGTCGGCGCGGTCGTCGTACGTGGCGAGGACCTCAAGGACGCGGCGCACCGTCAGGCGCATGCCGCGGATGCAGGCCTGGCCACCCATCTTCCCGGGCTCGATGGTGATGCGATCGAAGTCCGCCATTGGGCCATCGTACAACAGAAGGAATGGTCCGCGTGACCTACGCAAAGGACTGGGAGACGGCGCTGGTGAAGGTGCTGCGGTCGATGGCAGGATCGGCTTGAGGATCGAGACCGCATGGGACGTGGGCCGTGGGCCTCAGCAGCGGTGACGATCCGGGCCACATAGCCTCTCGTCAACCGTGCGGGATTCCCCGTTCGATTGAGAGGATCCAGAGCACTCGCCGCTCAATTGCGAAAAGGATCGACAGCTCATCGCAAATGACGGCCAGCGCTCGAAGTCTTCCAAACTGTAACTCGACGATTCGCTCGCCGTCGGGCTGCGGGTTCACGAGGACGTGGTCGATACAGCGGTCAACCTCATCTTGTTCCGCGCTGGGCAACCGTTGGTAGACGCGTGCCGCCTCTAAGACAAACCGCTCCTCAAATCGCCCGCTTCTTCGCGTCACGCGGGCGGACCCCTTTCCCGCCGTTTCTTATGTAGGCGAAGGCTGCCGCGACGCGCTCCTGGACTCCGGCGTCCCGCTCGAGACGGGCCGCCTCGCGCTCGGCGGCCGTCTGCGTCTCAACCTGTGGCTCGGTCATATCGGCACCTCCGGTGCGGGTCTCATCACGTCACGCGGCGCACGGTGAGGCGCAGCCCGCGAATGCAGGACTGGCCGCCCA
>JBJXGC010000196.1:0-8165 GCA_046154545.1 Dehalococcoidia bacterium | reverse complement strand
GACATGCCGGTGCGGCTGGCGAGCCCGAACTCGCCCATCCCATAGGCGATCCCGAAGTTCACCATCTTCGCGGTGTCGCGCATCTGGCGAGTCACCTCGTGCGGCTCCACGTGGTAGACGGTTGCGGCCGTCGCGAGATGGATGTCCTGGTCGGCCATGAAGGCAGCGACCAGGCCCTTGTCACCCGTCACGTGGGCCAAGACGCGCAGCTCGATCTGGGAGTAGTCGGCGGCCACCAGCCAGGGGTCGTCGAACCGCGCCGCCACGAACGCCCGCCGGATCTCACGGCCGCGGTCGTCGCGCACGGGGATGTTCTGGAGGTTCGGGTTGTTGCTGCTGAGGCGCCCGGTGGCCGCGATCGTCTGCTGGAAGTCCGTGTGGATGCGGCCATCCTCCGCGACCGTGCCGGGAAGCGCGTCGAGATAGGTCGATTTGAGCTTCGTCAGGCCGCGGTATTCGAAAATCTGGTCGATGATCGGTGCGACTGGGCGCAGCGCTTCGAGGGCACGCTGGTCGGTGCTGTAGCCCTGGGTCGTCTTACGGCTCTTGGGCAGGCCCAGCTCCTTGAAGAGGATGTCGCTCAGTTGTTGGGGGCTGCCGATGTTGAATTCGTGCCCGACCATCGCGTAGATCTCGCGCTCGGCCTTCTCGATCTCACCGCCGATGGTGCGCGACTTCTCCCGCAGGACGGCGATGTCGAGGGCGATGCCCTCGTGCTCCATCCGGAAAAGTACCGGGACGAGGGGCTCCTCCATCTCGTGGTAGAGCGGCCACTGCCCTCGCTCCATCAGTTGGGCCTCGAGCTGGGGCCGGATGCGGAGCAGCATCTCCGCCTGCTGGCAGGCGTACTCGGCCACGAGGGGCATATCGACCTGGGCGAGCGAGATCGTCTTCCGCGCGGTGCCGGTCAGGGTCGTCAATCCGACCATCTCGATCTGGAGCCGCTCCGCGACTAACGACTGGAGGGTCGAGGAGGTCTCGCCGAGGAGGAAGGCGGCGATCGAGACGTCGAACTCGCGCCCTTCGAGGGTGCAGCCCACGCGGGCGAGCATGTGCATCAGGTACTTCGAGCCGTAGGTCGTCTTCTTCAGCGATTCATCGGCGAGGAGTGGTCCCAGGGCCTGGAGGGCGGCGCTCCGTGGCAGCTGCGGCTCTGGCGCCTCGATCCGGGGCGCATGCCCGACCGGGACGTACCAGGCCGTACCCGGCCCGGTGGCGAAGCTCAGGCCGAGCAGCAGGGGATGGAACGTATCCCCGGCCGTGGAGAGCGCCGCGAAGGCGAACGAGCCGGCGGCCCGCAGGGTGGTCACCAGCGCGGCCAGCCCGTCCTCGGTCGTGACCGTCTGGTAGGTGAGGTCGGCGGCGGCCGCGGCCGCCTTCGCCCCGGTGGGCTGCGAACCCAGCACCTCCTGGAGGCGGGCCGAGAGGACGCGGAACTCCAGCTCCCGGAAGAGCCCGAGTACGCGCTCCTGGTCGTAGTCCTGGACGCGGCAGGTGTCGAGGTCGAAGTCGAGCGGCAGGTCCGTATGGATGGTGACCAGCTCTTTGTTCTGGCGGGCCTGGGCCTCGCCGTCGATCAGCTTCTGCTTGACCGACGGTTTCGCAACCAGCTGGACGTTCTCGTAGATCTGCTCGACCGTGCCGAACTCGCGGATCAGGTCGGTGGCGGTCTTTTCGCCGATTCCCTTGATGCCCTCGACGTTGTCGCTCGTGTCGCCCTTCAGGGCCTTGAAGTCGATCATCAACTTCGGTGAGAAGCCCCATTTCTCGGCCGCCTTCGGCTCGTCGTATTCGACCGTGTCGCGCTGGTAGGGCCGGAACATGAAGAGCTTCACGTTCGGCCCGATGAGCTGGACGAGGTCGGTATCGAGCGTCGCGATGTAGACGTCCATGCCCGTGGCCGCGACCTCGCGGGCGATCGTCCCCGCGACATCGTCCGCCTCGTAGCCCGGCATCTCGTAGATGGGGATGTTGAACGCCTCCAGCATCTCGCGGACGCGTGCCATCTGGACCAGCAGCTCGGAGGGCGTCTTCCTTCGGGTGGCCTTGTAGGCCTCGCTCGCCTCGTGGCGGAAGGTCGGGCCCCCCGCATCCCAGGCGGCGCAGATGTGCGTCGGGCGGAGGAGGTCGAGCACACGGATGAGCGTCTCCGCGTAGCCGTGGGTGGCGAAGGTGAGTTCGCCCTTCGAGGTCATCAGCGGCTTATCGGAGTTGGCGAAGGCGAAGAAGGCACGGAAGAGGATGCCGTGCGAGTCGAGGATCACGAGGCGGGGCTTCTGGCTGGTCGGCGGCATGCGAGAAGTATAGTCGCGGACGGGCAGAGCCCGCGTCTGCTAGATTGTAGTCACACGCTCAGGATTTGGGGACACATGGCGATTCACGTTGGCGTCCGAGACCTTAAAGCACATCTCAGTGCCTACATCGACCGGGTCCAGGCCGGCGAGGTTATCGTGGTCACGGAGCACGGGCGTCCCGTCTGCAGGCTCGTGGCCGAACCCGGCGCCACCGCGGCGACGGACGAGAAGCTCTGGGCGATGGTCCGCGCCGGCAAGGTTAGCTGGAGTGGCCGCAAACTCGGCCCCCCTGTTGCTGCCCAGGCGATGACGCGCGGCCCGTCCGCGGCCGAAATGGTCGCCGCCGCGCGAGAGGCTGACGAGTCGCGGCTCCTCGGCATTGTCTTTGGAGACCACGATGACGCGTTACCTCGACAGTAGCTGGTGGGGAACGCGCTACCTCCGCGAACCTGGCTTCGCCTCCTCCGAAAGTGGCCTCGGCGGGGTCGAGACCTCCGCGACATCCCGCCTCAGCCAGGTCGAGGTGGCGAGCCTTATTGAACGGGCACTGCGAGACCGCCGGCTCCGGCCAGCCCGGGCGGCCGCTGCCCATCGTGCGTTTGAGTCCGATTTCACCGACTGCGTGGTGGTCGAGGTCACCGCTGAGGTGATTGAGCGGGCGGCGGATTTGGTCCGGCGCCATGTCATCTCCGGGTCGGACGCCATTCACCTTGCATCCGCCCTCGTCCTCGCGGAAGGACTGAGTGAAACCCTCCTCTTCGTCAGTCTCGATGCAGGTCAGCGGACCGCGGCCGCGGCCGAAGGGTTCGAAGTCGTCTCTCCAATCGAGCTCGGCTGAACGCCGGCCCGTGCCGCGCGGCGCAAACTCACTCAGTTGGAGCGCCGCTGGGATGTGGTCCCGGAGCAGGTCCTTCCATGCCCCGTAAGAGGGCCGGGAGTCCCTTCGAAACCGTCCCCACTGGCCGGTGCCGGACCGCCCCGTCCGGCCCAATACTGCGAGAGGAATGTCTGACGTCGCCCTCCTCATCAGCCACGATGGCCTTCGCCAGGCGCTTGTCCCCTACCTCCAGGCCTGGGGGTTCGGGGTGGCGCCGTTTGCCGGTGAGCCCCCACCGGTCGTGGTTACGACCGTCCGCGACGCACCACCTCAGACCTGCGCGGACCTCGCCCGCCAGGGCAGATCCGTCGTGGTCCTGGCGACAGTCCCCCGGGAGAGCGAGCGTGACCTCTACCTGCGCTCCGGGGCAGCGGCCTACGTCCCGATGAATGGCGTGGGCGACCAGCTCCTCGAGGCGATCCGCTCCGTGACGGGCCAGGGAGCGTGACGACGGCTGTCAGCCGGCCGGGGACTCGGCCGCCAACGCGGGCCGGCGCCCGGGCACGAGGCGGCTGCTCAGCAACAAGGCGAGCATGAGGGCGCAGAGGATGGCGCTGATCGCCACTCCCGCGCCCGGCCCATTGGCCACAAGGACGCGGCCCTGGAACCAGGGCAGGAAGAGCCCGCCGGCGTTGCCGATCGTCACCATTGCCGCGGATGCGGCCGCGTTCCCGCCCTCGGAGGTCAGCGCCAGCGTGGCCGGCCAGATAGGCCCGAAGCAGAACCCGGTCACGAAGGCCGCGGCCGCCGCCACCGCGATCGCCTCGCCGGAGATGGCGATGACGAGGCTGCTCACGAGGGCGCCGGTGATGCTCAGGCCGAGGGCGGTGCGCGGGTGAAGCCCGTGGTTGAACCGCCAGCCGCTCACCAGCCGCCCCAGGAAGAGCGCCGCCCAATAGCCGGAGGTGATGGCCGCGCCACCGATCACGCTGGCCCCGGCCGCCTCCTCGGCGTAGGCGCTCAGCCACGAACCGAGCCCGATTTCGGCGCCAACATAGAGGAAAAGCAAGGCGCCCAGGATCGCCATCATCGGCAGGGGCAGCGGCGGAGTCCGCACCGGCTCGCTGGCGCGTTCTGGGGCCGGTTCCATTCGGCCGGCGCTCAAGAGGATGGCCGCCGCCAGCAGCGCCACGAAGGCGATGCCGCCGAAGACCAACGACAGTTCGCCCGTGGTCTGGAGGAGCACGCCCGCCCAGAGCGGCCCGATCATCGCCCCGATGGCGAAGGATTGGTTGAGGCGGCTGACGCCGTGGGCCACGTTTTTGTAGGCCCGGGCGGCGATAGTGTGCCCCGCCGAGACGGCCAGGCCGTCACCGGTGCCGATTACGGCGGCGCAGACGAGGACGACGGCCCACTCGCTGGAGAGGCCGATCGTGGCCGTGCCGGCGGCAATCGCGGCCAGCCCCAGGAGGGCGAGCCTTCGTGGGTCCCGGCCGTGCAGCCGTGTCGCGACGCAAAACGAGGTCAGGATCGAGCCGCCAAAGACGGCCGTGAGCAGCAGCCCGGCCGTATCCAGCGAGACGCCGGTGCCGCGGGCGAAAAAGGCCAGGGCCGGGCCGAAGCCGCCGGCGTAGAGCCCGACGCAGAAAACGGAGAGGAGGGTGCCCGCCCGCGTCCGGCCCTCCCGGGTGGTCAAGGTGCGGTCTTTCGTGAGAGCCGTCCGTCCCAGCGCATCCATGCCACCGTACCGGACTCGTCCCGCAGGAACTCGCAGGTCTCGCCCCGCCGCGCGCCATCCAGCACCACGGCCCGGCCCGGCGAGATCAGGGCCGCGCTGAACGGGGGCGGTTCGCTGGCGGCGATGAACTCGCGCATGCGCTCGGGGGTCCGTTCGTGGATGGTCAGCCCGCCGTCCCGGGCTTCGACCTTGAGGTCGAAGAGGCGCTGACGGTACTCGCCCGCGTACTCGCCCGCTCCCGCCGCGAGCGTGGCGTCCAGCGCCGGGAGCGTCCGTTCGATGCCGGTGAAGTGGGCCAGGCAGGCCTCCGCGACCGTGGACCGCACCTCCCGGCCGCTATCGCAGTTCGTCAGGACGGTGCAGGCGTAGCCCAGCCCCGGCATGAATTCGAAGGAGGAGAGCTGGCCGTTGATCGAGCCGCCGTGTTTGACCAGCCGCTCGCCGGCCACGGTATCGAGCATCCAGGAGAGGCCGATCGACTCACACATGCTGCCCGCCGCCGCCTGTGGGGTGCGCATCCCCACGAGCGTCTCGCTGCGGAGAAGGCGTTCGCCAGCGGCTGCCTGCCCGTCCCCCATGTGGAACGAGGCGTAGCGCAGCTGGTCGATGACCGAGGAGACGACGCCGCTGCTCCCCGCGATGCTGCGGGCGATCGCCCAACGCTCCGCGGGGACGGGTCCCGCCGGGGTGGCGAAGTGCCCGTGCGCCACGCTGCGCACGATCGCCTCGTCCGCGAAGTAGGCCGAGTGGTCCATCTCCAGTGGCTCGAAGATCCGGGACTGGACGAAGGCCTCGAAGCCCTCGCCCGAGACGATCTCGACGATCCGGGCGAGGACGTTGAACCCGGCGTTGCTGTAGGAGAAGGCGTACCCGGCCGGGGCGATCTGGGGCGCATCCACCATCTTCGCGACCATAAGGGCGAGGGCGTCGTCGCCCCGGCCCATATCCTTGAAGTAGTCCCCCATCCAGCCCCCGTGATGGGTGAGCAGGTGGCGGAGGGTGACCCGCCCCGCGTCGGCGTCTGAGCGGAGCTGGAACGAGGGGATGTAGGCCCGCACCGGCTGCTCGATATCGAGCTTGCCCGCCTCGGCCAGCATCATGACCGCCGTCGCGCAGAGCGTTTTCGAGGTGGAACCGACCTGGAAGAGCGTGTCGGGCGTCACTGGCGACGGCCGCCCGGTGTGCGTGAGCCCGAACCCCCCGGCGTACCACTGGCCCCCGGCAACGACCCCGGCGGCTACTCCGGGAACGTCGAGCCGCCTCATTTCAGCCTGGACTACGTCGGCGATGGGGGCAGGAAGCGGTGCGACACGGGGCATGCGCGCGATGGTAGCAAAGTGCGGCCCTGGCGGGCACGGCGGGTGGGGAAACTGAGAAGGCCGGTCCAATCTGGGCCGGCCTTCTCACTGGTTGCGGGGCAGTACTGCTATTCGTAACGAAGGGCATCCGCCACTGGCACCCGCGAGGCGCCGCGGCTCGGCCACCAGGTCATCAGGAGCGCGAACACCATGGACGCGCCGATCACCACGCAGAGCTCAGCCCAGGGAATGGCGAAGGTGATCGCCGCGCCATCGGTGAACGAGTCCGAGGTGAGCAGGTTCCGGGCGACGATCGCCCCGAAGACCACACCGGCGAGGATGCCCATCGCCGCGATGAAGCCCGACTCCAGGAGGAACGTGGTGGTCACCGCGCCCCGCTGGAAGCCGATGGCCCGCAACATCCCGATCTGCTGGCGGCGCTCCACCACCGAACGGAAGGAGATGACGCCCAGGCCGGCGATGCCGACGATCAGGCCGAGGGCCATGAACGCCTGGAACATCCGGTTGAAGGCGACCTGCGTGCCAGCCGTATCGTCTAGCACCTGCTTCACGGAGTCAGCTTCGACACCCCGCAGGGCAAGGGCTGACTCGATGGCGCGGGCCACCGTCTTCGCGTCCGTGCCCGGCTGGAGGCGGAGGTAGTGGCGCTGGTAGACCGGAGCCCCGAACGTCGCGCGGTAGTCGTCGTCGTTCAGGTAGATCCCGCCGACCGTAGCCGATGGCAGCTTCGTTGCGAGGATGCCGATGATGGTCACGGTCCTCACCTGGCCGGTATCCGCGTTCCGGGCTTCGACCTGGAAGGGCGTGAAGCGGTTGTCCGTGATCTTGACGCCGGAGGGCCACCAGTCGTAGTCGCTGAAGTCGGTGAAGGGGCCACTGTCCATCAGCGCGAATCCCGAGCCCGAGCGGACTGCCGCAAGGACGGCCGCCCCATCAGCGTAGCCCGTGGCGAAGGACTCGATCGACGGCTTGACCGTGCCCAGGAAGGCGTCGTCAGCGGCGACGACCGGGTATTCCTCCCAGGACTCGTCGCCGGGCTGGCGGACCTGCTGAGACCCCGCCGGAAGCGTCGTGCGGCCGCTGGCCACGACCGTCTCGCCGGCCTTCGAGCCGGTCTCCGCGAGCGCCTCGGTGATGCCGGTGACGCCGGTGACGCGGGGGCTGGTAGCGACGATGTCAAGATTGCCACGCGCCTTGTCGCCGGAGAGGAGAGACCCAAAGTTGGCGAGGAGCACGCTGAAGATAGTGAGCGAGAAGACGATGATCGAGAACATCATGATCGTCATGCCCGTGCGGAAGCGGTTTGCCAGCGGATAGGCGATCGCCATCTTGAGCGAAGGCCCCAGCTGCGGGAAGCGGGCCGCCGCGAAGGAGACCACAGCCGCTGCGGCGGCCAATCCCCCGACGAGATAGGCGAGCTGGCCGAGACCCTCGCCCGAATCCCCAAGCTGGACCCCCGCCGCGGCCGTGGCCACGGCCACGACGGCCAGCGCCGCGGGCGTCAGGTAGGCCCGGGCGCCCTGGCCGGCCCCGGAGAACAGCGCCAGCAGCCAGCGTGCGTTGAAGACGATTACGAGCGTTGAGGCCACCGAGATCATGATCCCGGAGATGACGAACATTTCGATGTCGCTCTCGAAGTTGCCGAAGATGTCGTTGTGCTGCTTCTCCGGCAGGAGCCAGTAGGCCAGGAGCAGGACCCCGACCGCCGTCCAGGTGGGCCGCGAGGGCGCCCCGAAGCGGCGGGCGAGGGCGGCCAGGCAGAGCGGCAGGAGCGAGATACCGAGGGCGAAGGGGAAGAGCGTCTCGCTCGACGAGCCCATCGCCATGAGGAGCAGTCCCGCCACCAGCCCGGAAGGCCCGAGGATCCAGGTCCAGGGCAGGCCGATACCTTTCCGCAGGAGGAACCACAGCCCCAGCGGCGGTACCACCAGCGCGGGGACGCCGATAGCAACCCAGCGCCAGCTCACGTTCCGCTTCGCGCGCCGCCGCGGCTCGTC
>JBJXGC010000192.1:0-12702 GCA_046154545.1 Dehalococcoidia bacterium | reverse complement strand
GAGGACCCGGTGGCCCACTCCGCGGTCGGCCCGATGTCCGTGGGCGAGAACTTCATGCTCACCCAGGGGCCGCTGGACGGGAACGGGGCGGTGCTCCGGCCGCGGCGGCTTCTGGCCGCGACGAAGGCGATCGTCGGCCGTTCGCCGTTTCCAATGCCGGCCCTGACCCGGACGCTGGAGACACTCTCGGGCGGCAACGTGCAGCGCGTCGTAATCGTGCGGGAGCTGCAGTCGCACTGCCGGTTCCTGCTGGCCTACTACCCGTCGCGCGGGCTCGATGTCGCCAGTTCGCGGGCGGTGCAACGGATGCTGGTCGATCTGCGCGAGAGCGGCGCCGCGATCCTGCTCGTTTCCGAGGACTTCGACGAGTTGCAGGCCCTCTCAGACGAAGTGGTGGTGCTCTACCACGGGGAGATCGCCGGGAGCTTCGGGCGTGACGAAATCGAACCGATGACCGTCGGCCGGCTCATGACGGGAGGGCGCACAGGATGACGATCGCGCAGTCGGTGCGGGCGCGGTTCGGGGGTCAGGCGCCGGGGACGGGCGGGTTCCCGCGATTGGCGCCGTTCTTCCGCTTCGGGGCGGCGATCGGCGCAGCGATGGCCATCTTCGCCGTGATCGTCCTGATCGACGGGACGAACCCGCTGGACACGGTGCAGGTGATGTGGGACGCCTCCGTCGGCACGGAGTTCGGCCGCAACGAGGTGCTCGTCAAGCTGATCCCGTTCGGGCTCTGCGCCCTCGCGGTCGCCATCCCGGCGCGCGTGGGCTTGATCAACGTCGGCGGCGAAGGGCAGTTCTACATGGGCGCCTGGGCGGCGGCCGGGGTCATCCTCTTCAGCGGCGCCTCGGGCTGGATGCTCCTGCCGCTCGCGTTCGTGGCGGGCGCCCTGGGAGGCGGGGCGTGGGCCGGCCTCGTGGCCCTGCTCCGGGTGAAGGGGAAGGTCAACGAAGCGATCTCCTCGCTCCTCTTGAACTTCGTCGCCATCCAGTTCGTGAACTACTTCGTCTACGGGCCGTGGAAGGACCCGAGCGGCCCGAACTGGCCGTTCTCGGCGCAGTTCCCGGGCTCGGCCATGCTGCCGGTCATCTGGGGCGACCGGGTGACCGCGGCGATCGTCTTCGTGGTGGTCGGCCTGCTGGCGATGTGGCTGATCCTCCGGTACACGAAGGTGGGGTACCGGGCGCGCGTGGTGGGCGGCAATCCGCTCGCCGCTGAGCGAAGCGGCATCCCGGTGAGACGGTACCTGTTCTGGGCGCTGGTCGCCGGCGGGGCGGTGGCCGGCATCGCTGGGATGGCCGAAGTGACCGGTATCCAGGGACGCCTGCGGCCGGGCATCTCCGTGAACTATGGGTACATCGGCTTCCTGGCGGCCTGGCTCGGTGGCCACCGGCCGCTGGGCATCCTCCTTGCCTGCCTGCTCTTCGGGGCCATCTCGGTCGGCGGCGACAGCCTTCAGCTCAGCCTCGACCTTCCGGGTTCGACGGTGAACATCCTGATGGCGCTAATCCTCTTCGCCGTGCTCGCGGGGCGGAAGAACCGCACCGGCGTGGGGGCCTAGATGAGTTTCGTGACAGCGGTAAGCACAGGAGCGGTGCGGGCGGGGACGTCGGTGATGTACGCCTCGTTGGGCGAAGTGATCGCTCAACGCGCGGGGATCATCAACCTCGGTGTCGAAGGCTGCATGCTGGCCGGGGCCTGCGCCGGCTACATCGTGACGGCGGAGACGGGATCGCCCTACCTTGGCGTGGTGGCGGCCTTCGTGGCTGGTGGTGCCCTGGCTGCCATCCACGCCTTCCTGGTGGTGACCCGAGGGGCGAATCAGCTCGCGAGCGGGTTGGCGCTGATGTTTCTCGGCCTGGGGCTCACGGCCTTCTTCGGCCGGCCTTACGTGAAGGTCCAGATCACGCCCCTCAAGAACTACCCCATCCCGTTCCTCTCGGACATCCCCTACGTGGGGCCGGTGCTGTTCGACCACGACCTTCTGACCTACGCCGTCTTCCCCCTGGCAGGCGTGCTCTGGTGGTTCGTCTTCCGGTCACGCTGGGGAGTGATGCTCCGGGCGGTGGGCGAAAGCACGGAATCCGCCTTCGCGGCGGGGCTTCACCCGGCGCGAATCCAGTACATGGCGGTCTGCTTCGGTGGCGCCCTGGCGGGCCTGGGTGGCGCCCAGATCTCGCTGGCCTACACGGCCACCTGGGTGGAGAACCTGACGAACGGCCGCGGCTTCATCGCGGTGGCGCTGGTCATCTTCGCGATGTGGAACCCGCTGCGGGCGGTGGCCGGGGCGCTGCTCTTCGGGGGAGCGGTGGCTCTCCAGCTCCAACTCCAGGCGCGGGGCGTCGGCGTGTCGCCGTTCCTCCTGGATATGACGCCCTACCTGCTCACGATCATCGTGTTGCTGGTCTGGGCCCAACGCGGCCGCGACGCCTTCCCGGCGGGCCTCAACAAGGTGTTCCGGGGAACGGGATAGGCCCGTCCTCCCCTGCACAGCGCTCTCGCTCTCACACAAGGAACAAGGACAAGAAAGGAACGAACCTATGCGCAACATGATACCAAACCGGGGGAGGTGGTTGTTCGCGGCCACCGCCCTGTTCGCCATCGGCCTCTTCGCCGTGGCCTGCGGCGGCGACGATGACGACGCCGCACCCAGTGGGACGACCGCGGCGGGCACCGCGGCCGCTGGTTCGGACAAAGCGGTCACGATCGGCTTCCTCTACGTCGGGGCTGTGGATGACGGCGGCTATAACCAGGCGGCCTACCAGGGCCAACTGGCCGTCGAGAAGCTTCCCAACGTGAAGGTGATCAAGGCTGAGAACGTGCCGGAAAGCGCCGAAGCCGAGCGCGTGATGGAGCAGATGATCCAGCAGGGCGCGACGATCATCTTCCCGACGAGCTTCGGACACCTCGACCCGGCCATTAAGGTCGGGGAGAAGAACCCGAAGGTGACTTTCCTCCACCAGGGTGGTCTGCGGACGACGGCCAATGTCGGCACCTACTTCGGGGCGAGCTGGGAGGCGAACTACCTCGCCGGGATCGCGGCCGGCAAGGCGACGAAGACGAACAAGATGGGCTACGTCGTGGCGTTTCCCATTTCGCAGACGCTCCTGAACATCAACGCCTTCCAACTCGGGGCGAAGTCCGTGAACCCGGCCGTGACGACGACCGTGGTGTTCACGGCCAACTGGTGCGACCCGGCGAAGATCGCCGAGTCGGTGAAGAACCTGAAGGACCAGGGCGCGGACGTCCTGAACCAGCACCAGGACTGCCCCGGCGCGGGCATCCAGGCGGCCGAGAAGGCCGGGATGTTCGCCGTCGGCTACCACGTGGACGGCGCCAAGTTCGCCCCGAACGGTTGGATCACGGCCGCAACCTGGGACTGGACGAAGCTGTTCGTTGACCTGGTCAACCAGGTCCGCGGCGGCACCTACAAGGTCGGGCAGATTCGCCAGTCGATGGCGGAGGGGACCGTGAAGCTGGCGCCGTTCGGTAAGGTCGTCCCCGCGGACGTCCAGACCCAGATCGCCGACGCCCAGAAGAAGCTCCTTTCCGGGGAGCTCCAGATCTTCGCCGGGCCGATCAAGGACCAGGGCGGCGCGGAGAAGATCAAAGCCGGGGCGAAGCAGCCTGCGGTGACGGATCTGGAGACCATGAACTACCTGGTCGAAGGCGTCACCGGCAAGATCCCGCAATAGCGCGGACCAGACCTATCAAACTCGCCGGTGGGGCGAAGGCGAACGTTGACCTTCGCCCCCACCGCTCACGCCCGAACCACCCCGCGGGAGGACCATGCGCTATGGATGGACTGACCCTGGGCAGCCGCCCCTACCGCTGGCCGTGGCATGGCAAATTCAACCCGGGCAGGACAGCGCTGCTCGTCTTCTTTGACGGTGAAGTGGCCCTGCCCGCACGGGCGACGCTGGCCCTGCTCAAGTCGCTGGCAGCGCTGGCGGAACGGGTGGGGATCACCATCGTCGAACTCCCGAGCCACGCCGCCGCCGGGCGATCGTTGGACTTCGGGACGGACATGTGCCTGGTGCGCCCGCATCACGGTGGGTTCTCCGGCACGGACCTCGATGTCCTGCTCCGGCGACGCGGGATCACCGACCTCATCTTCGCCGGCTTTCCGTTCGAGCTTGGGGCGGACTGCACGATGCGACAGGCGAACGACCTCGGCTACGAATGCCTGGCCTTGACGGACTGCTGCACGGGGCTGGCGGCCGACACGCTGGCGGGTGCCATCTCAAGCATCCAGATGTCGGGTGGCATCTTCGGCGCCGTTGCCGAAACAGCGACCGTCCTCGACCTCCTCGCCAGGGCCTGCGAAGCCTTCCAAACGAACACCTCCGGGAGCCACTGAATGACGTTCCAGATTCCTGCCGAACCCTACCCCTGGCCGTTCGACGGCGTATTCGAACCGGCCCGGACGGCGCTGATCTGCATCGACTGGCAGACGGACTTTTGCGGGCCGGGCGGCTACGTCGATGCCATGGGGTACGACCTGAACCTGACGCGGGCGGGCGTCGAACCAACGCGCAAGGTGCTGGACCTCGTGCGCCACGTGCCGGGCATGCACGTCGTCCACACGCGCGAAGGGCACAAGCCGGACCTCTCGGATTGCCCTCCGAATAAGCTCTGGCGGTCGAAGCAGATGGGTGCGGGGATCGGCGACGCCGGGCCCTGCGGCCGGATCCTGATCCGGGGCGAAGTGGGCTGGGACATCGTGCCGGAGCTCTACCCCATCGCCGGGGAGCCGATCATCGACAAGCCGAGCAAGGGGGCGTTCAGCACGACCGACATCGACCTCGTGCTCCGCAACCGGGGGATTACGAATCTCATCTTCACCGGGATCACGACGGACGTGTGCGTGCACACGATCATGCGAGAAGCAAACGACCTCGGGTATGAGTGCCTCCTCTTGAAGGACTGCACGGGCGCGACCGACTACGGGAACTACCTGGCGGCCGTGAAGATGGTGACGATGCAGGGTGGCGTCTTCGGCGCGGTGACGGACTCCGCGTCGCTGATTGGGGTACTGGAGCCACTGGCCACGGTGCGCAGCGCGTGACGGCTAAACAGCGGATCTCGACCAGCCAGCTCTTCCACCAGGCGGCCGACACCGTCCGCGGCTGGCCTCTCGTCCCGCCGGACCGGAAGCCGGCCTTCGTCCTGCCCAAGTGCCCGCCGCTCCCGGTCAGTGCTGGGAGTGGCGCCGTCGAAGGGCTGGCGGGAGACCTGTGGGACACGGGCGAACGGCTTCGCGATGGCTCGCTCACCGTCGCTGACGTGGCTGGCCGCGCGGCAGAGCGGATCGAGCGCTTCGACGAGACCTATGGGGCCTTCGAGTTCCGGGCGGACATCGCGGAGGGGGCGCGCGAGCTGGACAGCGAGGCGCGGGCCGGGTCGTTCCGGGGCCCGCTCCACGGCCTGCCGATCTCGGTGAAGGACGTCATAGACGTCGCCGGCATGCCGACGAGTGGCAGCTCGGTGGCGCTCAGCCGCCGCGTCGCGGCCGAAGACGGGACGGCCGTCGGGCGGCTGCGGGCGGCGGGGGCGCTCCTCGCCGGAAAGGTGGCGACCCACGAGTTCGCGCTGGGGGTGACGACGCCGCAGGCACGCAGCCCCTGGGACCCGGAGAGAGTGCCGGGCGGGTCGAGCGGGGGGTCGGCGATCTCGCTGGTGACAGGTATGGCCCTGGGGTCGCTGGGAACGGACACGCGCGCCTCCATCCGCGTGCCCGCGGCGCTGAACGGACTGGTGGGCTTCAAGCCGTCGCTTGAGGTGGTCCCGATCGACCACTGGCTGACACTTTCCTGGAGCCTCGACCACTTCGCGCCGATGGCCCGTTCGGTGCGCGACATCGCTCTCATGATGGACGTCCTGGTGGCGGCGCCAGGCGAGTTCACCGGTGTACTCCCGGGTTCGCTCCAGGGGCGCCGCGTTGGGTATGCGGAATCGACGCTCGCCGGGGCCGAACCCGAGGTCATCCTGCGCTTCCGCGAGTCGCTGACGGCGATGGAGCGGGCGGGGGCGATCATCACGCCGCTCAACGCGCCGACGCCGGAGGACTTCACCCTGGCGAACGCGACCGGGATGATCGTTAGCCGGGCGGAAGCGGCGCAGTTTCACCGGGACGCGGGCACCGTCCTCGACCGCTGTATCCCGGAGGTGCGTGACCAGCTGCGCGAGGCGATGGAGCTGAAGGCGACCGACTACGTCCGCGGCCTTCGTCTCCGTGGCCAGCTGCGAGAGCAGCTCGCGGAGGCGATCGCCGGCATCGACGTGCTGGCGATGCCGACCTGCAAGGTGGGGGCGCCGTTGCGCCCGGAAGCAGACGACTATCTTCTGGTGCTGTCGGAGAACTGCATCCCCTGGAGCCTGGTGGATTTCCCGGCCATCAGCCTCTACATGGGCCAGGCGAACGGACTGCCCTCGGGGATGCAGCTGGTGGCCGGGCCGGGTCAGGACCGGTTGCTGCTCTCGGTGGCGTACGGATTCGAACGGGTGGCCCCCAAACCACCGGTCTGGAGCGCGGAATGACTGTGGAACTTCCGGACGGCGCGGACGCGATCGGCCGGATCATGGGCAAAACGGCGGACGAAGCCTACGAGACGCTCTCCGGAATGTATGGCCCCGACATGGCGATGGAGGTCCTCAACATCGGCCACATCTGGGAGCGGCCGGCCCTGACGCGGCGCGAGCGCAGCTTCGTCGCGATTGCGGCGCTGGTCGCGATGGGGACGAAGGAGCGCCTCAAAATCCACGTGCAGGGCGCGTTGAACCACGGCGCCACGGCTGAGGAGGTCCAGGAAGTGATCCTGACGATGATGATCTACGCGGGCCATGGGCGGGCAACGGAGGCGATCGAGGTTGCCCGAGAGGTCATCGCCAACGCCGCCGGGCCGTCGCGGGCAATCTGACCTCCTCCGGCACGCAGGCCAGACGTGACGCCGTCTTAGCCGGTCCGGAGCGCGTCGATCGGCTCAAGTGCGGCGCCGCGAAGGGCAGGGTAGATGCCGGCCACGAGGCCGACGACGGCGCCAACGAAGGGCGCGCCCAGTGGGATCCACGGCTCGATGATCGGCGTCCAGCCACGGGCGGCCGCGGTGGCGACGACCACCAGCGTGCCCGCGCTGGCGCCGCAGATGCCGCCGGCCAGGCCCATGGCCGTGCTCTCGAGGAGGAACTGCTCGGCGATGTGGGTGCGGGTCGCGCCGAGCGCCCGGCGCAAGCCGATCTCGGCGGTCCGTTCGAGGACGGTGACGAGGGTGACGTTCGCAATGCCGATGGCGCCAGCGATGAGCGCCAGGACGCCCAACCCGACGAAGAGCAGGTTGAGGTCCTGGGCCACCTGATCCTTGACCCGGCGCGGTTCATCCGGGGCGGACGCCCTGACGGCAGCGGGGTCGTTCGGGTTGAGGGCGATAGGGCCCTGGGCCGCGATGGTGCGGGCCGCACCAATCTCGGTCTCCACGATCAGCCGTGAGAACCCCTGAAACGAGAGCCGCGCTGAGGCGGTCCCCACGGGCATGATGATGGCGTCGAGCAGCTCTGGTTGTCGCTCGACGGCCCCAAGGACGCCCACCACGGTATAAAGGTCGTGCCCGATGTAGATCGCGGGCTGATGGTCGAGGGTGCGGATACCGAGCCGCTCAGCGGCACCGGAGCCGAGCACGACGACGCGGTCAGAGCGGCTCGAATGGCCGTCATCGAAGAACCGGCCGGCGTCCAGGCGCCCACGGACGGCGGCGAGCAGCCCGGGCGAGGCGGCGACCATCCGGATCGGCTCGGCGTCCGCGAGATCGACTCCGTGCCCCGGCCGCACGCCAGAGCCGCCGGCATCGACGTCTCCGAAGGCGCCGGCGCGGGTGACGCCGTTGAGACGGGCGATGCGCGCTTCACTGTCGAGCGGCAACCGGATGCCTGCGTTCGTCCCGAGGACGGACTGGGTGGCCGGCTCGAGGATGACCTGGGTGGCGGCGAGCAGATCGAACCGCCCGACGATACGGTTCCCAGCGGTGCGGGAGAGCCCGAGCGTGGCCACGAGGGCGGCGATGCCGATGACCGTGCCGAGCACGGTAAGGAAGGTGCGGCCCGGCCGGGCGAAGAGCCCGGCGAGGGTTTCGCCAAGGAGGTCCCGGAGCGAGATGCGTGATTTCATGGCTGGCCCGCGCGGCCCGGGGCGCGGAGGACGCCATCGGTGATGGAGAGCACCTCCTGGGCGCGTGAGCTGACGGCGTGGTCATGCGTGATCATCAGGATGGTGTGTCCTTCGGCGTGGAGTTCGTCCAACAGTTCGAGGATGGCGCCAGTGTTCGTGCTGTCGAGGTTCCCGGTGGGTTCGTCGCAGAGGAGCACGGCCGGGTGGGTGATGAGGGCGCGGGCGATCGCCACCCGCTGACGCTCGCCGCCGGAGAGTTGGGTGGGGCGGAAGCCCGTGCGGGCGCCGAGGCCGAGCCGCCCGAGCATCGCGACGGCCCTTGCCCGCCGGCCCTCGCGCGGCGAGCGGTTGTAGGTCTCGGCGAGCATCACGTTTTCGACGAGGTCACGGTGGGGGAGCAGGTGGAAGGCCTGGAAGACGAAGCCGATCCGGCGGCCACGGAGGGCGGCCCGGGCGCGGTCGCTGAGCGAGCCGGTGTCCGTGCCTTCGAGGAGATAGCGGCCTTCGGTGGGCGTGTCGAGCAGGCCAACGAGGTGAAGGAGGGTCGACTTGCCGCTGCCGGAGGGGCCGACGATGGCGGTGTAGTCACCCCGGGAGAGGCGCAGGTTGGCGCCGCTCAGGGCGGTGACGGGCGGGGGGCCAGGGAAGGTCCGGCTAACCCGCTCGAACTCGATGACGGCGTCGGCGGCGTTCATGTGCGGGCTTCACCAACGACGACGAAGTCGCCCGCGCTGAGTTCGCCCCCCACCGGGGTAACCTCCACGAGGCCGTCCGCGATGAGGCCAGGCCGGACGGTCACGAGCGCTCGTGTGCCGTCGGGCGCCACGCGGTCAACCACTGACTCGCCGTTCGCCCGCGTGGAGAGGGCGGCGAGCGGGACGGCGAGCACGTCGCCGTCCGTGGAGCCGACGCGGAAGGTGACGCGGAGCGGGGCGTCCTTCAGGCCTGCCGCGGGCGCATCGGGGGTGAGCCGCACGTACACGTGCTGGCCGTCGAGCCCATTCGTCCCCGGCCGGTCGGCTATCTCGGCAATCGTGGCCGGCGCCGTTGTCTTGCCATCGGGCAGGCCCAGTTCGGCCGCCTGGCCGACCTTAACCAGCCGGGCGTCGGCGGTGGTGACGCTGGCATCGACCGTGAGGTTCGCTCCGCTCAAGGTCATCACCTTCCCGGTAGCCGCCGCGCCCCGGACGATCGACGCCTCTTCAACGACGGCGGGGAGCGACGGCACGAAAACGACGTTTTCAGCCCGGACGCGGGTGCCGATGGTCAGGTCGAGGCGGGTCAATTCAGCGGTGGCGCGTTCGACCGCCGCCTGGGCGTCGGCAATCGCTGACTGCTCCTTCGAAAGGTCGGGCGGCTGGCGGAGCGCCGAGAGGCGTGACTCGGCAAGCGTGATGACGGCGGCCGCCCGCCTGGTGGCGGCCATGCCATCCGCCTCGGTCTCTGCCAGGGCGACCTCGGCGTCCCGGACAGCCTGTGTCCGCCGGCGGATGTCGCCTGTGTTCGTCCGCGGTGTCGAAGCGAGGGTTTCCTTGGCTGCGTCGAGTGCGGTCCGCGCTGTCCGGAGGTCGCGGGCTGCGGCCCGCTCGGCAGCGGCGAGGCCGTCGCGGGCGTCGGCCACGGCCCCCTCGGCGGCGAGGACGTCAGCCGCCTTGGGCGGGGTGTTGGCGCTGGCCAGTGCGCGCTCGGCCTCCTGCACCCGCACCCGCGCCGTCTCGACGGCCGCCTGGGCCTGGCGCAGGGCCTCCTTTTCCGCTGCGGCCGGCTCGGGCGCCGCGTAGCCGGCGGCCCCATACCAGCGCCGGACGGCAGCCTCCGTGGCGCCGTCGTAGGTGCCGTCGATGCGGCCAGGGTTGAACCCGAGCCGGCTCAGCGCTTCTTCGAGCTGACGGACATCCTCGCCAGTGGCGCCCGGCCCGAGGTCGCGGTACATCGGGCGCGTGCCCTGGAGGACGAACACCGGCGTGCCATCCACTTCCATGGCGACGCTCCCGTCGTTCAGCTCTTGCCCGCGGGCCGGTTGGACGGTGACCAATCCGGCGCCTCTGGCGCCGGCGGCGAGGGTCACGTCCTGGCGGCCGCTGGCGCGCGCCGTACCGCGGGTGACGACCGTGGTGACGAGGGTTTTGCGCTCCACGGGGACGGTGATGGGCGACGGCTCCGGTGGTCGCGCCCGGGAGGCCGCGTCAGCGGGTGACTGTACCTGTTGGCCGGCGACCCACCCGGCGGCGGCGGCCGCAACCACGCCGCCCAGGGCGATGAGGGCCGTTTGTCCGCGTCTCACTTGAGGCCTTCGAGGAGGGACGCGTTGTCATCAACGAAGGCTGCCTCGAGGTCCTTGCGGACCGTCTTTTCGACGCCGTTGAGGTGCTCCTTGCGGCAAGTGAAGCCGGCACTGGCGATCCGGCGCTCCTCGTCCTGCAGGGCACTGAGGGCGGCCTCGTCGTAATCGGGCTTCGGGGTGTCGCCGCCCGTGCTCCCGGGGATGGAAACGATGGCCCCGGAGCCGCCGATCACGATCCCGGAGTCGCCGGTGATCTTCTGGAGCCTCGCCTGCAGGTCTTTGCGCACGGCGTCTTCGTCGCGATAGGTGAAGCCCTGTTTGGCCATGCAGGCCGACCAGGCGCCCGTTGCCTTGACCAGGCGGGGGTCGGCGTGGATGCGCGTCTCCAGCTCCTGGAGCTTGTCGAAGAGCTTCGGGTCCGGTTCGGCGAGGTCGCCACGAATGGCCTTGTTCGCCTCTCCCAGGCAGCCGCTGGCGGCGAAGCCGGCGAAACCAGAGACGGCCACGCCACCGGTGGGGGCGGGTTCCGGGAGTTCGCCATACAGCGCCTCCTGGTAGGCCTCGCGGTCGGCCGGCTTCAGCGACTCGAGATAGGCCGCGTTCGGGTCGGCGGCCGCGGTGAAGCCGCCGAAACCCTTCCCGTATAACGTGGTGACACCGTACCCGTTCTCCTTCACGAACGATTCCGACCCGAAGTCGATGTTCAGGACGGAGCCGGCGGCCGGGTCGATCGGCGTGTACTTCCAGCCCTGGGCTTCCATGCACTGCTTGACGCCCGCCTGGACCTTCAGCTCGTCGCTCCGGAAGCTTTCGCTCGAGCCGAAGATCCGGTCCGAAAGGCTGACCTCCTCCGAGTTCCCGCCTCCGCCCCCGCAGCCGCCGAGGGCCAGGGCGCTGGCAAGGGCGGCGGCCGAAAGACAGCGTTTCACCGTCGTGTTCACTCTCATTGGTACACTCCCAAATCGAAGATGGGCTGAGCATCGCCTGCGCCCGCCAAGTCTCGTTGCGGAAGGTGTGAACGCGCTGTGAAGGTGGTCTGCCGGCCTTTTCCGTCTTGACGGGTTCTTGAAACGGACGGGTTAGGATCTCCTCATGGACACGACCACTCGCGTCATCGTCGCCGAAGACGACCCGCGCATGGCGAACCTCATCCGGCTCTACTTCGAGCGGGAACGGTTCTCGGTGACGGTCGTAGCGGATGGCCTCGCAGCGATCTCGGCGGCGCGGCGCAACCCGCCCCACCTGGCCATCATCGACCTGATGCTGCCCGGGGCGGACGGCTTCGAGGTGTGCCAGGTGCTGAAGGCGGAACTCGACCCGGCGATCATCGTGGTGACTGCGCGGACGGCCGAGAGCGATGTCCTGCTCGCGCTCGAAACCGGCGCGGACGACTACGTGACCAAGCCCCTCCGGCCGCGGGAGCTCGTTGCCCGGGCGCGGGCGGTCCTCCGCCGCCGCGAGGGGACAGCCGCACGGGCCGTGGAGCGGTTCGAAGTGGGAGAGGTGACGGTCGATACCCGGCGGCGGCGGGCCTGGCGGGGCGGTGAAGAGCTCCTCCTGACGCCGAAGGAGTTTCATCTGCTCGCGACGCTGGCTGCGGACCCCGGCCGCGTCTTTTCGCGAGCCGAGCTGGCTGACCGGGCGTTCGGCTACGACTATGAGGGTCTGGAACGGACGGTCGACCAGCACGTCAGCAACCTCCGGAGGAAGGTTGAGCCGGAGCCTGACCGTCCGTCGTACATCCTGACGGCCGTGGGCATGGGGTACCGGTTCCGCGATGCTTAGGAGCGTGTTACGGCGATTGGTCCCGGGTTCGTTGACAGCGCGGCTGGCGATAGCGATGGCGGCCGTCCCCGTGCTCGCGGCCGGGGTAACGGCCTTCGTCGCCAGCGCCGCGGCCGAGCGTCAGGCGGACACGCTTTTCACGGCCTCAGAGCTGCCGGAGGGCGCACTCGCGGGCATAGAGGTGAGTGAGATCACGCCCGGTTCGCTGGTGCCCGGGTCGTTCACCGTGGCCGATGACGCACACCTGCCGCCACTTCAGGCTGTGCCAGTCACCTCGCTCAGCGCCGGCACGGCCTTCAGCAGCGACGCGCCCGTGTCGTACGTCGAAGGGGTCGACGGCCAGTCGTGGGCGATCGTCGGCGCTGTCCCGTTCAGCGCCGTGTATGCCAGCGACCGCAACGGATTCGTGTCGTCCATCAACCGGACGCTCTTCGCAACGGCGGGTGGAGCGGCGGCCCTCTCGGTCGTGGC
>JBJXGC010000059.1:0-4007 GCA_046154545.1 Dehalococcoidia bacterium | reverse complement strand
GGCAGCTTTTTCGCCGCGACCACGCTCGTGTGGCTCGGGGTGCGACTCCGGCGCCCCGCCTTGCAGCCGGTCAGCATTGATGCGTTCCAGTCAGCGCGGGATCGGAAGCGCACGAAGGGCCAGAAGGTGGCCTAAGCGGCGGGCCAAACGGCATGTGCCCGGTCAGCTGAGCGACGGCCCATACATCTCGGCCAGCGGCTAGAATCGGTCCACTTCTGAGCGCGAGGTGGGTGCGTGGCCGGACCACTGGCGGGTATCAACGTTGTCGAAATGGGCGTGTGGGTCGCGGGGCCTTCGTGTGCGGCGATACTGGCCGACTGGGGCGCCAATGTCGTGAAGATCGAGCCGCCGGAAGGGGACCCGTTCCGCGGATTGTTCGCGAGCCTGCTCGACGTGCCGGCCAATCCTCCATTCGAGCTGGACAACCGGGGCAAGCGGAGCATCGCCCTGAACCTGGACAACGGCGAGGGCAGAGCCATCGCCCACCGCCTCATCGACGGGGCGGATGTGTTCGTTTCGAACATGCGGCCGCGGGTGCTCGCGAAGTTTGGGTTTTCCTATACCGCCTGCGCGGCCCGAAACCCACGACTGATCTACTGCCAGGTGAACGGCTACGGAGTAGAAGGGGACGACGCGAACCGGGCGGCGTACGACGTGGGCGCGTTCTGGAGCCGCGGGGGCGTGGCCGCGAGCCTGATGCCTGGCCACGCGGGCGAGCCCCCACAACAACGCGGGGGCATGGGCGACCACATGACCGGAGCCAACGCCGCCGGTGCCATCAGCGCGGCGCTGTTCAACCGTGAGCGCACCGGACAAGGCCAGATGGTGGCCGTTTCGCTGCTCCGGGTAGGCGCCTACATGATGGGCTGGGACCTGAACACGCAGCTCCGCTTCGGCACGCTGGCGCCACCCTACGACCGGCGCCACGCCCCCAACCCGCTGATCAACAGCTTCCAGGACCGTGATGGCCGCTGGTTCTGGCTCCTCCTCCTCCAGGGCGACCGCCACTGGCCAGACCTGCTGGCTGCCCTCGGCGCCCGTCACCTGGGCGACGACCCGCGGTTCGCAGATATCAAGAGCAGACTGGAGAACTCGGAAGCGGTGGTAGCGGCGCTTGACGCGGTCCTCCGGACGAAGAGCCTGGCCGAGTGGGGCCCGGTCTTCGACGCCCACAACGTCTGGTTCGCACCAGTGCAGACGCTGACCGAGCTGGCGGCGGACCCCGTCGCGGAGGCCGCCGGCTGCTTCGTCCGCATGGATGCGCCTGAAGGGCCCGTGCGCCAGGTGGCGACCCCGGCGACGTTCTACGGCACGCCCGTCGAGCCTCACGCCTGGGCACCGGAACTGGGCCAGCAGACGGAGGAAGTCCTGCTCGAACTCGGGTACGACTGGGACCGGATCGCAAGTCTGAAGGAGGAAGGCGCGATCCCGTGACTCAGGGTGATTCGTCGTTCAGCCGGTCAAGGAAATCGGCGAACGCGCGGAGTTCGTCGCGAATGCGAGGCACCAGAGTCCGGAATGATGGGGCGAGACGGGCTATCTGGCCGAGGTCCAGCTCGAGTGCGTAGGCTGACCGCATGACGTGTCGGAACTTCAGGACTTCCTCGAGCACCTGCTCGGTCACGACAGAAATGACGGGAGGCCGTTTACCCGGCATCGGAAGACTCATCTGCAGCAACAGATCCGTGTGCCAGTTCGCTCCTTCGATTGGCGAGTTATCGAATCTTAACGCGATGAATTCGAACACTCGTTCGAGACCGGTGTAGTATCCCGCAAGCCGGTAGCCCGCCAATTCCACGTTCTGTTCGGCATTGACCCCCGCCTCGGCATCCGCGTATACCTCCTCGACCTTCGCGGCTTGCTGGTCCAAATGGCCGCACTCGGCTCGAACGCGGACCGCAACGGCACCCGGCGACGCACTCAAAGATCGACCCCATCCTGCAATGCCTCTGTGAGCACCCCCGGCCGCATCATCTGCGCGAGCGCGACGCTCATCTCGACCTCACGGCCAAGCTCCATGCCCACGCCGACGACGTCCAGCCAACGGTCGGAGTCGATTCCCCATGCCACAAGGTCAATGTCCGATCCAACCAGAAACTGGCCGCGCGCGAGCGACCCGTAAAGGAGCACGCGCGTCGCGCCGAACCGCTCTCGCAGGACGCCTGCGGCCTCGGACGCCAGCGCCCGTGCTCGAAGCTCGAGCCGGGCGCGGCGCTCCTCTGCCTCCGCCAGCCGGCGACGATAGGCCGCGCGGTACTCCGCCATTTCTTCGGGGGTGACGTCGAGTGCACTCGTGGCCATGTGCCCATTGTAGTGCACCAGGGGCCGTGCGAAGCCACTCAAACACCTGGTCCGTCAGATTTTCCGTCGCCCGTGAATGACGGCGAGGACAACGACAGTCTCTTCGCCAACGGCGTACAGAATCCGATAACCGTGCTCGATCAGCTCCCTGACGCGCATGGACTCCCGGTTGGGGACGGTTGCACCGAAGAACGGAAAGTCGCTGAGCTGCACGGTTCGATCGACAATCCGCGCGACAAGACGCCGCGCGGCCTCGCCCGATACGCTGGAGACGAACTCACGGATAGCAACCAAATCAGCCTGAGCTTCAGCCGACCACTCGACCTTCAACCCGTGAGGCCAAGCTCCCGCTTCAGCGCCTGGATGCTCATGGTCCGGCCGGATGCCGCGTCCGCAAGACCGGCGCTAATCTTGGCAGCCACGTAGATCTCATAGAGCACATCGTCCCAGGTCGCATCATCAGGAAGCCGCTCGGTCAGTGCCCGCAGCTCGTCTTTCACTGTTCCTGGCACGGCATACCTCCTTGCTCGTGAATTCTACGCTCGTGGCAGCCCGAGGCCGCGCGTAGCCACGATGTTGCGCTGGATCTCGCTGGTGCCACCTTCGATGGTGTTGGCCACAGCGCGGAGGTAGCCGTACTTAAAGCGGCCGAAGGCCTTCGCGTCCACGCCTTCGGTTTTCGTGTCAAGCTGGCCGTAGAGGCCGAGCATCTTCAGGGCCGTGCGGGAGAGGCGCTGGTTGAGTTCGGTGCCGTACATCTTGGCGACGCTCGCCTCGTGGCCGGGCGCGATCCCTTCCTTGGCCTGGATCGAGACGATCTTCAGGCTCATCTGGGTAGCGACGTGGGCCTCGACGAGACGGTCGATGAGTTCGTGGCGGAGGGCATCGTTGTGGGCGAGCGTACTGACATTGTCACCGCGGTGGTCCTTCGCGAACGTGATCATGTCCTCAACGCCCTGGCGGGCGCCGACCGAGGCGCCGATGCTCGAACGTTCGAAGCTGAGCGTCGTCTGGGCGAGGTACCAGCCCCGGTTCTCTTCGCCAATGATGTTCTGCTTTGGCACGCGCACGTCTTCGAAGAAGACCTCGTTGAACTCGTGCGAGTCGGCCATGTTGATGAGCGGGCGGACGTTGAGGCCCGGCGATTTCATATCGACGATGAAGTAGGTGATGCCGCGATGCTTGGGCGCCTCCGGGTCGGTGCGGGCGAGGAGGATCATCCACTTCGCCACATGGCCGCCGGAGGTCCAGATCTTCTGGCCGTTAACCACGTAGTCGTCGCCATCGCGGATGGCCCGGGTCTGGAGGCTGGCCAGGTCGCTCCCTGAGCCGGGTTCGCTGTAGCCCTGGCACCAGATGGTCTCGCCGTCGAGGATCTCGGGCAGGTACTTCTGCTTCTGTTCTTCTGTGCCGTGGACGATCAGCGTCGGGCCCGCGAACATCGTGGCGATCCCGCCCGGCCGGGGGGCACGCGCTTCGGCCATCTCCGAGTTGAAGATGAACTGTTCCATGACGGACATCCCAGCGCCGCCGTACTCCGTGGGCCAGGCGGGGGCGATCCACTTTCGCTCGGCAAGCTTGGCGACCCACGCCTTCCACCTCGGGCTGCCACCGGCGAAGGCATCCTCGCCGCGGCCCATGCCCGCGCCCTTCGGCGCCTCGGCGGCGATAAAGTCGCGGACGATGGTGCGGAACTGAGCCTCGTC
>JBJXGC010000150.1:0-2688 GCA_046154545.1 Dehalococcoidia bacterium | reverse complement strand
TCGCCCCGCGAGGGGGTCTACACCGAGATGAGGACGTACTTGCGCGGCGACACCATCTCGCCCATGGCGCTCCCGGACGTTCGGATTGCGGTCAGCGCGGTGACGGGCTAGCTATGCGTGTACCGCGAGCCATCTGCCGCTGGCTTATCCGGACATGGCGCGGCGAGGCGCCGAAGGCCGAGGACTTCGGCGACGGCCGCCCTCGCAAAGGGGTCCGGGACCGGGACCCCTTCGATCCCGATTCGCCCCTTCCCCCCGGGATGGGCGGATTCAGCTGATGCTGATCAACCGGGTCGCATGGTCGCCACGCCCCATATGGCTATGATTGTCTGGCGATGACGACCGCAACGGAATCCGCACCCTGCACCACGCCCCGCCGTTGGAAGATTTCCGTTGATCTCGCGGAGCAGATGGTTCGAACGGGAATTGTCGCCGAAGACGAACCGATCGAACTCGTCGAGGGTGTGTTCTACGAGAGGCTGCCCCGAGGACCATGGCACGACGCCAGCGTCCAGATCTTAGGTGACGCGCTCAGGCGCCGCGGATCGATCGTGTCAATCAAGAACGCGCTGCGGCTCAACGAGTTCTCCGCTCCGGAACCAGACGTCGCTCTCCTCACCTTCCGCGAAGACTACTACCGCGCGGGCGGCGCCGGCCCGGGAGACGTCCTTCTCGTCGTCGAGGTGTCTGACTCATCCGCGGACCACGACCGCGACGTGAAACTGCCGCTCTACGCGCGCGCCGGTATCCCCGAGGCCTGGCTGGTGACTCGCGAGCCTGCCGCGATCGAAGCCTACCGCTCGCCCCGCGAGGGGGTCTACACCGAGATGCGGACGTACTTGCGCGGCGACACCATCTCGCCCATGGCGCTCCCGGACGTTCGGATTGCGGTCAGCGCGGTGACCAGATGAAGCGGCTGATGCGGATCCTGCGGGCCATCGCGCGATGGCCCGTGCGCACCTGGCGCGGCGAGGCCCCCGACCCTCACGACCTCGTCGATGGCCGCCCGGGCAACGGACCGCCTGACCGCTACACGGATCCAGAAACAACGGGCTTCCCGCCCAGCCAGAACGGGCCGTACGTCTAAAGGATAGCCCCGTCCGCTATCCTCGCGACCGGAAAGCAAGGTGTGCCGTGTTCACCAGGAGTGTCGCAGTCGTCATCAACCGCCCGCAGGACGAGGTGTTCAGCTACGTGGCGGACGCCCGCAACCGCCCGTCCTGGGACGCCAGCGTCACCAGTGAAGAGCTGACCTCGCCGGAGCCGATCGGCGTGGGCTCGACCGTCCGGACGCGGTTCCCGTCGATGGGCCGGACGATCGAGTACACCTGGAAGGTCACCGAGCACCAGCCGCCTTTGCGGATGGTGATTGAGAGCACCTCCGGGCCGTTCCCCACGACGCTTACGTATCAACTGAGCACGTCCGAGGGTGGCACGCGGGTCGAGTTCTCGATCACGGGCCGGCCGGGCGGCATCATGCGCGTGCTGCAGCAATTGCTCGCCCGGCAGGCCCAGGGCAACCTCGACCGGGCCTTCCCGCGGCTCAAGCGGCTCCTCGAAGGCACTCCGGCGGCGTGATCGGGGCTGCCCGTTGAACCGGCGGCGCTCGCCTTGCCGTATGATCACGGTGGAGGCCGATGGAATGACGACCCGCGGGGGTCGGCTGCTTCGGGTAGACTGGCGCAATTCTCATCACGGGGTGTCCGCAATGGCCACAGACCGCATCTCGACCCGCGACCTGCGCATGAGCTACCAGCAGCAGGGGAGCGGCACGCCCGTCATCTTCATCCACGGATTTCCCGAGACCTCGTACGAGTGGCGCTTCCAGATGGACGCCCTCAGCGACACGTACGCCTGCTTCGCGCCGGACATGCGCGGCTTCGGCGGGACCGACAAGCCGGGCGTCCGCGTGACGCGCGCGATCCTCGCCCAGGACGTGATCAACTTCATGGACGCGAAGGGCATCGCAAAGGCCCACGTCGTCGGGCACGACTGGGGCGGCATCATCGCCTTCAAGCTGGCGATCGACTTCCCGGAGCGGGTCGAACGGTTGGCGCTGCTCGATACGCTCTGCACGGTTTGGACTCCCGGTGGCGTGCACGGCTACTGGTTCAAGGCCGAGCCCTATCCGGAGGAGTTCTTCGCGGTGCACCACAAGGGCTTCATCCAGGCGATCTTCGCGGGGTCAGAGGCGCCGGAGCTGCCGGGGCGGCCCCTTTCTCCCTGGCAGGCGGCCGCCCGCGCGGCCCGGACCTGGGCCACGGACGACGACATCGCCCACTACGTGAAGGCTTTCGAGGACCCGATGAGCCACTTCCACGCCATCTCCCAGTACCGCTACGGCCTGCCCTTCCACGTCGTCCACGAGGACGCGTCGGCAGCCCACGGCGAGCGTTACGAATTCCTGAGCGAGCGGAAGGTGGCCGAGATGTGGATTCACCCGGAGGGCCTCGAGAAGCACCCCCTCTACGCGAACTTCATGGACTACGGTCCGGAGGACCGCCACAAGCGGTTCGACCATCCGACGCTCTGGATGTACGGCACCTACCTGGCCCGCTCACGTGGCACCGACACCCCCGGTCTGCCGGATGACGCAATTCCGACGGGGAATCCCTTCTCCGACCAGTTCAAACGCTACTTCCCCGACCTGCGGGGCCGCCGGGTGGATGCGGGTCACTTCTTCCCGGA
>JBJXGC010000140.1:0-4102 GCA_046154545.1 Dehalococcoidia bacterium | reverse complement strand
GCGAGAACGACCAGCCCCCCGAGCGTTTCTTCGACCTCCAGGAACACGGAATGCATGCGGCCGACGATCCGCTGATGTTCTATCGTTGGGGAGGGCATGAGCACCAGCCGCCCTTCGATGAGTTCATACCGCTCCTCCGTATCGGGCATGGCGAAGTAGTCGCGCGCCGTCATGGGGCGCTCCGCGATCACGGGCATGCCGAAGGTCTTGCGAATAGCCATCCGCCGAATTCTACCAGTTCCGAGTTCCGAGGAGGGCCGCGAGCCTGAGTCCCCGGTTCGCCCTCCATGCTCGGCTCATGGCTCTCGGGCCTCGGCTCTCGGCGTCAGGACGCCCTGACGCTCGTTCACCCGACCACTTTGGGGGTCGCCTACGGAAAGAAGGGGCGGCGCTCAGAGCGCCGCCCCTTCCGTTGGGTTGCGGGATGTGGCAGCCGCGATGGCTCACTTATCGTCCAGCGGCCGGAAGTGGCGCGCGAGCACCTGGTTGGCGACGCGCTGTCCGATCCGGGTGCCGCTTTCGACGGCCGCCCGGAAATGAATGCCACCCCAGATGCGGGCGTTACCCACCTCCGTTTCGAGATCCTTCACCGTGTCGTAGTGGCGGTCGCCGAGGCCCGTGAGGCTCGGGATCGTCAAGTCGATGTGGTGCGTCCCCAGGAACCGGGCCACGGCAAGGCCCATCCCGGGCGTTATGCAGCTGTGCGCGCTCGGATACTCAGGGTGGTTCGGGGTAGCGATCAGCGGCTGCCACGCCGGGTCCGCCACGGTGCCCGGGTTACCGTCGCTGTCGCCGTTGCGGATGGCGGTGATCGGCCGCCAGAAGGCGTACTGGTACTTCGCGTCGAAGCAGGCAATCGCTGCGTCAAACACGACCGTGTTGGTCATGGCCATGAGCCGTGCGGCCCGCAGGATGTCGAGCCCCCGGTCCGTGACGAGCTTGCGCAACGCCCCATGCTGCTGGAAGGCCGGGCTTTCGCCCCAGAACCGCGCGGCGAGCGTCTGCTCCGGCGTGCGGACGCTACTCGTCGCCGAGCCGAGCTCCTTCGTTTCGTTGTACTGCTGCGCCCACGCCCGGCGGTCGAGGGCCGGCGGCGCCTTGGGGCGGAATTGGTCGGCGCGGCGCAGGCTCAACGGCGTCATGTTGGGCATGTAGCTGCCGATGATCTGCGCGGGCGGCGGCGTCGGCACCCAGGCGCCGGGGATAGGCGGGTTGGGGACGGTGTAGGGCACGTGGGCGAGGATGCCCTTGTTCGCGGGCAGCGCCAGTACAGCCGCGGCGGCCGCTTCGCCAATGGCGATGCCGTCCGTCTTCCCCGGGCCGTCAGCGATTGCCGCCAGCGACGCGACCAGCGCGGCATCGGCGATCGCGGCGCCGGCCGGCAGGTGGTGCTTGATGACGCGGTTGGCGGCCGTTGCGGCCGCCGCCTCGGCCGAGGCGCCGGGCTTGCGGGCCTGGTGCAGGGCGAACGGCTCGTAGCCACCCTTCACGGTCACCACGGCGTCATACATCGCCAGGTGGACCAGGCCAAAGAAGAGGAAGTGGTCGGGGCCGGCGAGCCCGGCAGTGGCCTGGAGCGCCCTGACGGTGGTCTGGTCCCAGCTCGTAATGGTAGCGTCGGGTGGCCCGTGGCGCGGGCCGTTCCCTGCCGCCTGGGCCTCGTGCAGTGCGGGGGCACCGCTCGCAAACAATGCCGCAGCCAGCACAAGCACAGCCGCGGCCGGTCGAACAATTCGCATGGCTCTGGTGGTCCTGCCCGGGTGATGGCCGGGGGGCCTTGGCTTCCACGGGCTGATGGCGGTGAAGAACCCGGCCGCCCGCGCGCCCGGCTTCGAGGTGAAGCTGGCCTCGCGGTCGTGCCCGGCGGTGCCGGCGCGGGGCGCCGGGTCCGCTTCGCTGATGGTGTCTTTGGCCCAGCGTGAGGTGGTTGGTCGTTGTTCGATTGCGGTGTTCATTTGGCCCATCCTTTTGTTTTGGGTCTCACTCAAACCTATGCCCGCCCACCCCAGATCTCTTGAAGGATGTTTGGAGGATTTCTGGAGAAACGCGTGCAGGCTTGGCGCCTTTGACCGTAGGACCGAGCCAAACGCACTTATAGTCCGGGAAACGGACCGGACGGTGTTGTGTGAACCCGCTCACACAGGCACCTCACGCGGCCCGCCCCCGGGACTGAGCCGCTTACTACCGTGCGCGGTTCGGCTCTCTGCTCTCTGCTCTCTGCTCTCTGCTCTCTGCTCTCGGCTCTCCGCTCTCCGCTCTCCGCTCTCCGCTCTCCGCTCTCTGCTCTCTGCTCTCTGCTCTCTGCTCTCCGCTCTCGGCTCTCGGCTCTCCGCGCCCCGTCTGCTACGCTGCCCGCCATGCAAGCGACCGCCGTGACTATCCGCGTGCCCGCCACCAGCGCCAACCTCGGGGCGGGCTTCGACTGCCTCGGCCTGGCGCTCGACATGTTCGCCTCCATCACCGTCACCTTCACGCCGTGTGAAGTGCCGCCGACGGAGGACGTGGGCGAGAAGATGGTTGTCACCGCCGCCCGCCAGGCCTACCAGCGCGCGGGGCGCACGCCCCCGCCCGGGATCCGGGTGCGCTACAACGTCTCCGTCCCGCTGGGCCGCGGCCTCGGCGCGAGCGCCGTCGCCCGGGTCGCGGGCGTCCTCGCCATGAACGAGTTCGAAGGCCGGGCGATGGACGAGGACACCTGCCTCGCCGTCGCCAGTGACCTCGAGGGCCACGGCGACAACGCCTGCCCGGCCATGTTCGGCGGCGTCCAGGTGTGCGTCGGCCACGCCGGGAAGTACCTCCACTCCGGCTGCGCGTACCCGAAGGACGCCGCCCTCGCCATCCTCATCCCCGACCACACGATGGCCACGAAAGAGGCGCGCAAAGCCCTGCCCGAGAGCTACTCGCGGGCCGACGCCGTCCACAACATCGGCCGCTCCGCCCTCTTCGTCGCCGCCATGGGGGCCGGGCGCATGGACCTCCTCGACGAAGCGACGAACGACGCCATCCATCAGCACCAGCGGGCGGCCCTTTTTCCCCCCATGTTCGAGATCTTCGCGGCCGCGAAAGGGGCGGGAGCGCACGCCGCCTGGCTCAGCGGGGCGGGGAGTAGCATCGCCGCCATCTGCCCCGAGGAGTCGGTCCGAGGGGTCGCGGCGACCATGCTCGAAACGCTGAAGGGCGCCGGCGAAAGCGGCCGTTCGCTCGTCACCCGGATCGCCGCCCAGGGCGCCCAGGTGGCAAAGATCGAACTCATCGACGCGTAGGTCAGCAATGCCACTCCGCCCCGCCCGGCCCTCCGACCTCGACACGATCATCGAGCTGATCCACGCCCTCGCCGAATACGAGCGTGAACCGGAGGCCGTGAAGCTCGACCGGGAGACCCTTCGCCGGCACCTCTTCGGCGATCGTCCCTATGCCGAGGTGGTGATGGCGGAAACCGGCGAGGGCGCGAGCGCAGGCTTCGCCCTCTTCTTCCACAACTTCAGCACCTGGGAAGGCAAGCCAGGCCTCTACCTGGAAGACCTCTTCGTCCGGCCGAAGTACCGAGGCCAGGGCTTCGGCAAGGCGCTGCTCGTGGAACTCGCCCGGATCGCCATAGAACGCGGCTGCGCCCGGCTGGAGTGGTCCGTGCTCGACTGGAACGAGCCCTCAATCGCCTTCTACAAGGCCTTCGGCGCCGTCCCCATGGATGAATGGACGACCTTCCGGGTGACCGGCCCGGCCCTCACGGGGCTGGCAACGGGTTGACGACCTGAGGCCGCCTCCCGGCTCTCGCCTCTCGCCTCCCGGCTCTCCGCTCTCCGCTCCGCGTCCCGGCTCTCCGTTCTCGGCTCTCCGCTCTCGGCTCTCCGCTCTCGGCTCTATCCCGACTCTTTCTTTCTCTAATCCCGGCCGGTGCTATCCTCGGCTGACAGAGCATCACCACAGCGCCAGGGTCGCGCTGAATCACGCTTCCCAAGGGTCGTCCACTCATGTCTAACCGCCAGGCACGCCGCGAACAGATGCGCACCAGCCGTCAACAGACCGCCCAACAGCGCCCGAGCCGCCCAACAGCGCCCGGCCCACGGAAGACTGGCGGCGGGGGCGGCGGTTCCGGCCTGCC
>JBJXGC010000124.1:0-5563 GCA_046154545.1 Dehalococcoidia bacterium | reverse complement strand
CGGTTTCCAGCAGTTCCGATGAATGGGAACGCGCTTTAGCCTGGATCCCGTGAGGGAAGTATCGCCCCCGCTGTCTGCCCCAAACTGACAGACGGGGACGGGGCGCGGGCATCGCCACAAACCCTCGCCGGGCCTGTGCCCGAACAGGATCGCCATGGCGCGTGACCGCGCGGACGCGGATGACACGAGAACTTACCCTTCGCCGCCCTCATCGGCGGGGCTGCCGGCCTTTTCAGCCGAGGCATCCTTGGCCGACTGAACGGTGGCAGCCCGCGCCTTCGCGTTCTTGTCGATATTCGCGATCGACGCCTGGTCGCGTTGTGCGCGGGCGGCCGCTTTCGCCCGCCGGCCCCCCGGTAGCCACGGAAAGACTCGATCGAAAAAGCGCTTCACGGGCTCACCCCTCACCGGTTGTCTGCCTTGCGATACCCGGGAGCTGTTCGGGTTCCTGGCGTTCGGTCTCGTCCGGCGCGGTGGGCACCACAAGGAGCGGCCGGTCGAGGCGGTGCATCAACCCTTCGCTCACACTGCCGAGCAAGAGGCGGCTGAAGTAGCCTCGGCCGCGGCTCCCGGCTACCACCAGTTCGGCGCCAGCCTTGGCCGCGGTCTCGGCGATCACATCAACGGGCGATCCAAGCACGGCCTGGTGCTCTTCCCCGGGCTCCGCCACCTCCGCAACGACCGCCTCAGCCGCATCCTGGTCGGCGCGGCCGGCATCGGGCGGGACGTATGCCACTTCGATGCCCGCTGCGACGGGCGTCGGCAGATAGGCGTTCACCAGGGTCACGGCGGCCCCGCAGCGCTCGGCGAAGTCCCGGCCAAGCGCGACCGCGTGCGCGGCACTCTCCGATTCATCGACAGCGATCACGATGGTGTGGACGGGGAGGAGCGCGGCAGCATGCGTGACCGGGACGACAACGACCGGCGTCTTCGCCGCTCGTACCACCTTGTCCGCCACGCTCCCGAACAACGCCGATTGGAGCCCACCCTGGCCGTGGGACGCGAGGACGATCATGTCCGCGCCGGACGTGCCAGCAAGGATGGCGTCGGCCGCCGCACCCGCGACCACCTCGGCGCGGGTGCCCTCGGGGAGGTGCCCGTTCGTCACCAGGCCGGCGACGTAGGCTTCAAAGGTCGCCGCTCCGTGGTCCTCATCCGCGCCCCCGGCAGGGATCGCGTGGACCACCCGCACCTCCACGCCGAACACGGTCGCAAAGTACGAGGCCACGGGTAGCGCGGCCTCGGCATCCTTGGACCCGTCGAGAGGCACCATGATGAGATGTGGCCAGAACGGGGCGCGGGCGAGCCGTTCACGTTCGGCCTCCGTCCTCGCCGTGGGTGTGTTGGACATGTCTAACTCCGGAGCAGAATGGGTTTCGAGATCGGTGACCTGCGGTTGGCCGCCCGGCGGCGGTTACTGGCCGATCGCCTTCTTCACCTTGTCGGCCGCGTTGTGCACCGCGTCCTTGGCGTCGCCGACCGCTTCCTGGGCATCGCCCTTGGCGTGCTGCTGGGCGCCCTTCTCCGCCATTCCCTCGGCCCCGACGGCGTCACCGACCTTCTCGCGGGCGGCGCCCACAGCCTGGTTCACCTTGCCCTTGGCCTTGTCGTCGATTGTGCTCTCTGCCATGGTTCGTCTCCTCGGGGACGCGGAACCGGTTCGGTCCGCCGTCCTGAACTCTGGTCGTCGCCCTGGATATGGTGCCGTGCCTCACGGCCTGGCGATGCAACCCTGTGCCTGGTACAGGTGCCAGCCGGGCTCGGCGGTCCTCCTCGGCGGGGGCCTGTCGGGGCGCACAGGAAGCGGCGGCTGCGGCCTCATGCGGACCGCCGATTCCTGTGCTTGGGCCGGATCGTTCACTCCCGATCCCGGCCCGCACTGGCGGCCGGCTTTCCTCTCGGAGGACCGAGGCCCGTCAGGGGCGTATGCGACGGGGCGTCGCTCGCCGGGAACGAGTCTTCGATCACCCGGTCGAGCGCGCACTCGCTTCTCGCCGCCCCCGCCTCAGTCATCGGTTGAGCTTCGGCCGGGCCGATCGTCCTGGTGGTAGTCACGGGCTCTTCTCCATGCGGTCGAGGAGGTCGAGCAGGTCGTTCGCATGCTCCTCCTCCATGGCAAGGATCTCCTCGATCATGCGCCGTGTCGTTGGGTCGTCGTCGCCGAGCCAGGCGATCACCTCGGTGTACGTTTCAATGGCGATCCGTTCCGCGACAAGATCCTCTTTGATGAGGTCCCGGAGCGTTTCCCCTCCGCGGTACTCGGAGTGGCTGCGGGTTGCGAGACCTTCCGGGTTGAGGTTCGGTTCGCCACCGAGCTGCGTGATCCGGTCGCAGATCATGTCGGCGTGGACCTGCTCTTCGGCGGCGTGTTGAAGGAACTCGGCGGCTACGGGCGCTTTGTAGATCCCGCGTGCCATGTAGTAATGGCTCTTGTAACGGAGCACGCAGACGATCTCCGTTGCGAGCGTTTCGTTCAGCACGGCGAGCACCTGCGCGCGGTCCGCCGAATACGCGCTGGTGACGGCGCCATCCATCATCTGCGCGCGGGCGCGCTTGCGGATGGCTTCGAGGTCGGTGGTGAACGCCTGTTTCGCTGGCATCGTCCTGGTTACCAAGACTCGACGCCGTAGTGTCCGTACGTGCGCGTGCGGAACGACGGGTCGGCGAGGTCGGGCCAGTGGTCCTTGTCGAAGCCCTCGGCCGACTCCAGCGTCGCCTTCGGCACGTTAAGGATGATCTTCTTGTCGCCCTGATCGACAGCCAGGGACGCCCACGGGATAGCAAGAAGTTTGCCGCCGTGCATGAAGCCGGCCCCGAACGAGACGACGGCGTACGCCACCCGCCCACTCTGGAGGTCGATCACGATCTCTTCGAGTTTTCCGAGGTCTTCGCCCTCGAGATTCTTGACCTTGTCGCCGACGAGTGTGCTCGCCGAAAGGACTGCTGACATGATGGCCTCCTGTTTGCCTGGTTGGAGTCACGCGGTCCGCGTGACGATCTGGTGGGATGGGAACGGGTGGCTCCGCCGACCCTGGGGTTCCGGACCGCCCATGTGCGCGTGAACTGCGTTTCCTAGAAGATCCAGACCAGCAGAACGATGGCGATGGTCAGCGCGCCCTCGCCGCCTCCGATATACATGGGCTTATCTCCTTTCTTCGTCCGCTATGCTGCCGAGCCTGTGGAGGTCGCCACCCTGTACCCGGCTCGGACACGGGGCGGCCTCTGCGCGGCACCCGCGACGATCGCGAAGAGGACAGCCGACGGGCTCATCGATCCGCCAGCGGTGGCTGTGCGCGCTGGCCTCTCGCCGTCGATCTCTGCGGATGCCGGCTGGGTGTGCATCCTGGCCTCACGCACTTTCCGGGAGCGCGACGGCTCCCAGTTCACCGTGTACGTCTACAGTCACGACGGGCACGGGCGTTTCGTTCACGATGCCCTCGGCCGTCGGCACGCCGACCAGCCGGTGCCATACGCCCGTGTGTTCCAGGTCAGACGGGATGACGAGGAGGTCCGCCTGCTGCTCCTGGGCGTACTTCGCGAAGTCCTTCGCACCACGCGACTGCGGAAGCCAGCCAGCAGCGTCGATCCCCCGGGCACAGGCCACCGAAACACGACCGGCCATATCAGCGCGGCCCGCGGCTTCGAGTTGTTGGGCGGAGAGGATGTGTGGCTGGCTGGCCGCGTCGGTATCTCCCGACCAAAACGTGGGCAGGGGCGAACCAAAGCGCGATCCTGCGTCCGCGTCGTAAATAATGAGGCGCGCCTCGGCGCCAGTGGCCGCCTCCATGGCGGCATCGACGACGGCGTCGTATTGTTCGCCTTCGCCGATGTACGCGATTATGCACATTGGTGTGGTTGCCATCATGACCCTCGTTTCGTTTCGCCTATGCGACGCTGACGGCGGGAGCGCCCACGTGAAAGCAGGTTGAGATAGTTCATGCTGAACCTCCTGGGGCGCTGTTTGGGCCGACGTATGGCGGTCGATATGACGACCGCTCCCGCTAAATTTCTTCGACAATCGTCGGTTGGCGCATCGCCTCCGTCTCCGCGTCGTCATCACCGAGCCCCAATGCCCGGTGAATCTCGGCGATCAGCGACAGGGTCTTGGTGACCTCACGTTCCGAGATAAGATCGACCTTCAGGTCAGCCGCCGCCCGGCGGTCGGACTGGGCGGACTGGCGGTTCTGAGTCATCAGGACGAACGTCGAAAGGAAGATGGCTTCGAGTGACACGACCATCGTCAGCAAGCCGAAAGGGAATTCGTCCCACGCGACCGGGAGCAGGTTTCCCGTTATCCAGATGCCAAACCAGGCGATGTGGATGTACACGAACACCATGCTGCCGCTGAAGGCTGTGACGACGCCCGCGACCCGGTCGCTGAAGCCCTCACGCTCCCGTCCCAGGCCATTGACAGTGGAGGCGGCATTACTGACACGTTTGATCGCAAACCTCCTAGCGGATGACCTGCTCCCGTGCCCTCTATTCCCCCCACGTTCCCGCAAACTAGATCGGGTCGTGGCGCTCGCGGTCGTCGCGCCGCGCGAAGGGGCTAAAGCTCATCCAGAAGAGGAGCGTGAACAGGAGCCCCGCGGCCCCGACGGCCATGAGGATGACGCCCACGATGGTGATGTCGATGCCCGAGACGGTCGTTTCAACCGCCCAGGTGAGGATGGCGCCAACCGCGATGAGGACGAGGCTGAGGCCGATGCTTCCACTGCTCATTTGATCCCACTTTCACTGGCCGATTCCTGCGATTGGGCGGATGGACCGCCTTCAGATGAGCCCCCGGCGGCCTCCGCCCTGGCGGGACGTGATGGCGCGGAAGACGATGATGACCGCGATCGCGCCCAGCACAGCGATGATGAGGCTGCGGACGTTGAAGCCGGTGACGTCTCCCTGGTCGAGCGCGACACTGACGAAGCCGCCAACGATCGCCCCGGCGATACCGAGCAGCGTCGTGATGACGATCCCCCGGAGGCCAATCCCGGCGCCTCCGCCGAGGATGAGCTCCGCGATGAAGCCGGCGACGAGGCCGACAAGGATCCAGGTGAGTAGGCCCATGCTAATCCTGCGAATACGGACGAGAGGCGGGCCGTTGCAACGATGCTCTGTCTCTGGGAGTGTCTACCCCGTCTATCAGGGAGTTCCCTTACCAGCGGGAAGTCATGTGCGCGGTGCCCTGTCTGTGGGAGTATCTACCTCCCTGTCTGTCCGAAACTAGCAGACGGCCTCCGCACCCGCAGGCCGAGCCAGCCTGCCGCTCAGAGTGCGGGCGCCCATGTGTCCGAGTGATGGACCGTCATCGAAACCGCCCTCGGCCGAAGTAGCCGGATATCGCCATGATTCCCAGGACAACAACGACCACGAGGATGAGGTTGCTCGTCAAGGCGTAAGCGCCGCCGCCAAGGAGGAGAAGGAGGATGAGGATGCCGACTCGTAGTCCCATGTCGAGTTCCTTTCGTGCCTATCGAGGCAAGCGGCCAAAGGCGCTCATCCGAGTCTTGCCCCGGACCCACCCGGAGATTCCGGCACGGAAGCCCGCTGAACCATGGACGACCGGCGC
>JBJXGC010000088.1:0-5548 GCA_046154545.1 Dehalococcoidia bacterium | reverse complement strand
CGCTGGGCGCTGGCCACGCTATCGCTGGCGTGGACGAGGTTGCGGCCCTTGTCGAGGCCGAAGTCGGCCCGGATGCTCCCGGGTGCGGCCTGGACCGGGTTGGTGGCGCCATTCGTCTGGCGGACGGCCTCAACGGCGTCGGGACCCTCAAGGACGGCTGCGACCACGGGCGAGCTGGTGATGAACTCGACCAGCCCCTTGAAGAAGGGCTTGCCGTCGTGTTCGGCGTAGTGCCGGCGGGCGAGGGCGTCGGTGACGCGCATGAGCTTGAGGCCGGCGATGCGGAGCCCACGCCGCTCCCAGCGGGCAATCACCTCGCCAGCGAGGCCGCGCTGCATCGCGTCGGGCTTGATCAGGACGAGGGTGCGTTCCATTTCGATTCTCCTCGGTTTCAGGGGCCTCAGGGGGAGCCCTGGCTAGCTGGTTGCCACCTGGCGGGCACGGGGAGCCGTGATGTTCGGCTCGCGAAGGTAGAGCGCCGTGGGTTGGGCACTGCCGGCGCTGGCAAAGCGGGGGAGGGCGAGGCTGGCGGCCATGCGGCAGCGTTCGCCGGCGGAGACCTCGCGGCCACCGAGGGCGGCCGCACGCTCCCCGGCGATGGGCTGACCGGGCAGGTCAGCCTCGGCCGCCGTGCGGAGGGGCCCTGCTGGCAGGCCATCGAGGTACGGCTGGACGGCGAAGGTACCGCGGCCGGCCGGATGAATAGCGAGCCACGAGCCCGCCCCGGCGACGGCACCGACGGCCTGAAGCGTGCCCACACCGACAATGGGAAGGGCGCGGGCCAGGCCAAGACCGCCAGCGACGGCAAGCCCGACGCGGATGCCGGAGAAGCTCCCCGGGCCAGAAATGACAGCGATGCCGCCGATAGCCCCGGGAGCCGCTCGCATCAGGTCATCGATGGCCGGCAGCAGCGACCGGGAGTGATCGCGGGGGACATCGCCAACGATCTCGCGCACCGGCTCGCCATCGACGACCAGGGCGACAGCGAAGGCGATACCGGCGGCGTCGATGGCGAGGATGATGCTCACGCCGCCCCGACCAGCCGAACCATCTCGGCGCCCCGGACACCGCGAGGGATGAAGCGAAGGCGGCGCTGGCGTTCGATATCGCCGTACCGCAGTTCGACGACGAGGCCGTCGCCGGGGAGCAGGTCGGCGCCGCGCTCGGGCCACTCGATCACAAGGACGCCCTGCTCGGCGTAGTCCCAGAGGCCGAGGTCGTCGAGCTCTTCGATGTCCTCAATGCGATAGAGATCGACATGGAAGAGCTTCTCGCGGCCTTCGTACTCGTTCATGAGGACGAAAGAGGGGCTGTTGACGGCCGTGCTGCAGCCGAGGCCGCGGCCAATGCCCTGGGCAAGACAGGTCTTCCCGGTACCGAGGTCGCCGCTGAGGAGGAGGATGTCGCCGCGGCGAAGTTCGCGGCCAAGGCGTTCGCCGACGGCGCGCGTCTCCTCTTCGTCCCCCGTGGCCAGTTCCAGCGCCTGAACATCGGTCATGAACCGAGTATAGGAGCGCCCGGGCCTACGCCGAACTCGGGCTGTCCACGGTTGGGGACATGCGTGATGAGCCGGAGCGGCGGATACTTCGCTCCCGGTACCGTCCGGACGGGCGGGCCGGTGGGAGGACCACATGGCTGAGACGATTACCGTCGCCGTCACATTCGGCGTCGATGACGAGATCCGGCGCGAAATCCTGGCCGTCGACCCGCGCGTGCGGCTGGCCGATTTCCCTGCGGTGGCGCTCCGTCCGGGAGCGCAGCTCGAGGAGGGTCAGCGGGCACAGGCGATCGCCGCCATCGGTGAGGCTGACGTGATCTTTGGCCCGCATAGCCTTCCACCGGAACTGCTGGCAGCGGCGACGAAGCTGCAATGGTTCCAGGTCATCACGGCAGGAGTCGATGGAATGGCCCGCCAGGGGCTGCTCAACCGGGGATTCGTGGTGACGAAGTTGAGCGGCGCGGCAGCCCCAGCCATCGCCGAGTGGGTCATGGGGACGATGATCATGCTCTGCAAAGGACTGCACATCTCGGCACGCGACCAGGTGGAGCACAAGTGGAACTTCCGGTTCACGGCCGAACTGAAGGGGCAGACCTGCGGCATCGTCGGGATGGGTGCGATCGGCCGCGAGGTAGCGCGGCGGGCGCGTGCTTTCGGGATGCCGGTCATCGCCTCGCGGCGGCGAGTGAACGCCGGCGATAGCGACCCGGACTGCGACGCCCTGTTTGCGCACTCCCAGCTTCGTGACCTGTTGGCCCAGTCGGACTACGTGGTGCTCTGCATCCCGCTGACGGACGAGACGCGGCACGTCATCGGGCGGGACGAGCTGAAGGCGATGAAACCGACGGCCAGCCTGATCAACATCGCCCGGGGCGCGGTGGTGGACCAGGACGCGCTGATCGAGGCGTTGCGGGATGGGACGATTAGCTCGGCAGCCCTCGATGTGTTCGATCCGGAGCCGCTCCCGGCTTCGAGTCCCTTCTGGGAAATGTCGAATGTCATCATGACGCCGCACATTTCGGGCGCGGTCGAAGGGTACGGCCACAGGGCGGCGGCGGTGTTTATCGCCAATCTGCGGCGGTTTGCGGCTGGATTGCCGCTTGAGAACGTGGTTGACCCCGTCCTGGCCTACTGATTCGAAATACCACGAAACGAACACGATTCACATTCGCAAAGGGATTGACGGAAAGGTGGACGGTTCGTAACGTATTGCACATTCGGATAGTTGCCGTGGGCTGGGTGGGCACGTGTGACGGAAGTGAAGGGGAATGAGCAAGGGAAATACAGAGGGCGGCAAGGTACCGGTTTCGGCCGGTCTTGGACTGCGGATCCGGTCGGCGCGGCGGGACGCCGGCATGAGCCAGGGACAACTGGCCCATGCGCTCAACACCACCCAGAGCGCAATCAGCCTGTACGAGGCGGGCCAGCGTTCGGTCGGGATCGACATGCTGCTGAACGTCGCGAAGATCCTGAACCGGCCATTGCACTACTTCCTCGGCGAAGACGGTGACATGCTCTATGTGCGTGACAGCGACATCGCTGAACTCATCGGCGAGCTGGAGAAGCACCCCGAGGACCTGCCGGAACTGGTGGCTTACTGGCAGTTCCTGCGCTGGCGAAGGACGAGCCGCAACGTCAGGGCCTGATCCCCGAACCCAGGGGCAGAGGGTGGTAGTGGCGCCTGTGGCGGGTGGGGCGAATACTCGACGCGTAACCTGTGACGGGACGTAACCAGTATTGCGGCGACTCTGTGACGATACCGACGCGCGGCGGCTCCTGAACCCGGGGCCGGTCGCGATTGTGACGACGGCCTGGCGTGCCGTGGCGAACGCCGCCCCGATCGCCTGGACGACGCCGCTGTCGATGGCGCCGCCGCTCGTCGGCGTCGTCATCCACCCGCATCGCCATACGGCGGACATGATCCGCTTCAGCGAAGAGTTCGCGATCAACATCCCGGGGCCGGGGCTGCTCAAGCAGACGCATTTCCTCGGGACGCTCAGCGGACTCGAACACAACAAGCTCGAGGCGGCCGGACTCGAACCGTTCAAAGCCCAGCGCCTTGAGGTGCCGCTGATCGAAGGCTGCCTCGCCTGGATCGAGTGCGGGCTGCAGGACGTCATCTCCATTGGCGACCATACCCTGTTCGTTGGGAAGGTCGTACGGGTCCAGGCGCTCGACGAGGCGTACGCTCAGGAGTGGAAGCTCGAGCAACGGCGCTACAGCCCCCTCACCTACATCGGCGGCACGAAGTACGCCGTCGTTGGGGACAAGCGTGAGGCCCAGATCGAGGTCGATGTGCACGGCAAGCTCCTGGGAGAGACCGCGGCCGAACGCGAGGAACGCGAAGAGGAAGAGGCCCGCGAGCGCGAACTGCGCAAGGCCGAGGGCGACGAAGGCTTCGACGAGATGCAGGCCCAGGCATGAGGCGAGAGCCGAGAGCAAAGAGCTGGGCTACTTACAGAGGGCTGCGGGCTCTCCGTAGTAGGCGAGGATCATGTTCTGGGGGAAGCAGATGCTCCTGTTCGCCGCGCTGGGCGGGGATTGGTCGCCCTTCGCGAAGAGGCCGGAGAGCACACCACCCTCTTCATCGTCCCGGACGACCTGCCAGTCCGCCCCAGTGAGGCCGGCCAGCTTCGCGAGCTCGGCGTAGGCCGCCTCGCGGTTGGCGGTGGCGTCGATCAGCCGGTAGTCCTGAGCGGTCTTGTTATCGAAAATGAGCGCGCCCATCTGGTCGCGGATCGTGGCCTCGGGGATGTTGCGGCTCTTCGCGACGTGGGCGATGAAGTCGCCATAGGCGTTGTCGAGGCCCTGTTGGAGGACGCGCACCTCCTCAGGGGTGAGCCTGCGGAAGGGCGAGCCGACGTCCTTGCCGCGGCCGGCCGTGAGCGACGTATAGGTAATGCCGTTCGTGGTCGTGACGCCGCCGCCGAGGATGCCGCCCTCGGTCGCGACGACGCCGTCGTAATACGGGATAGTGCCGAGCCGGACGCCGATGCTGCCGATGAGGCTCCCGTGGTCGGCGAGGATCGTGGTGGCGGTGACCATGGAATAGACCCCGCCCGAGGCCGACAGCCCGGCGATGTAGGCGACGACCGGTTTGCCGGTCCGTTCCCGGTACTCACGGATGCCGTCGGCGATGGCCTGTGAGCCGAAGATGGTGCCGCCGGGGGTCGAAAACTCGATCACCACGCCCTTGATCCCCCCTTCGAGGGCGGCATCGAGGAGTTTCTGTTTGACCTCGTAGCCGTAGGTGACGAAGGGGTCGGCGAAGATGCCCCCGGCGTTGGCCGGCTCCTCGCCGAGGATGACGCCATCGACCCGGATCGAGAGCAGGCGGTTGGCGCTCCCTTCTTCGCCGTAGACGAAGTCCGTCGAGTCGCCGCCACTATCGCCCACGGCGGCGACGATCGCCGCGACGATCCCGACGACGATGCCGAAGGTCGCGAGGATGCCGAGGCCGAAGGCGAACGACCAGACGCAGCCACGGGCGGCGGTCTTGCCGAGCGAGGCGCCGAAGCCTTCGCGGGGGGCGCCGGGCGGCGGGAAGGGGCCGTAGTACCAGGCGGCGCCGGGGGCGGGCGTGGAGGGCGGTGGCGGCGGTCCGCCGGACGGGCCCGGTGGGGGACTGGCGGAACCGGACGGGGGGGCCGGTGGCGGTGGCTGGGGAGGACGGGCGCCGAGGGGGTCGGCGGGGCGGGGCGGGGTGCTCTCGGGCGGGTGCGTCATCTGTCCAACCTCTGGGGAGCGGGATGTATGGAGACAGCATCCGGCCTGTGGCGCTGGAAGGACAGCGGGGGAAGATTCGGTGCGCGCGTGTACGAAAATTTCGTGCGGTGAGCGTGTGGTGACCGCACGGAAACGTGCGGTGGGCGTGTGGTGAAGGATGCGGAGTGTGCCGCGGACAGGTGCGGCTCCGGAACGGACGGGGTGCGGGTTGCCGCAGCGGTCGCGACTGAGGGGGTGTGTGGCGAGAGACGGGCATGTGGACTTCCTGTGGCATGTGTGAGCGGCCGCTGGGTGTGGAGTTGGTGTGGGTCCAGTTTGGGCTGG
>JBJXGC010000056.1:0-10674 GCA_046154545.1 Dehalococcoidia bacterium | reverse complement strand
AAGGCGCGAAGCTCGAATCCAGCCGTGAGGCGCAGCGCCGTCTCCAGCCAGTCGGAGAGTTCCATCGCGCCCGCGGGTGTGTAGTTGGCGGCGACGGTCGGCGGCAGGCCTCTGCCCGCCGCCGGTGGCCGACCGGCGGCCGCGATGTAGCCGCGGGGATGGGCGATGTTCTCGTAGCGCATGCGAGCCATCCCTTCGCCGGACCCGGCCGGGCCTGTCCGGAGGTAGCCGTGAGCGCCCGCGCCGAGGCCGAGGTACGGGCGATCCGTCCAGTACGCGAGATTATGTCGCGACTCATGGCCCGGGCGAGCCCAGTTCGAGATCTCGTAGTGGGAGAATCCGGCGGCTGCGAGCGTGTCCTCGGTGAGTTCGTACATGCTGGCGGCAACGTCGGCGTCCGGCTCAATCGTCTGGCCGTTGGCCACGCGGGCGGCGAGGGGCGTCCCCTCCTCGACGGTCAGGCTATAGCAGGAGAGGTGGTCCGGCCCCAGGGCGATGGCGCTCTCCAGCGAGCGTTCCCAGGCAGCGGCCGGCTGGGACGGCAGGCCGTAGATCAGGTCGAGGCCCACGCCCGCGATGCCCGCCTCACGGGCCGCCTGGAGGGAAGCGCCGATCGCCTCGGGAGAGTGGATCCGGTCGAGAAAGCGCAGCTCATCCGGGTCGAAGCTCTGCGCGCCGAACGAGACGCGATTCACCCCGGCGCGCTGAAGGTCGCGCAGGTAGGTGCTCATCGTGGTCCCCGGGTTCGCCTCGATCGAGACCTCGGCCCCGGGTTCGAACGTCGAACGGCTACCGATGGCCTCGATCGTGGCGCCGATCGCGTCAGCCGGGAACTCGCCCGGGGTGCCGCCGCCGAAGCTGATGCTGGTGACCCGGGAGACGGCCAGGAGCGGCGCCCAGGATTCGACCTCGCGGAGGAGGGCGCCAGCGTAGGCCGGCTTCAGGGGGTCGAGCCCGGCGTAGGTGTTGAAGTCGCAGTAGCCGCACTTCACCGTGCAGAAGGGGATGTGGATGTAGACGGCGAGCGGGGTCATCCGCCCACCAGGGCGCGCAGCTCGGCCACCCGATGGGTCGTGATCCCATCCACGCCCATGGCCGCCAGTTCGGCTGCACGGGCGCCGTCATCGACGGTCCAGGCGACGACGTCGAGGCCGCGAGCGTGGAGCTCAGCGACGACGGGCGGGGTGAGGAGTGAATGCCGGCAGGACACGCCGCGCGGCCGGTGATCGCGGCCGGCAACAGAGAGGAAGAGGTCGAGCTTCGCCTGGACATCGACGGAGTAGAAGAGCATCACGCCGGGCGCGGCCTCGGCGAGGGGGCGGAGGAGGCCCCAGCACTGGGACGAGGCGGCCACGGGGCGCGGCGGCGACGCGCCAAGCGCCTCCGCGACGAGACGGCTCGCGGCCGGGCCGCCGTCTTTCAGGTCGAGAAAGAGGCCCGCGGCCGGGCAGGCGGCCTCGACAAGGTCGCGGAGGCCGAAGGCGTCGCGCGGTGGAAAGCGCATGTACCACTTTTCGTAGAGCGCGGGCACGCGGAGGGGGACGCGCCGCTCGTGGCGTGCCTCCAGCCGGCCCTTGTGGACCCAGAGATCGACTTCAAGGTATTCGGCCTTCGCCGCCAGTGCCTCGTGGGTGAGCCGGCGGCTGTTCCCACCCCCATGGGCGATGAAGACGGGACGGGCGGCGCCGGGGGCGATGAGACGGTGAAGGGCGGTCTCCGGCGTCATCAGCCGATGGCCGGGCTCGTTTGGGTGACGGCCGGGTGACGGGGTGAGACGGTGATTTCGCCGAGGGCGATGGCGTTGAGGATCTCGCTGTCGAGGATTTCGAAGCCCGATGGAACCGGTGCGATGGCGCCGAGCGCCGCAAAACGGCTGAGCAGGGCCGTCACCGTCTCGCGGCTGGTGCCGATCGTCTGGGCCAGCTCCTGGTGAGTGAGGCCGAGTTCCACCAGCGTCCCTTCGGCACGGGCCCGGAGGGTATCGGCCAGCCGTGCGGAGACGGGCTTGGAGACGAGGTTCATGAAGGTGCGCTGCATGCCGGCGAGGCGGCGGGCCATGAGCTCGGCCATCGCGAATCCGAGGCGCGGCGACTGCTGGAGGAGGTGCGAGAAGTCCTCCCAGGAGATGCTGACGGCCACGGTCTCTTCCATGGCCGCCGCGCAGGCTGTGCGCTCGCCTCCCTCGACGATCGCCATGTCGCCGACGACGCCGCCGCGGCCGACCAGGTCGAGGATGATCTCCTTGCCGTTTTCTGACACCTGGTAGACCTTCACGCGGCCCTTAAGGATGAGATACACCCGCTCGGGCGGGTCACCGGCGGCGAAGAGGAGCTTCCGCGGGCCGAACCGCCGCTCGCTGAGCAGAGGGATGAGACGCTCCATCTCATCGTCGGTGAGGACGTTCATGACGCGGCTGAGCTGGCGCAGGTACCAGGCGATCGAGCGCTGGAAGGCGACCCGGCCGCGGGGCGCCAGGCGGGCGGAGAGATCCGCGGTCATCGAACTTCCTCACTTCCTCCGAGCCGCAGCCGGAGTTCATCAAGGAGGCGCAAGGCACCGGCGCTGACGCCATCCGGCTTCGTCGCCTCGACGTAACGTTGCAGGTCGGTGAGGGCGGCGGCGGCGTCCCCCAAGCGATAGTGGAGCATCCCTCGTTCGCCGACAAGGGCCGCGTTCCACGGTTCGAGGACGACGGAGAGTTCGACGACAGCGAGCCAGCGGCCGAGGTCCCGCCGCTCGCGGAAGACCATGTGGAGGTTCCGCAGCATCCGCTGGAGAAGCTGGCGGCGGGTGACGGCCGCCAGGAACGATTCGGGCGATGCCCCGCCCAGGTCCTGGCCACGGAGGCGTGCCAGCAACTCATCCCGGTCGAGGCGGACACCCTGGTGGAAGGGATCGACGTAGATGGGCTCTTCCGGGTCGCCACAGCGGACGATGAAGTGCCCGGGGTAGCCCACAGGGTCGCAGCGGAGGCCCACTCGTTGGGCAACCTCCATGTAGAGCAGGGAGAGGGTGATCGGCAGGCCTACCCGGCGAGTGACGACCTGGTCGAGGTAGCTATTCGCGGGATTGCTGTAGTCGCTGCGTGCGCCCTGGAACCCGCGCACGGTGAAGAGCTCGTGATCGACCGCCTGGGCGAGCGTGCCGGGATCGGTCGCCCCGGCGGCCTCCGTCCGGATGACTTCCGCGATGAGGTCGAGGTCACGGGCAACGGCGTGCGGATCGACGGCCGCGTTACCGACCCGGGCGATGAGCATTGCGCCACCGAAGAGATCGACATCGCTATCGCGGCCGGAGGTAGCACGGGCGAAGTCTTCGGCGAGGGAGAGTTCCACCGCCTGAGTATAGGCCACCAGGGGAGGGGAAAGGATGGCCTCCCGTCGATGCTTCGATTGGCTAATCGAAGAGGGCGGCGCGTTCCGCGGCCGTCATCTCGGTACTCCGGAGCGATGGCCTGCCCGTCCGCACCCACTCGCGGAGGCTGACGAAGGCGATCGTCAGGGCGAAGGCGGCGGTCGCCAGGAGGACGATGCTCGCGCCCGAGGCGATGTCGAATTCGTAGCTCACGAACATGCCGAAGAAGCCGAGGGCGGCGCCGATCCCGCTCGACAGCACAAGCATCCGGGCGAACCGGTCCGTGATCAGACGCGCGATGACGGGCGGCACGACCAGTGAGGCGGCGATGAGGGTGACGCCCATGATCCGGATCGAGGCGATGATGGTGGCGGCGAGGATCAGGGCGAAGAGAGAATCGAGCCAGCCCGTGCGGACGCCGTAGACCGGCGCCACCTCGGCGTCGAAGGTAAGAAAGAGGAGCTGTTTGTAGAAGAAGAAGACGGCAAGGACGGTGAGCACGAGGACACCAGCGATGACCCAGAGGTCAACCGTCCCGACGGCCAGGAGGTTGCCGAAGAGAGCCGCGTCGAAGTTCCGGGTGACGTTGGTTGCCCGGCTAATAAGGGCGACGCCGAGGGCAAAGCTGGCGGTCGTGATGATGCCGATGGCCGCGTCCGCCCCAATCTGGCGCCGGCGCGTCGTCTGGTTGATGAGCAGTGCCGAGAGGAAGCCCCAGAGACCGGCGGCCAGGTAGAAGTTTACGCCGGCGACGTAGCCCACCACGGCGCCGCCGAAGACGGAGTGGGACATGCCGTGGCCGATGTAGCTCATCCGGCGGAGGACGACGAAGACGCCGATCAGGCCGGTGAGGGCCCCGACCAGGGTTGCCGCCAGCAAGGCACGCCGGAAGAACTCGAACTGCAGCGGTTCGAAGACATCGATCACGGGACGCCCACCGTTTCAGCCTCGGGGACGTGCCCGACGGGCCGCTGGAGTTCGTCGAAAATATGGGGCGTGTCGGCGATGAGGGTGTGCCCGTCCTGGTGGACGACGACCATATCGCCGCCGTAGGTGCGGCGGAGGAGCGCCGGCGTGAAAACGGCCGCCGGGGGGCCATCAGCGATGATCCCGCCGTTGATACAGACCACACGGGGCAGGTGGGCGGCGACGGCGTTCAGTTCGTGCGTCGATAGCAGGACGGTGACGCCCTCGCGGTTTAGCTCGACGAGCAGGTGAAGGATGTCGTCGCGCGTCTTCATATCCACGCCACTGGTCGGCTCGTCGAGCAGGAGCAGGCGGGGGTTGCGGATGAGCGCGCGGGCGAGGAAGACGCGCTGCTGCTGGCCGCCGGAGAGGTTGCGAATCTGCTTCGTGCGATGCTGGGCGATGTTGAGTCGTTCGAGGAGCGCCATCATGTCGGCGCGGTCCTGTTTGCGGGGCCAGGGCCAGGGACCGGAGGTGGTGGCGCGGCCGAGGAGGACGACCTCCTCGACCGTGACGGGGAAGTTCCAGTCGATCGTCTCGAGCTGCGGGACGTAGCCGACCGACGGCCTGACGCGGCCGCTGACGGAGTGTCCATCGACGGTGACGCTGCCGGCATAGAGTGGGACGGCGCCAAGGAGCACCCGCAGCAGCGTTGTCTTGCCCGATCCACTGGGCCCGACGATGCCGACGAACTCACCGGCGCGGACGTCCAGGTTGACGCCCGAAATGACGGGCTTGCCCTCGTAGCCGGCGGCGGCCCCGGAGAGGCTGATGATGGTGTTCGAGAGGGCTGGTTTCATCCGCATTACCTTCGGAACGTGTTCTCGACGGGGACCTTCGCAACTTCGGCAGCGCTACCGCCGAGGCGCACGAACAGGAGTTTCATGTCTTCCACCATCATGCCGACGTAGGTGTGGTTCGCGGCAGACGCCTCGCCGGGAGGTGCGTCGTCGCGCAGCTTATCCTCAAACGTGGCGCCTGACTCGCTGGCGATCGTCTCGAGGGTCTTGCTCGGGAATACTTCGCTCCCGAAGACAGCGGAGACGCCTTCGCGCTTTATCTGCGTGATGAGTTCGGCCACTTCCTTCGCGCTCGGCTCTTTGAAGTCGGACGGCTGGATGGCGCCGATGACCGTCCAGCCGTACTCGCGGGCCCAGTAGGCCCAGCTATCGTGGTAAGTGAGCAGCTTCCGGTTGCCGGGAGGGACGGTCGCGCTGTCCTTGCGGATCGCCTCATCGAGCTGCGTAAGGACGGCGGCGAAGCGATCGTAGTTCGCTGCGTAGTAGTTGGCGTTGGGCGGGTCGCGTTCGCTCAGCCAATCGCGCGTGAGGGCGGCGTAGCGAAGGGCGTAGAGCGGATTCATCCAGAGATGCGGGTTGGGGTTGCCGGCCGCCTTCGGAAAGCTGAAATCGTAGAGGAAGCCGTCCTCCTCGCCCTCGCCGCTCAGGGTCGCGTCGGCGAGGGCGTAGATCGCTGCGCCGTCTCGCAGATTCTTGCGGGCAAGGTCCTCGGTGCTGCCTTCGAGACGGGCACCGTTCATGATGAGCATGTCGGCGCGGCTGAGGACGGCCGCGTCGGACGGTTTCGGCTCGAAGGTGTGGGAATCGACGCCGTCCGGGATGAGGGCGTGAATGTGAATCCGGTCGCCGCCGATGTTGAGGACGATGCTGGTGACCGGGGCGACAGTCGTGGCGACCCGGAGCTTTCCGTCGTCCGCTTTGAAGTCGTGGCGGACGCCGGCCAGTCCGGCACCTGGTGATTCGCCAGTGGAGCCGCCGGAGTCGCCACCGCAGGCGGCGGCGAGGAGCGCCAGGGACAGGAACCCGGCCCCCACGGACCACACCATAAGCCGCCTGAACGCGCGCAGAAAAGCCCTCCAACTGCCCTTCGACCCTAGCAGCCCAGAGAGGCCGTTGCAACGAGTTGCAATTGCCTGTCGTTGCCACCGCCCCCCGAATGCGGTGCCTGCCCCGTGGTGTTCAGTCCCCCGTGTGGGGCAGGCGTTACAAGCCGCACGCATTGCCGGGCCGGCATGAAGCTATTGCCGGTGATGGACGGTTTCCGCATTTCGCGCACCGTCCGTATGGTTGCCGGGTATGTACGAACCGCGCAGGTACTCGGTCGGCGCCTTCGATATCGCGATCATCTCCGATGGCTACATGCGGCTCGACGGCGGCGCGGTCATGGGACTGATCCCCCGGGTGATGTGGGAACCGGTGGTTGGACGCGAAAACATCGACGACCAGTACCGGATCCCGCTTGGGCTGAACTGCCTGGTCGCCCGGCGCGGCGACAACATCCTGCTGATCGAGACCGGCATGGGGAACAAGAGCACGGCCCAGGTGCGCGAGAAGGTCTATCCCGGGGACTACGGCTATCTCCTGGACGCGCTGCGGGGCCTCGGTATCGCGCCCGAGGATGTGACCGCTGTGACGAACACCCACCTCCATGCCGACCACTGCGGCTGGAACACGGTCCGCCGCGAAGAGGGCCTCGAACCGACCTTCCCGAACGCCCGCTACTACATCCAGGCGGGTGAGTACGAGGCGGCGATGCACCCGAATGACCGCACCCGCGGCGCCTACCTCGCCGAGAACTTCGAGCCGCTCGCCCGCACGGGGCAGCTGGAGCTGGTGGACGGCGAACGCGAGATCTTGCCGGGCGTGACCATGGTGCCGACGCCCGGCCACACGCAGGACCACGCCCTCATCGCGCTCGTGTCAGGGGGCCAGACGGCGCTCTATACGGGCGACATCGCCCACCACGCCGTCCAGTACGAGCGCCCGGCCTGGATAGCGGCGTTCGACATCCTCCCGATCCTCAGTCTCGAAACCAAGAAGAAGTTGATCGAACGCGCCCTGCGGGAGAACGCCCTCCTGATTTCGCCTCACAACGACTTCCCCGGGGCCGGCCGCCTGCGCGAAGAAGGCGGCCGCCCGACCTTCGTCCCGGAATGACCGGTCAACAGACGGCGCTCTACCACCTGGCCCTGCGCGAAACGCACGAAACGTTGGGAGCGACGTTCGGGCGGCGGGACGGGTGGTCGCTGCCCGAGCAGTACGGTGACCCCGCAGCCGAGTACCGGGCCATCCGTTCCGCGGCAGCGCTCATCGAACGATCCCACCGGAGCCGGTTCATGGTGACCGGCACCGACGCCGGGGAGGTGTTGCGCGCGGCCTTCGCGGGTCATGTCGAGGAACTAGAGGAGGGGCGGGCCATGCGGTCCGTGGCGCTCAACGACCGGGGCGAAATCAGCGATATCGTCCTGATTGTGCGGACGGGAGGGATCGCCTACCTCGTGACTGGCGAACCCGGCCGGCGGGCGGCGACGCTCGCCCACATGGAATCGAAGGCCGCCGCGGACTTCGATGTCCGCATTGAGGACCGCACGGAAACGACCTGCCTGGTCGGCCTGGTGGGACCGGGCGCCGACCAGGCCGCCCAGCACCACCTCGCGGAGGGCCTCCCGGCCCGGCTGCAGATGCTGCACAGCGCCACCTTCCAATTCCACGGCTTCAGGGCGGTCGCAACCCGGACGAGCGACCTGGGCGAAGACGGGTTCGAGCTCATGCTCGCGCCGGCGGTGGCGAAGCACGTGATCGAGACGCTGGTGGCGGCCGCGGTGCCGCTGGCGGGCTCGATCGCCCAGACCTGGGCCCGCGTGGAGGCCTGCATCCCGGCCTTCGCGCCCGACCTGGAGACGGGCCTGAGCCCGGCCGAGGCGGACATTGACGTGCTGCTCGACATCCCCGGCGGCCGCGAGCGCTGGATGCTCAGCGCCATCCTGGTCGATGGCGACGCCATCCCGGCGGCGGGGACGGCGGTCCACATCGGCACACAACGGGTCGGCGAGTTACGCTCAGCCGTACATTCACCTGCACTCGGTGCGGTCGCCGGGCTCGCCGTGATCGAAACCGGCCGGGCGATGCCCGGTACGGCCCTTGACCTCGACGGAATCCGGGCGACGATCGTAGCCAAACCACTCTACCGACGGAGACCCAGTCCATGACGTTCCCAGGCGTAAACTTCGACCCTTCGACGATGTACTTCCCCGACCCGCTTGGGGTGAAAGAGCTGAACCTCGGGGATGCCTGGCGGGCGGTCTGGATCGATAGCGCGGAACTCCCGGCTGACGTGCCAGTGCCGTTCGCCTACGGGGTGGTGGTCTGCGACGGCAAGGGGTACGTGACGCGGCCGGCGGGCGAAGGCCGCTGGGCTGTCGTCGAAGGTGACCTGCCCGCCGGGGAGAACCCCCTTGCCTCGGTGAAACGGGCCGCCCTCGCCCAGGCCGGCGCCATGGGCGGCCGGGCGGATCTCGTCGGCTACTTCGACTGCAAGGCCACGAGCTACAACACCGAGTTCCCGCTTGGGGCGCGGGCGGTGCGGCCGATCTACCTCTTCATCGCGAAGAGCATGAAGGACATCGGCAAGGCATCAGGGTTCGAACGGCGGCGGTTGCCGTTGAACGAGTTCGCGCGGGCGCTGCGCGACAGCTACCCGGAACTGGGTGAGACGATCATGTTGGCCGTGGATCGGTACAGCATCATGCACGCGCGCGGCGAAGCGTAAGAGCGGCCCCTTCCACGGTAGGGCCGCCGGTAAGCCTCCCTGTTCCCGTACGCAACGGCCGAACAGCCGCCGGAATCGCCCGGGCCGGGACGCACTTGCGGCTACTTGCCGTAGATGGTTTCGAGCAGGGCGTGAAGCTGCGGGTCGTACTCTTCGAGCCAGGCACGGTCGCGGGCGCCGTTCGGGTCGCCGGACAGGAAGTAGCTCTGAGTGGCCTCGGCGAAGTACTCGTTGGCGCTGGTCGCCGCGTACTGGCGCTTGTACTTCCCGGCGGACAGCGCCTCGAAGTAGAACTGTTTGATGTCGAAGAAGTCCGCGGGGCTGAGGCTCCAGGTCTGGATGAGGTGGCCGAGTTCGTGGAAGAGGATGTTGAGGCCGGAACATGGCCCTGCCCGTTCGCCAAGGAGGTCATCGACGTTGACGGTGGCGACCGGGTAGTCGGCACGGTCGGCGATGCCGCAGACATGGTCGAAGAAGTTCGGGTTGTAGCGGCCTTCCAGGCAGGCGAACTCGGGGAGGTCGAGCACGCCCTTGTCGCGATCGACGATGATTACGTAGGCGCCCTGTTCGGCGAGCCCGCCCTCGAGGTCGTTGTTCGCGAAGGTCCGGGCGATGGTCCGCCGGGCCTCGTCGAACGCCTCCTGGGGAATGTTCTCGCTGCCAACGACGGCGATCCCCAGCTCCTCCTCGACGTGCGTGTAGAGGGCCGGGAGCGTCCGGGGTGCGCCCTTCTCCGGGACATGGAGTCGGCCCTGGCAGACGGTCTGGCCGGGCTCAAGGCGGGGGCGCGCGGCCTCGGGGATGGGTGTCGGCGTAGCTTCGGGGGCGCCGGAGGCGACCGCGGGTAGGGGCTCCCGCTCACTGCTCGAAACCCAGAGGAGCCCACCGGCGGCGAGCACCGCGAGGAGGGCAAGGATGGGCAGCACGACAGCAACACGGGACACAGTCGAACAAGCGTGACCGGCGCCGCGCAGTCCGTAAAGCGGCGGCTTAACCGGGCGTGTCTACTTCGTGATGGTCCAGCGCACCTGCACGTCCAGCGTGACCTTGCCGCTGCCGGTCTCGATGGGCGTGGCCGCGCCTGTGCGTGGCGCTGGAAGTGCCGCCGCGGAGTCGTAAGCGAGTGGGACTGGCCCCTGGACGTTGACCTCGCTGATCGACTGCGGGTCACCCAGCTTGACGCCCGTAAGCTTCGCCAGCTGCTCAGCCTTCTCCTTCGCGTCGGCGACGGCCAGTTCGCGAGCCTGCTCCAGCGCCTTCTTGTCGTCGTCCAGGCCGAAGCGGAGGCCCTGGAGGAGTGTGCTGTCGCCCCCGGCAGCGGTCGCGTCGTCGATCACCTTCGAGAAGCTGTCGAGCTTGCGCACCTTGACGGTGATCGTGTTGACGACGGTGTACCCGGTGACGCGGGGCTCGCCGCCGTTCTGCGGATAGACGTACTGCGGCTGGATGGAGAGCTGCGTGGTCTGCACGTCTTTCTCATCGACGCCGTTGGCCTTCACGCTCTTGATGACGGCGTCGGCGGCCGTTGCTGCCCGGTCACGCGCATCGGCGACAGATGGGGCCGTGACCTGGACGCCGACATCGAAGAACCCGGTATCGGGGCGGACGACGACCTCGCCGTGGCCGCTGACGGTGATGGACGGCGTCTCCGGCGAGGTGGTCACGTTGGTGACGGCGCCTTTCTCGGTGCAGGCCACCAGGGCGAGCGGCAAGGCGGCAAGGATAACGAATGGGAGTAGACGATTCACGGTCAGGCCCTCCTGGTCCGGCGGCGTGATACCAGCA
>JBJXGC010000052.1:0-21588 GCA_046154545.1 Dehalococcoidia bacterium | reverse complement strand
TTCGACGTGGTCATCCTCGGAGAAGACACCGGCCTCCACCATCCGCTCGAACTCGGCGACGGTCAGCTTCCAGCGGCGGGGCAGCGTACCCGTTGGCGACTGGCTGGAGATGCCCATGGCGATCCCTCCACGGGGAATGATACCGCAGTGCCCGGCAGCCCGAGGTTAGACGAGTGCGGCCGTGGCTTTGGCCACCCGCGCCGAGGTCTCGGCGGCACCTGCGACCATCTCCCGCATCACCTGGTCCACCGTCTTGACGCTGTCGATAAGCGCGGCCACCTGGCCCATCTGGGTGCGCTTGTTCTCGCCAAGGACCTCCTCCGCGAGCTCGGGGCGGTTGACGCGGGGCTTGACCCGGCCTTCGGCCGACATCGTGGAGGTATCGATGGCGGCGAGGATGAGCTTGCGGACGTGCTCGGGGGCGTCCGCCTCGACGGTCATGATGAAGCGCGTGCCCATCTGGATGCCCTCGGCGCCGAGGGCCATGACGGCCGCCAACCCGGCGCCATCGGCGACGGCGCCGGCCGCGATCAGCGGGACCTGGGGGAAAGCCCGGGCGATGACGGGGATGAGCACCATCATGCTCACCTCCTGCTCGCCGCGGTAGCCGCCGGACTCGGCCGGTTCGGCGATGATGGCATCCACCCCGGCCTCGACCGCCTTGCGGGCGTGGTAGAGCGTGGGCAGGACGTGGGCCACCCGGCAGCCGCCGTCTTTCAGGAACTTCGTCCAGAGCTTCGGGTTCCCGGCCGAGGTGATGACGACCGGGACCTTCTCCTCGACCATCAGTTCCATCTTGGGTGGGAGGTCCTTCTCCGGCGTCAGCACGATCGGGAAGTTGATCGAGAAGGGCTTGTCGGTCAGGTCGCGGAGCTTTCGGATTCGCTCGCGGAGCAGTGCGGGCGGGGCGGCGGCGCCCGCCATGCACCCCAGCCCGCCCGCCTCGGAGATGGCGGCGGCCAGCTCGGGCGTCTGGGATATAGCGCCCATCACCACGGGATAGCGGATACCGAAAAGTTCACAGACTCTGTTGGTCACTCAGTCACTCCGGGCCCGCGATGGGGCGAAAATATGGCATAGAGATGTCGTCGTTCACGTCTTCCCAGGCGACCTCGACGGGGCCTTCGATCCGGACGTTGTCCGGGTCGGCGTCCACGAGGAGGCTCGTCATCCGCGGGCCTTCGTCGAGGGTAATGGCTGCGATGATATAGGGCACGTCGTCCGCGAACTCCGGCGACTGGGCGCGGCGGGCGACGGTGTAGCTGTAGAGGCGTCCCTTGCCGCTCGCTTCGATCCATTCGAACTGGTTGGAAAGACAGTGCGGGCAGTGCGTCCGCGCGTAGTAGAAGACGTGGCCCCTATCGCAGCGCTGGAGGAGCAGCTTATGGGCCTTCGTGCCCTCCCAGAACGGCTTCGTGACCGGGGTCGGCACCGGGATCGGCTCGTGGCTCTTGCGATAGGCCATCGTTAGCCTCCCCTCAGGACGAGCGAGGCCTGCTCACTCATGATGCCGCCGTTGCCGTTGACGAAGACGGTGTCGCACTTCTTCAGTTGGCGGCCGCCGGCCCGGCCCGCGATCTGGAGGAACGCTTCGGTCACGTGCGACATGCCGCCCGCCAGTCCCGACTGGCCGAAACTGAGCTGCCCGCCGTGCGTGTTCATCGGCCAGTCGCCCTTGTAGGTGAGGTCGTGTGCATCGACGAACCGCCCGCCGTCACCCTTGTCGCAGAAACCCGCGTCTTCGATCGTGAGGAGCACCGTGATCGTGTAGCAGTCGTAGAGCGACGCCATATCGATCTCCGACCGCTTCACGCCCGACATCGCGAACGCCCGGTCGGCCGCCGGCTTGATCGGCGAGTGGGTGAAGTCCGGTTCGTACGTGACCGAGCGGTGGGTGGTGTACTCACCGGCGCCGAGCACGTAGGCCGGGCGGTTCTTCGCCTTGTGCACGTTGTCCCTGTGCGTAACGACGACCGCCGCGCCGCCAAAGCAGGGCATGACGATCTCCAGGAGCTTCAACGGGTCGCAGATCATCGGCGAGTTAAGGACATCGTCGATCGTGATCGGCTGGCCGAAGAAGGCCGCCTTCGGGTTCTGGAGCGCGTTCGTGCGTTGGGCGACGGCGATCTTCGCGAGCTGCTCCGGTGTGAGGCCGTACTCGTGGCGGTAGCGGTTCGCGATCATGGCGTAGCCGTAGGTGCCCTGGACAGCGCCGAACGGCATCTCGAACTCGGCCTGGGGCGAACCCCAGATGCCCCCACCCCAGTCACGCCGCACCTGGGCGGGCGACACCGTCGGGTCAGGTGGGGGCATCATCGTGTGGACGATGCAGACGACCGTCTCGCACATCCCGGCCTCGATCGCCATCGCCGCCCGGGCCACCTGGGCCGCGCCGGTCGCGCCGCCGAGGTCGACCACTTCGAAGAAGTTCGAACCGACACCGAGGTACTCCGTGATGGCCGAGGGGATGAGCATCCGCGCCTCCATCAGGTTCGAACCGGTGATCAGGCCATCGACCTCGGAGAGTGGCATCCCGGCGTCGTCGAGCGCCTGCCGGGCGAGCTCGGCGTACGATTCGAGACCCATGTACAGCCGCTCCGGCTTGCGCCGCGGCGGCAGCTCCGCGACTCCCACGATGGCGGCTTCTCCACGCAGTCCGCGCATGGTGTCCTCCTCAGAAGAAATCGTGCGAAGCCTAGCACGGGCGGGAGTATGGGCAGCAGGGCGCTCGCACCGGGTGGGCTCAGGATTTTGCGCGCTGGGGCGGGCGTTGCGCTCCGCCTGCCCCGCTCGGACCCGGCCGTTCCGCGCCCCCGCCCTGGCCGCGGGCGGCACAAGCCCTCCACCCCGAACGCTGACAACCGCCCTCCGCCGGGGCGCCGTGAGCGGCGCGTCAGAGCCGCGCGCGTGAGCAAGCGCTACGACGTTGCCCGTGCAACGCTCTGCGCAACGGCGAGCCTGGACGAGTCCGCCACGCACCGAGAGCACCGTCCTGGGCGAGGCCGTCAGCTCCTCTACCGCGGCCCGCGTTAACCCCCCCTTCACGTCCCGTCTGCTTTGATGACTGCCCGCACGCCCCTGCGGTCCCTGGCGGGCTCCAACGGGCACTGCCGCAGCCAGCTTTCAAGGAGGACTTCTCATGACGACCAACCGCCACCCCGTAGACCGCCGCACCTTCCTCACGCACCTTACCCGTACGAGTATCGGAGCCTGGACGCTCACCAGGGGCGGGGCCGCCATCGCCGTCGGTGGTGGGGCGCTCGCGACCGGGGCCTCCGCAGCCGCGAAGGAGGGCCGGCGCCGGCTGCGGGTCGAACGCGCTCTGAACACGTTCGTCAGTGGCTACGTGCTCGCCCGCAACGGGAAGATCGCCATCGTCGATGCGGGCTTTAACGCCCCGGGCAACTTCGCGGCCTTCGAGGCCGCGGTCGCGGCTACGGGCCTCGGCTGGCGGGACGTCCGTCACCTGATCCTGACGCACTGGCACCCCGACCATATCGGCAACTCCACGGCGATCCTGGCCGCCGCAACGAAGGCGAAAGTGTACGCGCACGAGGGCGATGTCGATCGGATCGCGAGCGACCCCCTCTTCCCGTCTGGCGAGCGGCTCCGCGGGCTCGAGGACGAAGATGATGTCTTCGACCTGGAGGTCGTGCACGCGCCCGGCCACACGCCCGGAAACATCGCCGTCCACCACGAAGAAGCGTCCATCATTCTCCTCGGCGACACCCTGACCAACGTTGGCAGCCTCGCCGAACCGGGCGCCGCCTTCACCCCTGACCCCGTCGCCGCCCGGCGGAGCATCCGCCGCATCGCCAGGCTTGACTTCGAGTCTGCTTACTTCGGGCACGGCGACCCCATCCTCAGTGGCGCCTCGGCGGCCATCGCAGCCTTTGCGGCGACGATGCCGAACCCGTAGGCGTAGGCCGGGGGTGCGTCCGCCGCCAGCCCGATGGGCGCACCCGAGCCCGGGCGTTCGCCATTGCCGGCGCCCTTCGGACTCGCGCGGTGTGGACGTTAGGGACCCCCGCGGAGAGCAGGCGGTGCGGCGGCGAATCGCCGACGTGACGCAGGAAAGCCCCTCTCGCGAGGGGCCTTCCTGGTTTCTGTGATGGAGCCGCAGCCGGACGGCTAGCGCTTCGTGAACTGAGGTGCCTTGCGGGCACGCTTGAGGCCGGCCTTCTTCCGTTCCTTCATCCGCGCGTCGCGGGTGAGGAGGTTTTCGCCGCGCTTGAGCTGCGGCTTCACGGACGGGTCGGCGGCTACGAGGGCGCGGGCGATGCCCATCTGGATCGCCCCGGACCAGCCGGTGATGCCGCCACCATCGCACTTAATCTGCGCGCTGAAGCGGCCTTCGCGGCCGAGGCGCACGAACGGCGACATCACCTCAGCGCGATGGATGTCGCGGCTGAAGATCTCCTCCATCGGCTTGCCGTTGATGACCATGGCGCCGTTGCCCGGGTAGAGGCGGACGCGGGCGACGGCCGTCTTGCGGCGCCCCGTCCCGTAGAAGTACTGCTGCTCAGGCATGACTAGTCCTCCACCGGCTCGGCCACCGCGGTGGCTGCCGTCGCGTATGCGTCTGGGACCGCGAGCGGGCGCAAGCGGCGGGCTTTCATCTGTTCGATCGGGGCGCTGGCCGCGGCGGCTGTGCGCTGGGCGACAGCCCGTTCCGAGCCGACCACCTGCGAGGCGTGCGGGTGGTTCGTGCCACGGTAGACCTTCAGGTGCTTGTTCATGCTCTCGCCGAGCGTGCCCTTCGGGAGCATACCCTTGATCGAACGCTCCAGGATCCGCTCCGGGAAGCGTTCGAGCATCTCCGTGTAGCTCCGGGTCTTCAGGCCACCAGGGTAGCCGGAGTGCCGGTAGTACTTCATCTGTTCAGTCTTGCGGCCCGTGAGCCGCACCTGACCGCCATTGATAATGATAACGAAGTCACCACCATCGAGATGGGGTTCGAAGTTCACCTTGTGCTTGCCGCGAAGCAGGATGGCGGCCTCGGTCGCCACGCGGCCGAGCGGCCGCCCGGCGGCATCGATGACGTGCCAGTCCTTAGTGATCTCCGAAGCCTTGACGCGCACCGTCGTGTTCATTGGCCGTATCCCTCATCGTACTCCACGCGGACGAGGCAGAGCCCGTGAGCCGGGGCGGTGGGCCCCATGCTCCCTGGCTCCGCCTCCTTCAGCAGGCGGACGAACTCCTCTTCCTTGAGCTGGCCGCGCCCCACACGCACCAGCGCACCGGCCAGCCGGCGCACCATGTGCGGCAGAAACGCGTCCGCCGTGATGTCGAACAGGACGGCCTCGCCCGAGCGGAGCCATCCTGCGCCGAAGACGGTCCGGACCGAAGTCCTTCCCGCCACCAGCGGCCCGGAGCAGGCCAAAAAGTCCTGCCTCCCGGCCAGCGCCCGCGACGCCGCCTGCATGGCCGGCAGGTCAAGGTCGCCCTTGACATGCCAGGCTGTCCGCCGGCGGAGGGGCGAGCGCCCCTCTGCGTTCCAGATGGTGTAGCGGTACCAACGCCGCCGCGCACATCGCCGCGGGTCGAAACCCGCGCCGACAGCGCTAACATCGCGTACCGCCAGGTCGTCCGCCAGGTGGGCGTTGAGCGCCCTCCCGACAGCCGCCGCTCCCAAACGCGTCTCCGCGCTGAAAGCCGCCACCTGACCGATGGCGTGGACGCCCGAATCCGTGCGTCCCGCCAGCTCTACCCGCACGTCGCCACCAAAAATGGCGGCGGCCGCGCGTTCCAGCTCTCCCTGGACGGTGCGGCCGTTGGGCTGCACTTGCGACCCAACGAAGTCCGTCCCGTCGTAACTCACCGTAGCCGCGAAACGCGTCGCGGTCACGGCCTCAGGCGCCGCCACCCTCCGCTCGTGGCGAATCGCTATCGGCGGCTGGTCCCGCTTCCGCCTCGTCGGGTGCAACTGGCGCCTCTTCGGCCGAAGACTCGACCGCCGCCACCGCAGATTCGGTGACCTCGGCGGCAGGCTCAACCGCGTCTTCAGCGGACACCGCCAGGGGCGCCTCGGCGACTTCGGCGACTTCGGCGACTTCGGCGATAGGCGCGTCCGTCTCGGCCGGGGGCTCGGCAACGGCCACGGCCGCCGGGGCGGCTGTCGCGGCAGCGGCGTGGGCAGCCGTCGGGGCCGCTGTCACGCGCTGCGGCCGCGGCATCGCGACAAGGCCGTTGAGGTCCACCAGCTCGATGTTCGCCATCTTTGCCCCATCGCCCTTCCGGGACTCGATGGCGGTAATCCGGAGATAGCCGCCCGGCCGGTCACGCATGCGCGGGGCCACCTCGTCGAACACCTTCTTCACGACCTTCGTGTCGTAGAGGTAGGCCGCCGCCTGGCGGCGCGCATGAAGGTCACCGCGCTTGCCAAGCGTGATGATCTTCTCGGCAAGGGGCCGGATCTCCTTCGCCTTGGCCTCTGTGGTCGAGATCCGCTCGTAGCGGAGCAGGTCCGTCACGAGGTTCCGGTACATGTGCGTACGGTGGGCAGTGTCCCGCCCAAGGTGCCGGCCAGCGCTTCGGTGTCGCATGCTTAGTCCTCGTCGTCGGCGCCGAGCAAATCGTCGTCACCGACCTCCTTCAGTGCTTCCTTAAGGGCCTTGCCGAGCGCGCCGAGGCTCTGCTCTTCGTCCTCTTCGTCGAGGATGACGGCGCTCTGGCGCGGAGCCGGCCGGCGCGCCGCTGCCGCTGGGCGGGCGGCCGCTCCACCGGGGACCCTCCCGGTGTCGATGATCGGATGGAGCCCTTCCATTGTCCCATCGACGTACCCGAGCTCGATCAGGCGGTCCCGGAGTTCGTCGTAGGATTTGCGGCCGAAGTTCCGCAGCCCGAGGAGTTCGTCTTCGGACTTCTCGAGCACCTGGCCAACCGTCATCAGGCCGCTGCGCTTCAGGCAGTTGTAGGCACGCACCGAGAGCGTGAGCTCCTCGATCGGCGTGTTGTAGCGGTCCGGTGCCATCAGGAGCCCGGCTCCCGTCCCACCAGAACCTGTCGCGCCTGCGCTGGGCGCGGAGAGCACGGGCATGTCCGGCCGGCCCATGGCGCTGAACAGGGCGAACTGGTCCATGAGGATGTCGGAACTCTGGCCCACGGCATCGACGGCGCCGATCGTTCCATCCGTCCAGATCTCCAGCACGAGGCGGTCGAAGTTCGTGGACTGGCCCACGCGCGTCTTCTCGACCCGGTAGTTGACCTTGCGGATCGGGGTGAAGACGGCATCGACCGGGATCACGCCGATGGGCATGCCTTCGACACTGCCCGCCGGCTCATACCCTTTCCCGATGCGGGCATGGAACTCGACGTTCAGCCTGGCCTGGCTGTTATCCAGGGTGGCGAGGTGCAGGTCAGGGTTCACCACCTCGAAGTCCGCCGGCACCTGGAGGTCGCCCGCCGTGATTTCGCCCGGGCCCTCGGCGTCGAGGGCCAACGTCCCCGGCCGGTTGCTCAGGGCACGGAGTCGCACCTCCTTGACGTTCAGGAGAAACTCGGTGGTGTCCTCCTGCATGCCCTGGATGGTCGAGAACTCGTGCTGCACCTGGTCGATGCGCACGGAAGTAATGGCCGCCCCCTCCAGGGAGCTGAGCAGCGTCCGCCGGAGGGCGTTGCCAAGGGTAATCCCATAGCCAGCCTCAAGTGGCTCGGCCACGAGGCGGGCATACGTCTCCGTCTCATCTTCGACGGTGAGCTGGGGGACGACCTCTTCGGGCGCCTGTCCGATCAACTCGGTGGAATCCATCATGCCGGCGTGTGCCTCACACTTTCCTTTAAACGTGCCCCGCAGGGCGTTACCGTGAGTAATATTCGATGACGACGTTTTCGTTGAACACGTGCGACTCGCCCTGGGAGATGACCGGTTCGGCGGTCATCCGGACGGTCATCTGGGTTGCGTCGAGGGCGAGCCAGGAGGGCGTGTTCTTCGAACGCATCCCTTCCTGGACGATCTTGTAATACTCGGTGCGCAGGCCCCGGGCCGTGAACGCGATAAGGTCACCGATCGCCAGGTGGGCCGAAGGGATGTCGAGCTTCCGCCCGTTCACCGTGATCATGCCGTGGCGCACGATCTGGCGGGCCTGGCTGCGGGAGTCGGCGAAGCCACCGCGGTAGACGATGTTATCGAGACGCGTCTCCAGCAACCGGACGAGGTTCTCGCCCGAGACTCCTGGCCGGCTAATCGCCTCTTTGTAGTAGCGCCTGAACTGCTTCTCGAGGACACCGTAGGTCATCCGGGCGCGCTGCTTTTCGCGCAGCTGGAGCCCGCGGTCGCTCACCTTGCGGCGGCGCGCGGGGCGAGGCCCCGGCGGGTTGGGGCGCCGATCAAAGCTGCACTTCGGCGTGAAACAGCGATCCCCCTTGAGGAACAGCTTCTCACCGTGACGGCGGCAGAGCCGGCAAACGGGTCCTGTATAACGTGCCATTGGCCGAACCTGCTCCTAGACCCGGCGCCGCTTTGGGGGGCGGCAACCGTTGTGGGGGATTGGGGTGACGTCGCGGATCGCGGTCACCGTGAGGCCGGACGACTGGAGGGAGCGAATCGCTGCTTCGCGTCCGCTGCCGGCCCCTCGGACATAGACCTCGACCTGCTGCATGCCGTGCTCCATCGCCCGCCGGGCGGCGTTTTCGCCGGCCAGCTGAGCCGCGAAGGGCGTGCCCTTGCGGGAGCCCTTGAAGCCCGACGCGCCCGAACTCGAGAACGAAATGACGTTCCCGTTCGGGTCGGTGAGGGTGACGAGCGTGTTGTTGAACGTGCTCTTGATATAGGCCCGCCCGCGCGGGACAGACTTCCGTTCGCGCCGCTTCGTGCGCCGCCCTGGTGCGGCCCTGCCGGCTGCTCGTTTCTGTTCGGCCATTGCTTCGCCCTACCCCTTATTTCTTGCCCGCGCGCTTTTTACCGGCGACGGTCTTGCGAGCGCCACGCTTCTGGCGGGCGTTGGTCCGCGTCCGTTGCCCGTGTACCGGGAGGTTGCGGCGATGCCGCTGACCACGGTAGCAGTTGATCTCCACGAGCCGGGCGATGTTCTGGCGCACTTCGCGCCGAAGGTCGCCCTCGACGATGTAGTGCTTGTCGATGAAGTCGCGGATCTTGATCGCTTCGTCATCGGTGAGTTCGCGCGCCTTCTCGTCTGGACTGATCCCAGTCCCGGCGATGATCGCGTGTGACCGGGTGAGCCCGATCCCATAGATATAGGTCAGCGCAACTTCCATGCGCTTGTCGTTCGGAAGATCGACCCCGGAGATTCTTACCATCGCTTAGCCCTGCCGCTGTTTGTGCTTCGGATTTTCGCATATGACCATGACGCGACCGTGCCGGCGGATCACCTTGCACTTGTCACATCGCGGTTTCACTGACGCTCGTACTTTCATCTTCTCCCGGCCTTCCGCATTCCCGGCCCAGTTGAACCCGGTTGGTAGATTCGTGACAGACGCCTAGGGGAGGGTGAGAACCTCAGGTTCACAACCCTCCCGAATGGCGATAGTATGCTCGAAATGACAGCATAAGCTACCGTCTTTCGTGCTTACAGTCCAGCCATCCGGCCCCTCCGCGACGTCTGGACTGCCGAGCGTGACCATCGGTTCGAGGGCCAGGACGAGGCCCGTCTTCAGCGGTGTCCCGCGGAAGCGCATCCGATGGTTCTGGACGTGGGGCTCTTCGTGCATCTCCCGCCCGACACCGTGACCGCCATATCCCTTGACGATCCCCATGCCCGTTGGTTTGATGACATCCTCGATAGCGCCACAGATGTCGTTGAGGTGGCGGCCCTTGCCGCCAGCACGGATGCCCGCCCTAAGCGCGTCCTCCGTGACCTGGAGAAGGGTCTTCACCGCCGCTGGCACCTCGCCGACGGCGACCGTGATGGCCGCGTCGCCGACGAACCCTTTCAGGGTCGCCCCGAGGTCGAACGTGACGATATCTCCCTCTTTCAGCTGCCGGTGCCGGGGGATGCCGTGGACGAGCTGCTCATTGATGCTGATGCAGATGTTGGACGGATAGGGCGGGTACTTCGGATGCGGTGAGTAGTTCCGGAACGTCTCTTTGGCCCCTGCCTTGCGGAACTCTTCGTGCACCAGCTTCTCAACCTCCGTGCAATCGAGGCCGGGCCGGACGATCGCCCTGATCTTCTCCAGCGTCTGGGCGACGAGCCGCCCGGCATCGCGCAGGAGGCGGATCTCGTCCTCGGACTTGAGTTTCACGGCCATGCCCTGGTTAGCCCTCGATCGCCTTCAAGAGCAGCGCCGTCACCGCATCGAGCGACTGTTCGCCGTCAATTTCGCGAAGCACACCGGCCTCGCGGTAGTGGCCGATGAGGCCGGCCGGTGGCTTCTGCTTTTCGAGCCGCGAAACGACCACTTCGGGCCGGTCGTCGTCGCGCTGATAGAGCTCGCCGCCATCTTTGTCGCAGACGCCCGGCGTCCGCGGTGGGTCGTTCGTCTCGTGGTAGAGCGTGCCGCAGGATCGGCAGCTCCAGCGGCCGCCGAGCCGGGAGATCAGCTCCTCGTCCCGCACGGATATGAGCAGCGCCCGGTCGATCCGGTCACCTTTCGCGGCGAGGGCTGCGTCGAGTGCTTCCGCCTGGACGACGTTGCGGGGGAACCCGTCAAACATCGCCCCGGCCGTGGCGTCCGGCCGGCCGATGCGCTCGAGCAGCATCTTGATGGTGACATCGTCCGGGACGAGCTCACCCTTGTCCATGAACGTCTTCGCCAACCGCCCGAGCTCCGTCTCGCTCTTCACGTTCTCGCGGAACATGTCACCCGTCGAGACGTGCAGCAGCTTCGTCGCCCCGGCGATGCGCTGGGCCTGGGTGCCTTTACCGGCACCGGGCGGGCCGAGCAGGACGATGAACATCTAACGGATGAACCCTTCGTAGTTTCGCATCAGGAGTTGGGCCTCGAGCTGCTTCATCGTGTCGAGGACAACCGCGACGACGATCAGGAAGCCCGTGCTGGAGATCGTCAGGGCGCGCACGTCCGTCACGAGACCGATAAAGAACGGCAGGATCGCGACGAACCCGAGGAAGAAGGCCCCGGCCCAGGTGATCCGCGTGACGACCCGCATCAGGTAGGCCTCCGTAGGCGGCCCCGGACGGATGCCCGGGATAAACGCGCCCTGCCGCTGGAGCGTCTTCGCCATCTGCTGCTGTTGGTACTGGACCATCGTGTAGAAGAAGGTGAAGACGATGACGAGCACGAAGAGGATGGCCCAGTACCAGCCCGTGCCCGTGCCTCCGCGGCCGCCCTGGAACTGGCTGACGAAGAAGTCAGCGATCGTTTCGAGGAACCCCCCCGAGTTAATGAAGTACGAGGCGACCGTCGCCGGCAGGATCATGATCGAGAAGGCGAAGATCAACGGGATCATGCCCGCCATGTTCACCCGGAGCGGGATATGGCTCTGCCCTTGCTGTCTATACATGCGGCCACCCCGGAAGGCCGACCGCGCATATTGCACCGGCACCCGGCGCTGCGCCTCCTGGAAGTAGACGGTGAGGTAGATGAGGCCGAGTGCGAACGCGACGATCAGGAGGACACCGATGATCGACTCGGTCGAGATGCTTGGGATCTGGCCAGGGAGGCTGGCCACGATGCCGCCGAAGATGATCAATGAAATACCGTTGCCGATACCGTTCTCGGTGATCAGCTCGCCGATCCAGACGAGGAACATCGTCCCCGCTGCGAGCGTAAAGAGGGTCGCAAACGTACCCACGACGCTGTTCTGGAACCCGAAGTCATCGATCACCGGCGCGCCAACGCTGTTGATGAAGACGAGCTGGCCATAGCCCTGGACGAAGGCCATCGGCACCGCTATCCAATGGGTGATCAGCTGCAGCCGCCTCCGGCCCTGCTCTCCCTCTTCCTGCAAGTTGCGGAAATAGGGGACGAGCGGCGTGAGGATCTGGATGACGATCGAGGCCGTGATGTACGGGTAGACACCGAGGGCCGCCACGCTCAGGTTCTGGAGCGCCCCACCGGAGAAGACACTGAGAAAGTCCAACAGCGAGTTCTGGTCGAAGGCCTGGTTGAGGGCGTCCCTGTTCACGTTCGGCACAGGGACATGGGCAACAAAGCGGAAGACGACGAGCATGCCCAGCGTAAAGAGCAGCTTGCGCCGCACCTCCTCCTGGCGGAAGGCATCGACCATGGCCTGAAAGAGGCGTGGGCGCTGCGCTGGTTGTGCGGTCATCTAGCTCTCCCCGGCCGGAGATGCGTCCGTCACGATGACGTCCGTCCTACCGCCGGCCGCTACGATCGCTTCGCCGGCTGCCTGGCTGAACTTGTGGGCCGAGACGGTCAGGCGCCTCGTGAGCGTGCCATCCCCAAGGATCTTGACCGGCTCATTGAGGTGCTTCAGGACGCCCACGGCGCGCAGCAGCTCCGGTGTCACCGTCGTGCCGTCCTCAAAGCGGTTGAGCGTCTCGAGGTTGACCGGCTGGAAGGGCACGCGCCACTTGTTGTTAAAGCCGCGAAGGACATGGAACTTCCGGGCAGTCGGAAACTGCCCACCTTCGAACTGGTCGTAAGGGGCCTTCTTACCGCTGCGCGACTGCTGGCCCTTCATGCCCTTGCCCGCGTAGGTCCCGGTGCCGCTGCCGTGGCCACGCCCGACACGCTTCTTGCTGTGTGTGGCGCCAGGGTCCGGGCGCAGCTGGGAGGCGTCGATGGTCATGAGGCGCCTGCTTCCTGTACTTCCACGAGGTGGCGGACTTTGTAGACCATCCCGCGTAGCGCGGGTGAGTCTTCATGGGTGACGACCTGGTTGAGCCGCTTCAGGCCGAGCTTGCGGATCGTGTCTTTCTGATCCTGCTTGTAGCCGATGGCGCTCTTGCGGTACGTGACGTTGATGGTGGCCAAGGCTAGGCCTCCCCTCTCTGGATGGCCAGGCGCCGGGCCCGGGCCCCTTCCGGGTCCCGCAACTGGCTGAGGCCGTGGATGGTCGCACGGGCCACGTTGATCGCGTTCCGGCTGCCCAGGGACTTGGCCAGGACATCGGTGATGCCGGCCGACTCCATAATCGCTCGCACCGCGCCACCGGCGATGACGCCCGTGCCGTGGCTGGCCGGCTTCATCATGATCCGGGCCGCGCTGTACTCCGCCACCAGCGGATGAGCGATCGTGCCGCCCTTCATGGCGATGTGGATCATCCGCTTCCGGGCGAGGGTCGCGCCCTTGCGGATCGCCTCTGGCACCTCGTTCGCTTTGCCGATGCCCACGCCGACGCCGCCGCGGCCATCACCAACGACGACCAGCGCGCTGAAGCTGAAGCGCCGGCCGCCCTTCACCACTTTGGCGACGCGGTTGATGTAGACGACCTTTTCGACCAGGTCTTCCTGGTTGGAATCGTACTGGCTCATTTAGAAACCCAATCCCGCTTCACGCGCCGCATCGGCGAGCGCGCGCACTCGGCCGTGGTATTTGTAGCCGCCGCGGTCGAAGACGACGAGTTCGACACCGGCGGCCTTCGCTCGTTCGGCAACGGCCTTACCGACGGCGACCGCGCGTTCGGTCTTGCTCTTGCCCGCGATATCCCCTGCCAGCGCCTTGTCGATGTCGCTCGCCGCCGCGAGCGTCCGGCCCGCGACGTCGTCGATGACCTGCGCGTAGATATGGGTGGAGCTCCGGAAGACGTTGAGGCGGGGCCGTTGGGACGTGCCATCGACGCCCTTGCGGACGCGCGCGTGGCGCCGTTCGCGAGCCTCGCGCCGTGTTGCGACTGCCATTACTTGCCCACCTTCCCGGTCTTGCCGGCTTTCCTGCGGACCCGCTCTCCCTGGAAACGGATGCCCTTGCCCTTATACGGCTCAGGTGGCCGCAGTTTCCGTACGTTCGCCGCGACCTGGCCGACCTGCTCTTTGTCGATACCCTGGACGAGGACGCGCGGCCCTTCGACCACGAACGTGATCCCGGCCGGCGGCGCCACGATCACGGGGTGCGAAAAGCCGAGCGCAAGCTGCAGGTTCGTGCCCTGGAGCTGCGCCCGGTAGCCCACGCCCTGGACCTCGAGTGTCCGCGTGAACCCGGTCGTAACACCCGTCACCATGTTCGAAAGCAACGAGCGCGAGAGCCCGTGGAGGGCGCGCTGCTTGCCTTCGTCGTTCGGACGCGTGACAACGACCTGCTGCGCCTCCCGCGTGAGGATGACCGTGGGCGGGAAGTCGCGTGTCAGGACACCTCTCGGGCCTTTGACTACGACGTGGTTGTTCTCCCCGAGGGTAATCTCCACGCCCGCCGGGAGTTCGACCGGTTGGCGGCCAATTCGTGACATGGTCGGCCTCCTACCAAACGTAGCAGAGAAGCTCGCCACCGACGCTCTGGCGACGCGCTTCCTGCCCGGTCATGACGCCCTTCGGCGTCGAGATGATGGCGATCCCGAGTCCCCCGTACACACGGGGGATCTCGTTCCGCTGGACATAGACGCGGAGCCCGGGCTTGCTCACTCGCTGCAGCCCGGTGAGCACTGGCTGCTTGCGGCCGCCGTAACTCAATTCCACTTTCAGGTTCGGTTGGGGCCTGCCGTCCTCCGCCACTACTGCGTAGTCGCGGATAAAGCCCTCGTCCTTGAGGACGGTCGCAATCGCGACTTTGAGCCTGGAGGCGGGCATCAACACGGTATCGTGACGCGATTGAACAGCGTTACGAATTCGAGTCAGCATATCGGCTACCGGGTCATTTACACTCATAGCACTTCCCCTCTGGCGTTTGCTCTCGCACTTACCAGCTGGATTTCACGACCCCTGGAAGGAGTCCCTCGTGGGCCATCTCGCGAAAGGTGATGCGCGAAAGGCCAAACTTGCGGATGTAGGCCTTCGGGCGGCCCGTCACCATGTCGCGGTTATGGAGCCGCGTCGGGCTGCTGTTCAGCGGCATCTTCCGGAGCTCCGCATAGAGCTCATCGACCTTCTTCGGGTCGTCCCAGGACTTGCGCAGTTGCTCTTTCAGCGTCCGCCGCCGGACGGCGAATTTCGCGTGCAGATCGCGACGCATCTGGTCACGATTGACGATCCCCTTCGATGCCATTGCGTCCTCCTTAGATCTTCTTGAACGGCATGCCCATGAGCTCCAGGAGCCGCCGCCCTTCTTCGTCGTTCTTGGCCGTCGTCACAATCGTGACCTGCATCCCCCGGACCTTATCGACCTTGTCGTAGTCGATCTCCGGAAAGATAAGCTGCTCGCGGAGGCCGAGGCTGTAGTTGCCGCGGCCATCGAAAGCGTTCGGGTTCAATCCCTGGAAGTCCCGGATGCGCGGCAGAGCAGCCGCAATCAGCCGGTCCAGGAACTCGTACATCCGGGCGCCGCGCAGGGTAGCCGAGACGCCGATCGGGTTGCCTTCGCGCAACCGGAAGTTCGCGATCGACTTCTTCGCCCGGTTGATGATGGGCTTCTGGCCGGTGATGTTGGCCACGTCGTCCACCGCCTTGTCCATGGCGTTGGCGTCAGTCAGGGCCTCGCCCATGCCGATGTTCACGACCACCTTCGTGAGGCGCGGCACCTCCATCACGTTGCCGTAGTTGTATTGCTCGCGCATCGCGCCGAGCACTTCCTGGTCATACTTTTCGCGTAATCGTGGAACCATTACTCGATATCCTGCCCGCTGCGCTTGCCAATCCGTACCAGGCTCCCGTCCTCACGCCGCCGGAAGGTGACGCGAGTCGGTTCGTTGGAGTTGGGGTCGATCAGCATAACGTTGCTGATGTGGAGCGGCGCTTCACGTTCGACGATAGCCGAGGGCTGACCGGACTGCCGGGCGCGCTGGTGCTTCTTCACCATATTGATGCCTTCGATGACCAGCCGGTCGTCCTTGGTCACCATCCGGCGCACGGTCCCCCGCTTGCCCTTATCTTTGCCGGCGATAACGACGACACGGTCGCCCCGCTTGATCTTCGCTGGCACTACAACACCTCCGGAGCGAGGGAGACGATCTTCATGAAGTTCCGGTCACGCAACTCCCGGGCGACGGGACCGAAGATGCGGGTCCCTCGCGGGTTTTCACCGTCGGTCGCGAGCAGCACGGCGGCATTCTCGTCGAACCGGATGTAGGAACCGTCCGGCCGCCCGTACTCCTTCGTGACACGGACGACGACGGCCTTGACCACGTCGCCCTTCTTCACGGCGGAGTTCGGCTGGGCGACCTTCACGCTGGCCACAATCGTGTCACCCGGCCGCGCATAGCGCCGGCGGTGCCCGCCAAGCACGCGGATGCAGAGGATCGAGCGAGCGCCAGAGTTGTCCGCCACCTTCAGGCGGGATTCTTGCTGAATCATGCCTGGGCCTCCGCCGACTTGGGCGCCACCTGGGTGGTCGCTTCCATCTCCCGGCCGATCGTCGAAGGCGCGATGTCCGCGACGTCGCCACGGGCCAGCACTTCGATGACGCGCCAGCGCTTGTCCCGCGAGATAGGCCGGCACTCTTCGATGCGGACCCTATCCCCGAGCCGGCACTGGTTCTCCTCGTCGTGCGCCTTGTAGCGGCTCGTAAAGGAGACGACCTTGTGATAGAGCCGGTGCTTCTTGCGGCGGGCGATGGAGACCACGACCGTCTTGTCCATCTTGTCGCTGACTACTGTGCCCTGGATAACCCGCTGTGTACCCATCGTTATTCCTCCCCGCCGGCGGCCAGAAGCTCGCGCTCGCGTTTGACGGTCCTCAGCCGGGCGATTCGCCGCTTTGCGGCCGGCAGCTCACGGTAGTTCTGAAGCTGACGGCTCGCGTGCTGAAAACGCAGCGTAAAAAGCGCCCGGTAGGCGTCGTTGATCTCTTTGTTCAGGTTCTCGTCGCTCAGGCGCCGAGCGTCCGTCGCATTTTGACGTGCCATCGCTACATCACCGCTTCTTCGCGCTTCACGATGCGCGTGGATACAGGCAGCTTGTGGGCCGCCAGGCGCAGCGCTTCGCGCATCACGACTTCCGGCAGACCACCCACTTCGAACATGATCCGGTTCGGCTTGACGACCGCCACCCACTTGTCAGGCGCGCCCTTACCGGAACCCATGCGTGTCTCGGCCGGTTTCGCCGTCACCGGCTTATCGGGGAAGATGCGGATCCACACCTTGCCGCCGCGCTTCATCTCATGGGTGATGGCGCGCCGCGCGCTTTCGATGTGGCGCGAGTCGATCCAGGCGGCCCCTTCCGACTGCAACCCGAACTCGCCAAAGGCGACGTAGTTGCCCGTCAGCGCTTCGCCGCTGCGGCGGCCGCGATGCTGTTTGCGGTGCTTCACTCGACGCGGTTGGAGCATGGCTAGGCGCCCCCTTCCGTCGTTTCCCGGCGGACCGCTTCCTGCTGCTCCATGGTGATGGCCGTGTGGCCAGGTGCCAGCGGAGCTGCTGGGACTTGCGGTTCTGTGGCCGCCGTATCAACAGCCGCCACAACCGGCTCTGGCGCGCTCGGGATGGGCTCGGGCTCGGGGCGGCGCTCTTCCCGCACCTCGGGGAGGATGATCCCCTTGTAGATCCAGCACTTCACGCCGATCCGCCCGAAGGTCGTGTGCGCTTCCGCCAGGCCGTAGTCGATATCGGCGCGAAGGGTGTGGCGCGGCACCTGGCCCTGCGTGTCCGATTCGCGGCGCGACATCTCGGAGCCACCGAGCCGCCCGGCCACGCTCACCCGGACGCCCAGGGCGCCGCGCTGCATGGTGCGTTGCACCGCCTGCTTGATCGCCCGGCGGAAGGCAACTCGCCGCTCGAGCTGGTCGGCCACAGAGCGGGCCACCAGGTAGGCGTCCATCTCCGGCGTCCGGATCTCCTGGATGTTCACCCGCACGCGGCCGCCGCTGGTGCGCTCCAGGCTGTTGCGCAGCTCTTCGACCTTCGCGCCGCCGCGCCCGATGACGATGCCGGGTTTCGCGGTGTGGATGGTGATCGTCACCAGGTTCGCGTTCCGATCGACCTCTATGCGGCTGATGCTCGCGTCGGGCAGCTCCCGGTGGACATACATGCGCAGGTCCATGTCCTGGCGGACGCGGTGCGTGTAGTCACGTTCGGAGAACCACTTCGACTCCCAGTCATAGATGATTCCCAGCCGGAACCCGTGGGGGTGTACTTTCTGTCCCAAGGCTAAACCCCCCGCTCATCGAGAATGATGGTGACGTGCGCCGAGCGCTTGAGCAGCGGACTGACGCGCCCCCGCGAGCGGGCGCGGAACCGGCGCTGCGTCGGTCCCTCGTCAGCAAACGCGCGCTTGATGACCAGCCCATCGACATCCAGGTTGAAGTTGTTCTCCGCGTTCGACGCTGCCGAAAGGACGACCTTCGACACCGACCGGGCGTGGGGTGACTGCACATAGCGCAGGAGAGCGAGTGCCTGATCGACGGTGAGGCCGGGCAGGCGTTCGAGGATGAGGCGGACTTTTCGCGGCGACATGCTGAGCGACCGCGCGCTGGCTCGTACTTCCATGCCTAACGCCTCACCTTGCTCTGGCGGTCGCTCTTCGAGACGTGGCCGCGGAATGTGCGTGTCAGGGCGAACTCGCCCAGTTTGTGGCCGACCATGTTCTCCGTGATGAAGACCGGCACGTGCCGCCGGCCATCGTGGACAGCGATCGTGAGGCCAATCATCTCCGGCAGGATCGTGGAGGCCCGCGACCAGGTCTTGATGACCGACTTGTTGGCGGCGTTCCGCATCGCCATCACTTTTTCCGCGAGTGAGGCGTGGACGAACGGACCCTTCTTGATTGAACGTGACATGGCCTACTCCTACCGGTTCCGTCGCCGTTGGATGAACTTGTCGGTGCGTTTGTTGTTGCGCGTGCGGTAGCCCAGGGTGGGCTTGCCCCATGGCGTCTTCGGCCCCGGCATGCCGACCGGGGCACGCCCTTCGCCACCGCCGTGGGGATGGTCGCGCGGGTTCATGACCGCGCCGCGCACCTGTGGCCGGCGGCCGCGGTGGCGGCTGCGGCCGGCCTTGCCGAGCTTCACCAGTGAGTGCTCGATGTTCCCCACCTGGCCGACGGTCGCGGTGCACTCGATCCGCACGCGGCGCATTTCTCCGCTGGGCAGACGGACGAGGGCGTACTCGCCTTCCTTCGCCATCAGCTGAGCGGAGGTCCCGGCACTGCGGACCATCTGGCCCCCATTGCCGGGGATGAGCTCGATGTTGTGCACCTGGGTGCCCGTCGGCAGGTTCCCAAGCGGCAACGAGTTGCCGACGCGGACCTCCGCGCCAGGACCACTCAGCAGGTTCGCGCCGACCGCGAGCCCGTTGGGCGCGAGGATGTAGCGCTTTTCGCCGTCCGCGTACTGGAGGAGCGCGATCCGGCCGGTCCGGTTCGGGTCGTACTCGATCGAGACCACCCGCGCCGGGACGCCCGCCTTGTTGCGCTTCCAGTCGATGATGCGATAGAGCCGTTTATTCCCGCCGCCGCGATGGCGCACGGTCAGGCGGCCCTGGTTGTTGCGGCCCGAGCCGCGCTTCCCCAGGGCAACCGTGAGCGAGCGCTCGGGGCGCTTGCGCGTGATCTCGTCGAACATCGCGCCGCTGGCGTTACGCCGTCCCGGGGACGTTGGCTTGAACTGCTTGAGCGCCATCGACTAAATCCCTTCGAACATTTCGATCTTGTCGCCCTTGACGAGCGTCACGATCGCTTTCTTCCAGTCTGGCCGCAGCGTCGTCTTCCGCCCGAACCGCTTCGGCTTGCCCTTCATCACCAGCGTGTTCACTTCCGCCACGCGGACGTTGAACGCGATCTGGACTGCTTCCTTGATCTGGTTCTTGTTGGCCCGGATGTCCACTTCGAACACGTACTTGTCGAGCGCCGTCAGGACGGTCGTCTTCTCAGTCACGAGTGGGCGAAGGAGGACGGCGTACGGGTGAATCTCCTTAGGCACTTGCGGCCTCCTTGTTACGCCCGCGGGCCGGTTTGAGGTTGGCACCGCCCCAGAGCGCTTCGCAGGCCCGGACGGCGTCCTCTGTCATGACGAGGCGGTGGGCGTTGATCAGGTCCACCACATTTAGGTTCGCCGCCGGGACCGCCTTCGCGACATCGAGGTTCCGCGTCGCAAGGGCGAGGTTCTTCTCATAGGCCGCGCTGACGAGGAGCACCCGGCGGTTGACGCCAAGGGCGCCGAGCGTCGCGTCCATAATGCTCGTCTTCGGTTCCGCAGGCACAAGCCCCTCGACGACGATCAGCGTCCCCGAGGCGGCGTGGTCGCTCAGGGCCGAACGCAGGGCCAGGCGGCCCATCTGCCTCGGCAGGTCCTTGGCGAAGCTGTGCTGTCGCGGCCCGTGGGCGACGCCACCACCGACATGGTGAGGCGCCCGGATGCCGCCCTGGCGTGAAGCCCCCGTGCCCTTCTGCTTGCGGATCTTCTTCGTCGAACCTTCGACTTCGCCGCGCGTCTTGGCATGGGCATTGCCCCCGCGCCGGTTCGCCATTTGGGCCACGTAGGCCTGGTGCAGCACCGAGCGGTTGGGCTCGATCCCGAAGACCTCGTCCGCAGCCTCGATTTCGCGCAGATCTTTGCCGGCCGTGTCTCGCACTGGCAGCTTCATTTCGCCACCTTCCGGGCCGCCCGGACGCGCACCAGGCCACCATTCGGGCCCGGCACCGATCCGGCGACGAAAATCACGTTCTTCTCGTCGTTACGGGCCACGACCTCGAGGTTGCGGACCGTGACTCGCTCAGCGCCCATGTGGCCGGCCATCCGCGTGCCCTTGAGGACGCGGCCGGGCGTGGTGCCTGAGCCGATGGAGCCCGGCGCCCGGTGGCGGTCGCTCTGGCCGTGGGTCTTGGGGCCACCGGCGAAATTGTGCCGGCGGACGCCGCCCTGGAAGCCGCGGCCTTTCGAATTCGCCGTAACGTCTACCTTGATACCCGCGTCGAACAGCTCCGCGCCGAGGCGGTCGCCCACCGCGTAGCTAGCGTTATCCAGCACCCGGAATTCCGTCAGATGGCGGAGCTTCAGGTTACCGGCAGGCTTCAGGTGCCCGGCTTCTGGCTTGTTCAGCTTCTTTGCCTCGCCGAAGCCAATCTGGACAGCGCTGTAGCCGTTCCGTTCAGGCGTCAAAATGTCGGTGACAAAACAGGGGCCGACTTCAACGGCCGTGGTGCCGCGCAGGCGCCCACGGTCGTCGAACACCTGAACGGTGCCCAGCTTGCGGCCGAGAAGTCCTTCGATACTCATGGCGTTCTACAGTTTGATTTCAATGTCAACACCACTGGGCAGCTGCAGCCGCATCAGGGTATCGACGGTCTTAGAGGTCGGTTCAAGGATGTCGATCAGCCGCTTATGCGTGCGGATTTCGAACTGCTCGCGTGAGTCCTTGTAGACGTGCGGGCTCTTGATCACGCAGAACTTCTCGATCGAGGTCGGGAGTGGGATGGGGCCGGCCACGGCCGCGCCTGTCCGCTCAGCGGCCTCGACAATCTGCCGGGCCGACTGGTCGATCAGCCGGTGGTCGTATGCTTTGAGTTTTATCCGTATCTGTTGACGTGCCATGGTGGCGCCCCTTCCCTTATTCCCAGCCTACGCGTGGATCTTGGTGACGACACCGGCGCCAACGGTGCGTCCGCCTTCGCGAATCGCGAAGCGTAAGCCTTCTTCAACCGCAATCGGCTGGATTAACTCTACTTTCATCGTCACGTTGTCCCCA
>JBJXGC010000030.1:0-4858 GCA_046154545.1 Dehalococcoidia bacterium | reverse complement strand
GCTTCGACGGTGCGGTTCTCGGCGTAGTTGTTGCGGGCGAGGTTCTCGCCGGCCAGGCGGTAGTGGATGCCGCGGGCGCCCAGTTCGCTGAAGGCGCTCTCGCCGTCGGGCGCGTAATGGTCGAAGTAGCCGTTGGCGACCAGGTTCTTCGCCCGGGCAAGCGCGACGTCGTCGAGGTCGGCGGAGCGGCGCAGGATTCGCACGCCGTCGGCAATGCGGGCGGCGTTCATGCTGTCGAGCAGCGTCGCGGCCTTGTCATCGTGCGACGCGAGTTCGATCGCGTGGGTAAGGTTCGAGGGGATGCTCGCGATGACGGTAGCGGACACCGGCTGGCCGGCAGCCGCCACAGCTGGCTCTTCGGGCGCCGCGGGGGTGGGGGTAGCCAGCGCCTGGGCCAGCTCCTGGGTGACCGGGGCCGCCGTACCATCGGCTGGCAGCGTCGAGGCTGCATCGGAGGTGGCTGGCGCGATCAGCCCAGCCGCCGGGTTCGCGGGCAGGGGCACTAGCTCGCGCGCCAGGCCGGCAAGCGAGCAGGTCGCGGCGACGAGGATCAGGGGCCGGAAGAATCGCGAGCGGCGCATACTCACAGAATTCGGGTGGAAGTGTGGTTACAAACATCGGGGAACCACCGCGTTAGGGACCGATCCGCGGCGAAACTGGTGTGAGACGCGGATGTTCAACTGCCCGAGACGACTTATGACAGTTGGCCAGTGCCGATTATGAAGAGGCCAGTCGAAGGACCGCGTTCGACGCTGTGCCTGCTGCGGCGCAGAATTCGGTAACCAAACCGGGGGATATGCCATGACCAGCGAGCAGGACCTGCTACGGACGAGCCTGAAGTCGATGCACGCACTGCTCGACAAGGCGGTCGAGGGGATGACGGCGGAGCACTTCAACTTCCGCCCGCAAGAAGGTGGCGTGAGCGCCTTCTTCAGCCTCTGGCACTACGTGCGGACCGAGGACAACATCGTCAACTGGGTGGTCCAGCACAAGCCAACCGTGTGGCTGGAGGGCGCCTACGACGCCCACTTCGGCCTACCAAAGAACAGCCAGGGGACGGGGATGACCGAGGCCGAGGCGAACGCGGTCCGGGTCCACGACGTGGCGAAATGGCACGAGTACCAGGGCAAGGTCTGGCAGGCGACGGACGCCTACCTGGCGGGGATGTCTCCGGCCGAGTTCGCCAGCCGCCGGGTGACGATCAAGCCGCTACCGGAGATGACGCTCTGGGACGGGCTCTTCGGGGTCTGCCTCAGCCACGGCTACCGCCACGTCGGCGAGATCGAATACGTGCGCGGCGTCCAGGGCCTCGGCGGCCTGACCATTTAGGTCACGAAGGCGTGGGGTCGATGACGAGCAAGCCGGGGAAGTAGCGGCGCTGGAACCCATGATCGCGCGTCAGCAGCCTGTCGGCCTGCTGAACCGCATGGGCGCCAATCAAGAAGTCAGGGATCATCCGTTCGCGCGTCCCACCAGCCATGCGGTAGGAGCGCCACATCTGACCCGCAAGAGCGGCCGCTTCAGGCCCGATGGCGTTGAAATGAACGCCGAGCCGAGCGAGGGCAGTGACGGCGGACTGTCCGTCAGGGAACGCGGCCGCGATCTCGCTCCAATCAATATCGCACGCGACGATTCGGCCTTCGCGCAGGCATCGCCTCAGGCCGTCGAGCGAGGATCGAGCGTACGTGGGGTCGCCGCCGAGGATGTCACTGAGGACGGTCGTATCGACCGCGGTGATCACCGTTGTACGTCCCGCGGGCCTCTGAGCATCTCGATGTACTCGTCCGTAGTCATCCCGAGATGGACGACTGCAACCATCTGCTCAAGGCTGTCCACGTCGCCGGAGGTGCAGACCACAAGGCGGCCATCGACTTCGTCGAAGTCCACCACGTGCCCCGCGCGGATCCCCAAGCGGTCGCGAAGCTCCTCGGGGATGGTGACTTGACCGTTCTCCGATACGACAGCTTTCACGCTCCCAGAGTAGCGACGCGCCCGTTTGGGCGTCAACGGCGATCCCGCCAGAGGCTGAGATAGCGGAACTGCGTACGGAAGCCCATGGCCTCATACACCGGGAGGCCCAGCTCCGTCGCCGAAAGGCAGGCAGCCGTCGCGCCTGAAGCCTGACCGGCGGCGATGGCGGCAGCGGTCATGGCCGTACCGTAGCCACGCCCGCGAAGCTCGGGGGCGACGAAGACGTTATACACGCCGGCCATCTCGCCGGTGACGAGGCTCATCGAACGGGCAACGGCCACGCCGCCGACCCAGCCCACGAACAGCGCACAACCGGGCGTGGTGAGCGCACGTTCCGATATCGAGAGGCGAAGGTCGCGGTCGCCGCTCATGGCGGGCTCAACCGTTGCGTAGGCAGCGGCGTCCGCGGCCGTGGTCACGCGCACGATTCGCAGCCCGGGGGGAGCGGCCGGGAGCGCAGCGAGCGGGCGCAGGAGCATGGCGGGCTCGCGTTCATGGGGGTCGACCCGAAATCCGCAGACCTCGGCGGCCGCGACGAGGGCGGCGTCGGCCGCATCGCGGAGGATGAAGCGGAAGGGCTTCTCATGGCTGTCGAACCACTCGGCCGCATGGGCGACGGCTGCGGCGGGGTCCTCGACAGCGCCACGCACGGTGGCGATGTTGAAGAAGTCGAAGTCGAGGCCGGCGTCAAGGAGCACCCAGGGAGGGGCCAGCTCTGCCCGGCCGCCGGATCCAAGGACCGTGATCTGCTGGAGCGCCGTGACATAGTTCGTGTGCATCGCGTCGGCGTAGCGGCCAGCCATCGTCTCTATGGTAACGGAGCCCGCGATGGGTGGGCGGCCCATCGCGTAAGCTGTGCGGCGCACGGTGCGCCACGCACCGGCCAGGAGGCCATGTTTGGACCAGCCAACCCAAAAAAACATCGACAAGATGTGGAACTACGCCGAGAAGTTCGCGGAAAAGTCCGGTACCCACCTGCACCCCGACCGCTACATCACGGAGGGCGTGGTGCTCGGGCTCGCCTACAACGTCGACAAGTTCGGGCGGCCCATCTGCCCCTGCAACTTCTACCCGGAGAAGGACGAAAAGGGCGAGTGGCCCGAGGGGCTCTACCTCCCGCGTGAGGAAGAGGCGAAGCGGCGGACGTGGATCTGCGCCTGTGACGAAATGCAGATCTTCAAGTACTGCCACTGCCTGCTTTTCGTGAATGAAGAGGGCCTCCCGATCACGGAGCATCTTCCCGAAGGCCACGAGGGCCGGGAGATCTACGGCGTGGTCGCGGACCCCACACCCGAGAAAGGCCGCGCCCTGGCCAAGGCGCTCGAAAAGCAGGAGCACAAGGACTGACATGACGCCGGCGGAGGGAGATCGCGAGTCTTCTGCCCCTTCGGCAGGGCCCGGCGGCCCTGGTCGCGAACCGTCACGGGACTTGGCCCGGATCGTCGGCTGCCTTGCCATGGGCCTGCTCGGAACGCTGATGTTCGTCCGGCTTCTGGACTCTGACCGGGAGAGCGACGCGTTCTTCTGGCTACTGCTCGGGTGGGCCATCGCTGGACCTTCGGTGGCCGCCGCCTTGTTCGGCATCGGCGCCGGCGCAGGAGTGACAGCTTCGGCTGGGATCGCTGCGGGCGCGGGCATGGGCGCCGTCCTTGTGATCGCCGCGAACCGGGCTATCGGTTACGACGCCAGCACTCCGTTAGCCCATACGATCGTGACCTTGTCCGCCGTGGCGGTGTACGCCATCTCCGCCCTGCCGGTCGGGAGCCTCGCGTATTGGCGACGGCGTGCCGCACTCCCTTAACCGGGCCTTGCCTCATTCCGGATTGGGCAGCATCCCCACCGCAGCGCGCGCCGTACTCCCGATAAACCGGGGCGCGCCACCCCGGTCATCCGGCGCGCGTGCATTTCAGGAGGCTGCCGTGAAAATGAACGAGTACCAGCGCTATCTGCTCGAGGAGTTCGTGGACGAGTACCACGAGCGCCAGATGAGCCGCCGTGGCCTGCTCCGGCGGGCCGTCCTCATCATGGGCAGCGTCCCGGCGGCCGCGGCGGCCCTCACCGTGCTCGGTTGCGGAAGCGGCGACGATGATGACGCAGCCACACCCGCGCCCACCCAGGCCCCACCCCAGACAGCGGCCGCCAGCGCCAGTGCGGCCACAACAGCGGCAGCCTCGGCCTCGGCGGCCCCTTCCGCTGCCTCCACAACCGCGGCCGGCGCCGCGAACGCCGGGGAGATCAGCTTCAAAGGCTCGGGCTCGGACCTGCTCGGCTACCTTGCCAGGCCGGAGAAGGCAGGCACGTACCCGGGCGTCCTGATCATCCACGAGAACCGCGGCCTGCTCGACCATTTCCGCCACGTCGCCCGCCGCTATGCCGCCGAAGGGTTCGTGGCGCTGGCGGTCGACCTCGTCTCGCGGGGAGGCGGCACGAAAGCGGACGCCGCGGCGAACACCGGCTCTCTCGGTAGCGCGAAGCCCGACGACCTCGTCGCCGACATGGTCGCGTACGTCAGTTACCTGAAGGCAGCCGAGGGCGTGAAGGCGGGTGGCGTTGGTGTCACCGGCTTCTGTTTCGGTGGCGGCTACACCTTCGAGGCGGCGATCGCCAGCCCGGATGTGAAGGCGGCCGTCCCCTACTACGGCATCTGCCGGCTGATCGACGACCTCCCGAAAACGCAGGCCGCTGTGCTAGCCATGTATGGCGGGAACGACAACCGCGTCACGTCGCAGTCCGAGAAGGTGAAGGAACAGCTGGCGAAGACCGGGAAGCCGTTCGACGTCAAGGTCTGGCCGGGTGCAAACCACGCCTTCTTCAACGACACCGGCGCGAACTACAACGCCGAAGCGGCAAAGGCCGCCTGGACGGAGACGCTCGCCTGGTTCCGGAA
>JBJXGC010000029.1:0-15632 GCA_046154545.1 Dehalococcoidia bacterium | reverse complement strand
GCAGGCCGAGGAGGGCACGGGCGTGCCCTTCGGTGATCTCGCCCCCAACGAGGCTGCGCTTGATCTCCGATTCGAGGGCGAGCAGCCGCAGCGAGTTGGCCACCGCCACCCGCCCCTTGCCCACGCGCCGCGCCGTCTCCTCCTGGGTGAGACCGTATTCGTCCACCAGCCGCCGGTAGGCCAGCGCTTCCTCGATCGCGTTCAGGTCGGCGCGCTGGATGTTCTCGATCAGCGCCAGTTCGAGTAGCTCCGTTGACGCCGCCTCGCGGAAGATGACCGGGACCGTCGCCCGCCCGGCCAGGCGGGCCGCCTGGAGACGGCGCTCGCCCGCGATCAGCCGGTACCCGCCGCTCTCGTCCCGCCCGACAATGAGCGGCTGGATGATCCCGTGGCTGCGGATCGATTCGGCCAGCTCGCGCAGCTTCTCCGGCTCGAAGTGGGTGCGCGGCTGTTCCGGGTTGGGCGAGATCAGGTCGATGTCGAGCTCTTCAGCACCACCCCGCCGCGCCACCGGTGCGGCGGCCGGCGGCTCCGCCACGGGGACAGGCTGGACGGGCGGGGCAGACGCCGGCTCCGGAGGTGGAGGCGGAGCCGCTGCCGCCGGGGCGCCGCCAAACAGCGCGTCCAGGCCACGCCCCAACCCTCGTTTCGGCTGCGTCATCTCGTCCCCCGTCCGATCTGGTCGGCTCCCCGTGCGCGGCTGCCGTTCATACGGCGACCTGCACGCGGGCGAGCAGTTCGCTGGCCAGAGCGCCATAGGCCGTCGCCCCCCGGCCCCCGGGTTCGTACTGAAAGATGGTCTTTCCGTGGCTCGGCGCTTCGCTCAGGCGGACGGCCCGCGGGATCACCGTCGCGAACGCCGTCTCCTTGAAGTGCCCCCGCACTTCGTCAACAACCTGCTGGGCCAGCCGCGTCCGTGGGTCGAACATCGTGAGCACCACGCCGAGGACATCGAGCGAGGGGTTCAGGTTGTGACGGACGAGTTCGAGGGTTTCGAGCAGGCGGGTCAGCCCCTCCAGCGCCATGTACTCGCACTGCACGGGGATGATCACGCTATCCGCCGCCGTGAGGGCGTTAATCGTCAGCAGCCCCAGCGAGGGGGGGCAGTCGATGAAGATCCAGTCGAAGCGCTCCCGCAGGGCATCGAGCGCCGCCGCGAGCTTCCGTTCCCGGGCCATCAGCGGGACGAGTTCGACCTCGGCGCCGGCAAGGGCGGTGCTCGACGGCACGACGGTCAACTGCTCGTCCGGCACCGCGGCGAGGCAGTTCAGCGGCGGTTCCAGGCCCATCAACATCTGGTAGACGCCGGGCACGTCCGTGCCATCCACCCCCGCGGCGCTGGTGGCGTTCGCCTGCGGGTCGAGGTCGACGAGGAGCACCCGCTGGTCAAGGCGGCCGAGCCCGGCGGCGAGGTTGAGGGCCGTCGTCGTCTTGCCCACCCCACCCTTCTGGTTCACGAAGGCCACCACCCGCGCCGCCATCAGGCGGCCACCCGGACGAGCCGCGCCTCGACCAGCTCGCGGGTGGGCACGGCAGCCGGACCGCCCACCCGTTCGACCGCCACCGACCCGGCCGCGATCGCAAAGCGGGCGGCGGTTTCGATGTCCTCGCACTCGGCGAAGCGGACAAGGAACGCCGTCGCGAAACAGTCGCCGGCGCCCGTCGGCTCCAGGGCGTCGGCGGCGATCGCCGGGAACTGGCGCCGGATGTGGCTCCGGAAGAGCGTCGCCCCGCGCTCCGCCCGCGTCAGGAAGACGGTGGCGCCGCTGGCGGCGATGGCCGCGGCCAGCTTCTCCGGCTCGGCCGTGTCCTCTTCGCTGAAGAAGACGAACCGGCCGGGCGCGAGGAAGCGCCGCACCTGGCCCCAGGCGTCGGGGTGCGGAGAGACCCGCCCGGCGGCGTCGGTCGTCCGCAGCAGGCCCTGGAGGGCGATCCCCGAGATGTTCGAGCGGCAGGCGGGCATCGTCTTCATTTCGTGGTAGGCGGGCGCGACGATCAGGACGTCGGCATCCGCGGGCATCGACCGCAGGGCCGCCTCAAGCGGCTCTCCCGTCTCGCTCAGCACCTGAGTGCGGCGGCCGTTGCGGTCGTAGCTGTTGCTGTAGCGCGGATTCGCGGGCGCTGGCGCGGAGATCACGGTCAGGCCATCGAGCGCGGCCCGGTCGTACTCGGACGAGAGCGTCGTCACCAGGGTGACCGCCGCCCCGAGCGCCTGGGCCATCCGCGCCGAGTACAGGGCAGGGCCGCCGGCCACCCAGCCGCCGGGTGCCCGGTCCTCCACCACATTGCCCGCGACGACGATCTGCGTGGCCTCTCTCCTCAGTCCTACTCTTTGGTACTTATGACAACTTTGCGGTTCTCGCCCTCGCCGATGCTGTTCGTCATCAGCTCAGGGTCTTCGGCCAGGGCCATGTGGACGAGGCGCCGTTCGGAGGCCGACATCGGTTCGAGGGTGATCGGCGAACCCGTCTCCCTCACCCGGTCGGCCATCCGCATCGCGATCGCCATCACCTGCTCTTCGCGGCGGTGGCGGTAATGCTCCACGTCGATGTTCACGCCACCCTGGCCGGGGAAGCGCCGGGCAACGATGAGGTTGACGAGGTACTGGAGCGACGCCAGCGTGTCGCCCCGCCGCCCGATGAGGAGGCCGAGGTCGTCGCCGCTGATGTCGATGACCGCCTTCGCCACACCGAGGCCGTCCCCCGGGGTGATCGGTTCGCGGATCGTCAGCTCCGCCGGGATATCGAGCAGCCGCAGGATGTCGTCCACGACATGGGCAGCGAGATCGACCTCTTCGGCGTTGATGTCGGGGTCGATGTGGGGCTGCTCTTCACGAGGACGCCGGCGCTCGCCCCGGTCGCCCCGGTCGGGGCGGTCGGGCCGCTCCGGGCGTTCGCTGCGCTCGGGACGGTTACGGGGCGGCCGCTGGCCGCGGGCTGCCGTTTCCAGCTGCTGCGGCGCGTCGCCCCCTTCAGCCGGGCGGGGGGCGCGGTTGAAGTCTTCAGCCGTCAGGCGCGGCACGGGCGCGTCGAAGCCGGTCCGCGTCTGTGTGCGTTGCGGAGGCCGGTTGCCGCGGGGTCCGCGGTCGGCCGCATTCCCGGGACCGTCAGGCCGTCCGCCGCCGCGTTCGAAGCGGTCACGGCCGCCCCGGCCACCTCTCCCGCCCCCGCCCTGCGGCCCGCGAGGGATACGCGTGTCGGGGAGGGAGCGGTCGTCCGCCGGTGGGGCGCCACCAGTGCGGTCCACCCGGACGCGCGCCTCTTTGGCGCCACGGCCGAAGAGGCCGCCTCGTTTGCCTTCGTCGAGGACGACGAATTCTACTTCTTCCCGGCGGGCGCCGAGCTGGGTGAGGGCCCGGTTAAGGGCGTCTTCGACGGTTTTGCCGCTTGCTTCGGCCGACTCCATTGGCAGTCCTCAGTTCTCGAGCAGGTTCAATCCGGGCGGACGGCGAGCCACCGCTCGAGCCGCCCGGCGGTTGTGTGGATGGGGCCGGCGTCGGCCCTTTGACCAGCGGTTTGATCTTCGCGATCGGCAGGCCGTAGACGGCGATGTTGAACGCGATCCCGACCAGTGAGTTCACCACCCAGTAGAGGCTGACGCCGCTCGGAAAGCTCAACGCGAAAAACCCGAACATCAGCGGCATCATGTACGCCATCATCTGTTGCTGCGCGCGTGTCCGGTCGTCCGCGGTGGCGGACATGACGGTGGTCTTCGTCTGGGCCCAGGTGGTTAGCGCTACCCCGGCCACCAGGACGTAGTTGCTCGTCCTCAGGTCGAACCCGAGGAAGTGTTCCCGAATGGGAATGGCGTGCTGGATGTAGTTCCAGGAATAAAGGTGGTCCGCCAGCCGCTCCAGCGCTTCCGGCGACTCCGGCAGGACGGCCCTGATCGCGTAGAACAGCGCAATCAGGATGGGAAATTGCAGGATCATCGGCCCCAGGCAGCCGATCGGGTTCACCCCCGACTCCTTGTAGACCTTCATCAGCTCTTCCTGGCGCCGCTTCGGGTCCGAGTACTTCTTGTTGATCTCCTGGATGCGCGGTTGGACGTTCTGCATCGCCCGCGTCTGATGGAGCTGGCGGAGCGTCAGTGGCCAGGTGAGCAGCCGCACGACGATCGTGAATGCGATGATCCCAAGACCGAAGCTCCCGAACAGGACATTGTTGAGGATGACCAGGAAGTTGATCATCGGCTCCAGGAGGATCGGGGTGAAGATGTTGCCGATCAGCTCCATCATGGCTTTTCACCGGCGATCGCCAACTGCTCGACTCTGAGAGCGTCCGGGTCGGCCACGAACAGTTTCCCCTTCGTCGTCACGATCAGTCCCTTGCCATCATTGACCGAGAGGCCGGCACGGATCGTGCCCACGTCCTTCAGCGGTACCGTATTGAGGCCACGGCCCGTTGCCGCATCGACGAAGTGGACGACCGGTTCGCGCGTGGCCAGCACCAGGACGCCGTCGATGATCACCGGCGCGGCCTTGATCTTCGCCCCCGCATCATACGGAGCCTGCCAGCCAGCGGCGAGGGTCAGCGTAGTTATGTCGAGCGCGTACACATTCCCTGAGAAGTCCCCGAAGTAGGCCACGTTGTCCTTGAAGGCCGGCCCACTCCATACCCAGTCCTTCGTGACAAAGCGCTTGCCGATCAGCTGCCCGTCCGCCGTATCGACGATCGCGACCGACTTGTCGAGGCTGGGGACGAAGAGATGCTTGTCGTCGAGCAAGGCCAGTTCGGCGATCGCCCCTTCCACCTGGAACGGCGTCGCCCAGAGCGGGGAGCCGTCCTTCACAGAGTACGCCTGGAGCGTCCCGGCCATGGTGGCGACGAAAACGGTGTAGCCCGCGACGGCGTCGCCCTTGACCACCGGCGGCGCCCAGATGCCGTCTTTCAGGTCTTTGCCGTTGGCCGGCCAGCCGGGCGCCGGTTGCCCATCCGCCTTGTTCACCGCATAGAGGCGGCCGGACGTGGTGCCCAAAATGAGCGTGTCGCCGGCGATCACCGGCCCACCAACGACCCCGCCGTTCAGCTTAGCGCGGCGCGCCCATCGTAACCCGCCATCCCGGGCGTTGACGGAGAAGAGCCGCCCATCCCACGAAGCGAAGTAGAGAGCGTCGCCATCGACGGCCGGATCGTCGTAGACGGCCTTGAAGGAGAGGTCTTTCTGGTCCAGCTTCTGCTTATCGGGGAAGTTCCAGGTGCGGGCGGCCGAACCATCAGCCGCGAGGGAGAGCGACGAGAGGCGGTTCTTGGCCGGGAAATAGTAGATCGTACTGCCATCGACGGCGGGGCTTGCCCAACCCTCAGGATTCTTGACGCCACCGCAGGCGGCGAGAAAGGAGGCGAGGAATAGCAGCGCACCCACCGCGACGGCGCGGCGGTTGTTCACACTAGCCATAGTAACAGGCGCCGAAGAACGGGATAGCTCCCTCTCCGCGATGTTATGTAGCGTACAAGAGAAGTGCCCGTTTCACGCGGAACCTCACCCGTGGGGGCGGTCGAACCGCCAGGGCACCAAGACCCATGAGGGGGCCGCCGTGAAGCTCCTTTCTTCGGCGCTCGCGTGTCGCCAGCCACCAGGAGGCAAGGATGGCCAGCGGCCAGAGTGAGGGATGAAAAGGCGAGTTCCGGACGCCGCACTCCCTCGCCCGCCGCAGCGGGAGAGGGCCGGGGTGAGGGCTGCGACGGCCAGGCGGAGCCCAACGGAGCCCCGAGCTCCCTTCCCTTGGCGCCCTCTTGGCGATCTTGGCGTCTTGGCGGTTCAACCGGCTCGGCGGCTCACCATCGCCCCATGTTTCACGTGAAACAGTGCCCCTACCGCGCCCTCGCTCCCTTCCCCTGGCGCCCTCTTGGCGACCTTGGCGTCTGGGCGGTTCAACCGGCGCCCCGGTTCGCAGTATGAGTCGCGTGTGACGTGAAACAGTGCCCTACCGCGCCCTCGCTCCCACCCACTTGGCGCGCTCTTGGCGACCTTGGCGTCTTGGCGGTTCAACCGGCGTCCCGGTTCGCAGTATGAGTCGCGTGTCACGTGAAACAGTGCCCCTACCGCGCCCTCGGTCCCACCCCCTTGGCGCTCTCTTGGCGACCTTGGCGTCTTGGCGGTTCAACCGGTGCGCCGGTTCACCAGCGGCCGCACGTTTCACGTGAAACAATGCCCCTACCGCGCACCCGATCCCACCCAATTTGGCGCCCTCTTGGCGGTTCAACCGGCTCAGCGCCTACTTGGCGTCCTTGGCGCCTTGGCGGTTCCGCTGGAACAGCTCCCTATCGGTCTGGCACCGGGTCGTACCCCTGGCCGCCCCAGGGGTGGCAACGCGTCAGCCGCCTCAGCGCCAGCCGCGACCCCCGCCACGCCCCGAAACGCTCGACCGCCCCGTACGCATACCGCGAACAGGTCGGCTCAAACCGGCATTGCGATGGCAGCACACGGGAAAGCGTCCGCTGGTAGCCCCGGATCGCCCACAACAGGAGCTGCTTCACGGCGCCCCTCCACCTTCAGCCGTGAGGCCGGCCTTCGCCAGGGAACGCCGCAGCGCCGATTCGAACCCGGCTACGCCTGCCGTCAGCGACCCCGCCCGCCCAATCACCACGAGGTCACACGGGGCCACACCATCGATCGCCCGGGCGGCCGCCCGCATCTTGCGCCGCACCGCGTTCCGCGTCACCGAACGCTTCGCGAGCTTCTTGCCGACCGCGAAGCCCCAGCGCGCGACTTCTCCGCTGGGCGGCCCATACCGGAGCACAAATAAGGGGCCGGCAACGGCCGACCCCTTCTTGAAAACCGCATCGAACTCGGCGCCCTTGCGCAGGCGGCCGGCCCGGACCACGGCCCTACACCTGCGTCAGGCGCTTCCGGCCCTGCAGCCGCCGCGCCTTCAGCACCAGCCGCCCGGCGCGCGTACTCATCCGCATGCGGAAGCCATGCACTCGTGAACGGTGCTTGCGGTGGGGCTGATAGGTGCGTTTCGTCGACACAGTCGCTCTCCGGATTCAAACGTGAACCGCCATCGTATCTCATCGGGATGCCTGGCGCGAATCGGGCGCTATCCGCCGTACGCGGCCTCGTAGTGGGCGAGGTGCTCCATCACGAGGATGACGTAGAGCTGCGTCTCCGCAAAATCGATCGCCTCGACAAAGTCAGCCATGCTCCCGCCGCTCGCGGCCGCCACCCACCGGGCGGCGTTGTGCGGCCCTCCGTTGTAGGCCGAGAGGGCGGCCTGGCTGCTGCCGAACGCCTTCAACTGCTCGGCCAGGTAGTAGGCGCCGAACCGCAGACTCATCGCGGGCCGTAAGAGGTCGGCTGTCGTGAACCCGGGCACGTTGAGTGCGGCCGCGATCGCCTCGCCCGTGGGTGGGATTACCTGCGTCAGCCCGAAGGCGTCGGCCGGCGAGTGGGCCGCCGGGTCCCAGAAGCTCTCCTGGCGGACGAGGGCGGCCACGAACAGTGGGTCGAGGCCGTTCGTGCGCGCTTCCCGCTCCAGTAACGCGACATAAGGTAGTGGGTAGGAGACCCGGAGCAGGTCTGGCGGCACGTCGAACGACTCGACCCGGGCCAACAGGCGCAACCGTACCGCCAACCGCGCCGGGGCGTCGGCCACACCGGCCTCCTTCCCCGCCCGGAGGGCCGCCAGCACCTGCCATGCGTCCGCCCCCTCCGGCGCCAGTTCCAGCACCGCGGCGGAGGCCCGCCCGCGCAGGCCGACGGCCAGGAACTCCCGCACCCGGGAGGCGTCGGCCTCCTTCCGGACACCGGGGACGCGCGCCGCCAGCCACGATTCGACCGCGGCCCAGTCCACCTCCGGGTCGAGGGACCGCGACCGGTAGCTGACGTCGAGTGCTGGCCGCCGGCCGAGCCTGCGTTCGGCCTCCATGGCGTAGAAGTCCAGCCGGGCGGTGGCCAGGGCCCGCTCATAGGCCGCGCGAGCGGCTGGCGCGTCGCCGACCTCCTCCAGGGCGCGGCCCGTCCAGTAGAAGGCCCTCGCATCCTGGCTGACACCCGGTGCGCTCCAGGCCGCCACGGCGCCGGCGTTGTCACGGGCGCGGTAGAGCGCGAACCCCGCCCGGAAGCCCGCTTCAGCCGAGAATTCGCCCCGCGGCCCATTCGCGGCAAGGTCGGCGTACCGGTTCGAGGCGCTCGTGAGGTCGCCCGCCCGTTCCATGCTCCGCGCCGCCCAGTACCGCGCCCGGTGGGCGTAGACCGAGTCCGGGTCCAGCCCGGGCACGAGGTCGTAGATGGCGATGGCGTCGGCCAGCTTCCCCTGGTCCTCGTAGACGGCCGCCAGATAGAAGGTCTCGAACGCGGCCTCGGGCCCGGATGCCCCATCCCGCGCGCCGAAGGCGGCCTCGAGCACGGCCTGGGCCTGGGCGAGCCGGCCCTGGCGATAGTAGACATAACCCTGTTGCCCCAGGGATGCCGGGGCTCCCAGCTCCTCCAGGATCGGGAGCGCCAGCAGGGCGAAACGCGACCCCGGGCTGCCGTTGACGACCGTCCGAAGGCTCGCCACCGCCGTCGATGGCTCGCCCTGACTGAGCGCCACGCTGGCCAGCTCGAACAGGTCTCCCGGGGCGCCACTCAACGCGGCCAGGCTGCGGAGGGCGTTGAGGTAGCCCGGCCCATCGCCATCGTCCTGTGCGATGTTCGCCCGTGCCCGCCAGGCCACGAGCCGCACGTCCAGCGGCGCATTCCCGAGTGAGACTGCCTGCCAGGCCGCCTCGGCGTCACTCGATCCCGCCAGGGAAAGTGCCCGCGCGTACTCGAGGTTCACGTACGGCCAGAGCGGCCCGCTGGTGAGCTGCGCGCCGATGGCCGTCCGCAGCACCTGTTCCCCTTCGGGACTGCCACCGGCGTCGTTCAGCCTCAGGCCGAGCAGATAGGCCGCCCGCTGCTGCTGGATGCTCCCGTTTGGGGCAAGCGAACCGGCGTCACGCAACGCCTGGAGGGCAGCCGCTTCCTCCCCCAGTTCGTGCCGGGCGACCGAAAGCCCGATGAGCGCATCGGCCTGTGCGGCGGCGTTCGGGGCATTGGCCGCTAGCCCCACGAAGGAGACGGCCGCTTCGGCGTACTGCCCCTCATCGAGCAGCCGCGCCGCCTCCGAGGCCGAGGTCACGGGCGTTGGCGCGGGCGTGGCCGTCGGCGTCACCACCGTCGCCGTCGGCTCCGGCGAATCGTCCGCCGACGGAGAGCCTGGCCCCGGCTTTGCTGGCGATGAGCCGCACGCTTGCAGCAGGACGAAGGCGGTGGTCACGGCCGCCACAAGCCGCAGGCCTCCGCGGCGATTGCGTTTCGATGGCACCTGCCACGATGCTAGGGAGCAGGGCCGGGCGCGTCAAAGCACCGCCCAGTCCTGTTTATCGAGGCTTGCCGGTGACTGAACTCCTTGCCGCCGCGTTACCCTCTGCGCCAGTGACTGCAGCTGCACCACCCCGGGCAACCCTCGCCACGGTCACCCGCTCGCTCAACGCGTGGGTCGAGGTCGACCTCGAAGCGCTCGCTGGAAACGTCGCGCGGCTGCGCGCGGCCCTCGGTCCAGGTGTGGAGATCATCGCCGTGGTCAAGGCGAATGCCTACGGGGCCGGCCTCGGCCTCGTCCCCGCCCTCGAAGCGGCCGGTGTCGAACGCTTCGCCGTCGTCTGGGCCTCGGAAGCGCTCGCCCTGCGTGCCCTCGGCCTGCGCCGGCCGATCGTCGTGCTCGGGCACGCCTTCCCCGCCGACGCGGACGCGCTCGTAGCACAGGACATAACGACGACGGTCGATACGGTGGAACTCGGCCTGGCCCTCTCCGCGGCCGCCGTGCGGGCGGGGCGCGTGGCGAAGGCCCACGTCCACATCGATTCCGGCCTCCACCGCGACGGACTGGCGCCGGAGGAGGGTGTCGCCCTCGCCACCAGCCTCCGCGCGATGCCCGGCCTTGTGGTCGAAGGGCTGAGCACGCACATGGCCAACGCCGACGAGGCCGATGATTCGTTCTCCCTCGCCCAGCACGCCGCCTTCGCCGCGGTTGTCCGGCGCCTCCCCTGGATCCCCTACCGCCATTCGGCCAATAGCGCGACCGCCCTGCGCCACGGTGAGTTTCGTTTCGAAGGTGTCCGCCTCGGGCTCGCCCTTCACGGTGTCCCGCCCGAGAACACGCCCGACCCCGGCCTGCGGCCCATCCTCTCCATCCACGCCCGGGTCGCCCGCGTCTCGGAGGTCCCGGCCGGTGAAGGCGTGAGCTACGGGCTCACCTGGCGGGCGGAGAGACCGTCCCGCGTGGCCTTAATCCCAATCGGGTATGCCGACGGCTGGCGCCGCTCACTTGGGAACCACGGGGCTGTGCTCGTCGCCGGACAGCGCTGCCCGATGGTCGGCCGCGTCTGCATGGACCAGTTCCTGGTCGATGTCACCGCCGCCGGGCCTGTCGCCGCCGGTGACGAAGCCGTCCTCCTCGGCGCCCAGGGCACCGCCGAAATCACCGCGGACGAAGTGGCCGAAGCGGCCGGCACCATCCCCTGGGACGTCTTCGCTTCGCTCCAGGCCCGCCTGCCCCGCCTCTACCACCGCGCGGGTATCGTGGAAGACGGGATGCCCGGGTAGCCGTGACGCTGAGCGTGGGGTGCACGGTGAGGCCCGCGCGCTCGCCAAAGATCGTCGAACTGAGAATTGACACGGTTCGCGCGTGAACCGAACATATGAGTGGAGGCTTTGCCGGGCCGAGCCGCGCGCTCGACCGTCATTGCCTTTTTCTCTTTCTCCTGACTTATAGCCGCAAACGGCCCTGACGCTCGTCACGTGTCCGCAGGTCGTCAATGACCGCGAAACTCCATACGGAGAAGCCATCCGGGTAGCCAGGTCTGGCCACAGTGGCGCGGTGGCGAAGCTGCAGAACCAGTCGGCCGAGGTCGCTCAGTTCCTGGCGTTGCGGAGCGCTCATGTCTCCGACGCGAACGTTCCACACCAGCAGGTACGCCACCAGATCGGCGACCCTAATTCCCGTCGTCAGGTCGCTGTGCACGAAGAACGGCTCGGGGACGATTCGCCCGGAACGCTGGACGCCCGTAGCCGTCTCGCGGAAGTACGCCGACATCTGGCCGACCAACACGTGGGATTGGGAACGCTCCAATTCATCGAAAACGACGAGGCCCCGTTCGAAGTTCGGTTGCTCATCGACCCAATAGAAGAAGCGTTCGAAGAGGTAGCCATAGTCCTTGCGCAGGCCAGCCGATGTCGGCCTCGGGGCGAGGGGTTTTACGATGCTCGCGAACAACCGCACGCCGTGAACTCCGCACAGTTCGAGGACGCGTTGAGCGAAAGCCAGCTTGGCCTGAGCGTGCGCCGCAAGTTGTTCTCGGGTCGGATGAGCCGGGTCCATAAGGAGGTCCGAACTTAACCGGGCGCGCTCATCGGCGGGGATAGGTTCGACCTGGCCCGCCAGTCTGAACGTCTTCCTCTTTAGGAGTTCGCGAGCCTTCAGCTCCCGGGGCCGGTGGGCGATTGACCGTCCGAAGATATGCTCCTCCGCGTCACGGACATCGCACACGAAATCCCATAGCCGACTGTCGTGGATCGCTGCGCCGGCGAGCACTTCGTACGGAGACTCGCGGTGATCCTGCCCGCTTTCGTCGATAAACAGCAGGTAGGCCATCGTATCCATCCTCCGGAGCTAGCGACTGGCTACGGTCGGTGCGAGCGCGGCCGGGAGGCCGCTCAATCACCCCAGCACCGGCGCCCGCCGCGCCAGCGTCACCTGCTCGAACGCGTACGCGAGCCCGATCAGCGTCCGCTCGCTCCACGCCCGCCCGATGAAGCTGAGGCCCACCGGCAGGCCCGCCGCCCGGCCCATCGGCACCGTCACCATCGGGTAGCCGGCCATCGCTGATGGGGAAGAGCTGCCCCCGAGGAACCGGTCGCCGCCCGCGATCGGCCAGGCCGGCCCACCCGTCGGGGCGACCAGCGCCGCCAGCCGGTGCTTCTTCACCACGGCGTCGATGCCCTGGGCACCGGCCAGCCTCCGGTTCGCCGCCAGCACCTTCCGGTACCCGCCAGCAGTCAGGGGCAACGACTCCGACGCCTCCAGGTTCTCCTGGCCGAAGAGGGCGAGCTCGTCGGCCGCGTGCCGTTCGTTGAAGCGGATGATGTCGGCCAACGAGCCGGGCACATCAGCCGGGCGGATTCCAGCCGCCGGTCGCCGCGTCGCGAGGTAGGCCTCCAGGTCGCGTTTGAACTCGTACCGCATCAGCTCGATCTCGCCGCGCGACTCCGTCATCTCGCCCGCCGTCGTAATGACGGCCGGATCGACCAGCACCGCGCCTGCCTTCCGGAGCGCCGCCAGCGCCTTCTCGTAGGCGCGGTCCGTCGGCCCGTGATAGCCGGAGTACGGCTCCCGCAGGACACCGATGCGCGCACCAGCCAGGGCGCCGCGGTCGAGCGCCCCTTCGAAGCCGGTGTCACCACCCGGCGGGATCGCCGCCGTTGCCGTGTCTCTCGGCTCGCGGCCCGCCAGCCCACTGAGCAGCGCCACCGCGTCGGCGACGGTGCGCGCCATCGGGCCCACGGTGTCCTGCGTGTGCGAGATCGGGATGACGCCGGCCCGGCTCGTCAGCCCCACCGTCGGCTTTATCCCCACGATCCCGTTGACGTTCGACGGCGAGACGATCGAGCCGTCCGTCTCGGTGCCAACGCAGGCCGCGGCGAAGTTGAGCGCCGCCGCCACGCCCGACCCGGAACTCGACCCCGATGGGTTGTGGGTGGCCCGGTAGGCGTTGCCCGTCTGGCCGCCGCGCCCGCTCCAGCCGCTGATCGAGCTGCGGCTGCGGAAGTTCGCCCACTCGCTCAGGTTCGTCTTACCGAGGATGACCGCGCCCTCCGCCCGCAGCCGCTTCACCACGGCGGCGTCCCGCGCCGGCCGCGAAAGCACCATCGCCAGCGAGCCCGCCGTCGTGAGCATCCGGTCGTCCGTATCGATGTTGTCCTTGAGCAGGACGGGGATGCCGTGGAGCGGCCCGCGCACCCTGCCCGCCGCCCGCTCCTCGTCGAGCGCGCTCGCCATCGCCTCGGCGTCCGGGTTGAGTTCGACCACCGAGCGGAACGTACCGTCGAAGGTGCGGACTCGCCAGGCGTAGGCCTGGGCGAGATCGCGAGCCGTGACCTCTCCCGCGGCCATCGCATCCGCCAGCCAGGCGATCGGCTTCTCTGGGAGCACTTCCCGGGCGAAGGCGGCCAGAGAAGCATCGTTCATCGCGCCCGGCTGCCGCCATCGACCGTGTAGATCCCGCCCGTGATGTAGCTGGCGTCGTCGCTGCAGAGGAAGGCCGTGAGGGCAGCCACCTCCTGCGGTTCGCCGTAGCGGCCGAGCGGGATGGTCGCCGAGATCGTGTCGTGCACGGCGCCCGGGTCGTCCGGGTTCATCCCTCGCTCCAGCGAGCGCATCATCCGCGTCTCGATCGGCGCCGGGCAGACCGCGTTCACCCGGATCCGGTCCCGCCCGAACTCCACCGCGGCGCTCTTCGTCATGCCGACCACGGCGTGCTTGCTCGCCCCATAGGCGATGATCGTCGGCGTCGCCCCCAGGCCCGCCGTCGAGGCGGTGTTCACGATCGCCCCGCCGCCCTGTGCGCGCATCACCGGGACGACGTACTTCATCCCCAGCCAGACCCCCTTCAGGTTCACGGCGATCACCCTGTCGAAGATATCCTCCGGGTACTCGGTGCTGGGCCCCACCCAGCCTTCGATGCCGGCGTTGTTGAAGAAGGCGTCGACCCGGCCATACGCGCCCATGGCCGCGTCGACGTAGTTCTTCACCTGGCTGGCGATGGTGACGTCGGTCGGGACGGCGATTGCTTCGCTTCCCGCCGCCTTCACCGCGTCGATCACGTCGCCCAGCGCCGTCCCGGCGAGGTCGACCGCGACCACTCTCGCACCCTCGCTGGCGAAGCGGATACAGGCCTGTTTACCGATGCCCCCGGCCGCCCCCGTGATCACCGCGACCTTGCCCTCGAACCGTCCTGCCATGTTCAATAACCCTCCCGTGTTGTGGCCGGGAGGATACGCGAATGCCCGCCTCAGGCGTAGGGCCGCCGCCCACGACTTCCGTAGTGGCGACCCACGGCGGTCGCGGGCGGCCGTACGCCCCCCAGGCGCTGCGATGCCCGCCTGGTAGTGGCGACCCACCGCGTTCGCGGGCTGCCGCAGCGCGCCAGGCGTGGCGATGACCGCCTGGTAGTGGCGACCCACCGCGGTCGCGGGCTGCCGTCCGCCGCCAGGCGTGGCCCTAGCCTCTGGTGGTGGCCTTGCCGTCGATAAGGAAGGCGACGGCGGTGACGGCGCCGGGGGAAGGCGGTTACGCGGACCGTCCCCCGATAGCCCGCGACCGCGGTGGGTCGCCACTACCGGCATGCGCGCCGCCTCCGTCCAGCTGCCCCATTACACCGGGACCGGCACGTCGATAGTGATCGAGGCAGTCTCGACCGTCCGGTCCCACCCCAGTTCGTCCCGATCATCAAGGATGCGGGCCAACTCCTCGGTCACCAGCTCCGCCGTCTCAGCCAGCGCCTCCTGGCCTCGCTCGATGGCGACCTCCAGCCAGAGTTCGACCGACGCCTTGATGTCCACCAGCGCCTCATCCCGGCTCGGCCCGGCCCCCATGGCGCCCGGCGCCGCCGGGCAGGTCACCGTAAACCAGCCGCTATCGGGCTCGGGCGAAAGGACAACCGTGTAGCGCCGCATCACTCCATCCTACACGCCCGCCCGGCCCTACCAGACCACCCCGGCCGCCCGCAGCTCGGCCACCGCCTCGGCGTCGAAGCCCACTTCCCCGAGCACCGCGTCGCTGTCCGCGCCGTGGGCGGGGGCGGCCGCCCTCCCCGGCTCATGGCCCCGCAACGTGAACGGCATGCGCGAGGCCGTGCCCCCACCCTCGATCTCCCGGATGTAGCCGTTCGCCCGCACCTGCTCGTCCGTGATCAGGTCCTCCACCCGGTTGATCGGGCCGACCCAGAGGCCGCGGGCCCTGAGCGCGTCCAGCCACTGGCCGCTCGTGCCCGTGAGGTAGTGCGCATCGAGGATGCGCACACACTCCTCCGCGTTCTTCATGCGTGACCTCGCATCGGCGAAGCGGGGGTCGTCCGCCAGCTCCGGGCGGCCGATCGCCTCGCACATCGGCCCCCACATAGTCGGGATCGCCATGCCCAGCGCGATCCACTTCCCGTCGCCGCAGCGGTAGGTATTGAAGATCGGGCTCGGCGCCCGCAGCCTGTCGGAAACCTCGAACGGCTTGCCCAGGTTCGAGACGGCGGCCACGTTCAGGGACTGCATCCACATCAGCGTCTGGACCTGCGAGGTGCTCACGTACTGGCCCTCGCCCGTCCGGTCGCGCTCGCGCAGGGCGGCCAGGATGCCGAAGGCCATCATCGTCCCGGAGAGCACGTCGCTCATCGCCCCGGGCGGGTAGTAGGGCGTCTCCCCGTCGTTCGAACAGGTGAAGAGGAGGCCCCCGTAGGCCATCCCCACCGTGTCCTGGCAGGGGTCATTGGCCCATGGCCCCGCCTCGCCGAAGCCGGCCGCCCGGGCGTAGACGAGGCGGGGGTTGATCGCCCGGGTCGAAACCTCGTCCGCCCCGAACTCGGCCAGCGGCCCCACCATCAGGTTCGTCACCAGCA